>CAYYNM010000089.1:0-12063 GCA_964472945.1 uncultured Methylomarinum sp. | reverse complement strand
ACAACCGGTTCAGATTGTGGTTCGCTTCGCGATCACAATCTAACCTTATTCGTTATGTTTTTAATGTTGAATTGCTTCAATAATAGCTGTTGGATTGTGCTTTACAACCTGTAATAACACTCTTGCCGTTCCTCTAGGTGAGCGCAAACCTTGCTCCCAATTTCTTAATGTACCAACTGAAATACCAAATGTAGCACAAAATTTTTGTTGGCTCATTCCTGTTGTTTCTCGAATGGCTTTTACATTAAGGTTTTCAGATGTATGCTCAATAACTTTCGTTTCCTTACCTTTAGCATGATTAATTGCTTCGGAAAGTCCTGCTGATATTTCACTGAATGCTGTACTCATTGTCTATGCCTCCAATATGCGACCAATTCTTTAACTGCTTTGGACAAAATATGTTTTTCTTCGGTGCTGATGTTTATCTTTTCATTTTTTGAAAAAACAGCTAACAGATAAAGTGGCATACTTTCATTATGAAAATAATAAATAACTCTAAAACCTCCACTTTTTCCTTTATTACCTTTTGCCCACCTTAATTGTCTAATTCCGCCAGTTCCTTGAATTACATCGCCTGCACTTGGATGTTCAGATAGATATGAAATTAAGTTTCCTTTGTCTTCTACTGGAAGTAGTTTAGACGCCTTCTTTAAAAAAGACTCAGTTTCAGCAATAGTAATCATTTGACAATATTATACGCTATTGGTGTACTTAACAAGAAGTTTACAGTTAAGCTGCTCTAAAACATAACGCCTTGCTCAGCGGCAATTTAAAGTGGCACGTTTTTGCGAAAGCAAAATAAGTGACGCTTTAAATTGTCCGCTGGAGCTATTTGTGTGTGCCCGGCATGGGCATGATCTTATGGGGTGAAAGTCCCCTGTACATTATCCAGAAGGATATTCTATATGAAAATCTTAAAAAGTACTAGCCGATGGCAAGGGTGGCCGGGCGACCGTTTACCTGAAAGAAGCCTAAGTGCAAATCTGCGAGCCAATGGACAAAAACAGCATAGTAAGGCCGAACCGCAGGGCGAGTCAGCACAACATGACGAAGCCCGCCTGGATCACTGTGAGATGGTAAATGCTGTGGTTGTGCAGAGAAAGATCATGTTCTTACCCGGGGAGATCTGCCTGCCTAAGTTACCTAACGGTAGCGGTGGAACAGAGATTGAGACTAGGAGGCTGTCCGAATAATAAAGGGTCTTTATTAAACAATACCTTCGCCAAAATGGAAAACAAGCTGTTTTTCGCATAAACAATAAGTGTAACTTATTGATTTATATGTCGATAAAAAGGGTGCTTTTTGTACAAAACAAAATTGGCGAAGGTATTGATTAAAGGTTTGTTAATATTTGATTCGGTGGCTAAAATTATTGATACTCCCATCAGCTTTCAATAGAAACATATGGGTTAGTTTGCATTTCATCACCAAAAGTCGACATTGGGCCGTGCCCAGGAATAAATTTTACCTCCTTTCCCAAAGGCCATAAGTTATTTTTGATTGAGTTGATTAAGGTATCAAAATCACCTTTAGGAAAGTCTGTTCGACCTATTGAGCCCTTAAAAAGCACATCACCTACAATAGCTAATTTAGACTGTTGATGAAAGAACACAATGTGACCGGGTGTATGCCCTGGACAGTGTATTACTTTAAGAGTTTGATCACCAAACTTAACAGTATCTCCATTATTTAACCATCTATTTGGGGTAAAGCTATCACTGTGAGGAAAGCCAAATGATTGTAATTGAGAGGGTAGGGCATCCAGCCAAAATTTGTCTTCTTGATTTGGACCTTCAATCGGTAAGGAAAGTTTTTTTGCTAACTCAACGACACCCCCAACATGGTCTAAATGTCCGTGCGTTACCAGGATAATTTCGGGTATCGCTTGTTCAGTTTTAATGACCTTTAAAATAGTCTCAATATCTCCTCCAGGATCAACGATAGCTGCTTTATGGGTATTTTTACAGATTAATAAAGAGCAGTTTTGTTGATAGGGGGTAACAGGGATAATTATAAATTTTAGGCTCATAATGGGAAAACCAGTTCTACTTAGTTGAACTGGCTGTATTGGGTAAATTTATTGAAATTAAATTTTTATGTTAGTAAACATCACGAACATACCGTTTTTCTTTTTTTAGTTGATTAACATAGTTAACGGCTTGGTCAGCTGTTTTATTGCCATATTTTTCAATAATGATGTGCAGGGCTTTATCTACGTCCTTAGCCATATAGGTTGCATCACCACAGACGAAAAATGAACCGCCTTGTTCTAGCCAAGAGAACATTTCGGCACCGTTTTCAATCATTCGATCCTGTACATAAATCTTTTCTTGCTGATCTCTTGAGAAAGCCAGGTCTAAACGTGTGAGTATGCCTTTTTTCTGCATAGCTTCAATTTCATCTTGATAGATATAATCAGTAGCTGCATTACGGTCACCAAATAATAACCAGTTTTTTCCTGTTGCTTGTCTAAATTCACGTTCTTGTAAAAATGCTCTAAAAGGGGCAATACCTGTACCTGGGCCTACCATAATCATGGGTAAACTATCGTCTTCAGGAACTCTAAAGCTTTTATTGGGTGAAAAGAAAATTTTAACTTCTGAATTTTCGTCAACCAAGTCAGCCATATAAGTTGAACAAACGCCTTTATGGTCACGATTATGGGCGTGGTATCTAACGCTGGCAACGGTTAAATGGACGCTATCAGGATACATTTTTCCACTTGAAGAAATAGAATAGGCACGATGTTGTAAAGGTTTTAATAAGCCTAGAAATTCGGCGGCTGAGAATTGTACGTTGGGAAATTGAAGTAATAAGTCTAAAATATCACGTCCCCATAAGTACTTTGATAAAGCATTTTTATCATTACTTTCAAATAAACCGTTTAACTCTTGGTTGCCAGAGCGTCTGACAATTTCTTGAAGTAATTCTTTGCTGGGTAGTTTTATTTCAAAACGGGTGCGTAGAGCTTCTGATAATGTTGTTGCTTCGCCATTAACCGGTTCATCTTCTGTACCGGTACATGATATTGCTGCAACAATATCCGCAACTAATTCTGGGCAGTTTTGAGGAATAACATTTAATGCATCACCGGCTTCATAAGATAAGCCTGAACCCTTAAGAGAAAACTCATAGTGACGCGTTTCTTTAGACGATTTTTCCGAGGTTAATAAACGATTGCTGGTGATTTTGCTGGAAAATGGGTTCTTACGGTTATATTTCGGTTTACTTGTCTTGGCACTTTCACTAAGGTCAACTGAAACAGCTGCACCTTCTGCCATCATAGGCATAACCTGACTAATCCAGCTTGCGGAAGTTTCATCAAAGACTACATCACAATCTGCACGATCATAAAGTCTTTGAGCTCCAAGTTGCTCAAGACGATTATCCCAGTCTATCCCTGCTTGACAGAATAAATCATAACTGGTGTCGCCTAAAGCTAAAATAGAAAACTGTGTATTTTCCATTTTTGGTGCAGTGTCTGCATTAATGGCTTCCCAAAGTAATTGGGCGTTATCAGGCATTTCACCTTCGCCATAGGTACTGGTGATAATAAGAAGATATTCCATTTTTGCTAAAGCATCTATTTCTATCTCATCCATGCTTTTTACAAGGGGGAGTAAGCCATGTGTTTTAGCTGCATTGGCTACATCAGTAGCAACAGATTCAGCATTACCTGTTTGGCTGCCGTATAAAATATTAATAATACGTGCGTCTGCTTGACTGTCTGATCCTGAATTTTGCAATATATGACTATGCATACCTGCAAAAAAACCACCTATCCAAGCGCGTTGAGTCTCACTATAGGGGGCATTTTGTGGAATATTTGGTGTTTTCATATTTTAGTAACTGTGTTATTTGCTCTTTCGTTGGGCAATTTGGTGTTTGCTGTTTTGCCCAACCTACATAAACCTGTCTATAACTTGATTTGTTTATACTTCGTCTAACATGGTTTGAATAATATCCAGACTGGTCAATCCAGCAATATATTCCTCAACACCTGTTACATCTGCCAATGCACTTCTATTGGCATTTTGTTGTTCAATAATCCAGGCGGTTGAACCAATTGAGTAAATACTTTGTACGTCGCGTAGAATCATAGCCGTTTTATAATCGCTTAAACGTTTGTCAGCTAATAGGGCGGCTAGTTGCCCATCAGAATAATTGGCATAAGCTTCTCTATAGATTTTAACTAGTGCATCTTGAATTTTGCGAGGGCGTTCAATAATTAACTTTTCAGCTTGTTGGCTAATTTGCTGTTCAGTTATCTCTGTCTGCCCTGACTTTAATAACTGATCTTTAGCTATCGTTTGTGCTTTATCAATAACGGAAAAGCTATTAAGTAATTTAAAAGTTAATGTGGTATCTGTTTTTCCATAATCAGGAATCGCTCCAGCAAACAGGGCTTCATTTTTTTTATAAGCTGTTTTAACTATGCTAATTTGCTCTTGAGCATAAGCAATTGATAATTCTTCAACCATCGTTTTGCGGTCTGAAGATTGACTTAAGTATTCAGCGGTTTGAGTTTTGTACAACCATAATGGAATGGCGAATTTAAAGTGTTTACGCTCACTACTCCAATTGGCTAGAATTTTTTTACCGATAATTGAATCAGTATATTCAATATGCTGTTCCAGCATTGCTAAAATAAATTGCTCATGGGCCCTAGAGGTTTCAGTATCTTCAGCTAAGCTACGAATTTCAACAGAACTTATATCGTGTAAATTCTCTAAACGATTTTTGGGGTCATATTGGTATGCATTACCTCCTGACATACCTGTGCAAAACCCTTTTCCAAAGGAGCCTAGGTTTAGTACAGCACCATTGATCATATATTCGCAAGCAAAGTCACCTACACCCTCAACAACAGCCATTGCACCTGAGTTGCGAACACCAAAGCGGTCACCAGCTTCACCATTAATAAAAGCTTTACCGCCTGTTGCTCCAAATAATGCAAAGTTACCAATTAAAACATTTTCTCCTGAGGCTTTTGAACCGCCGCCAGGTGAACTGATAATAATAGTACCGCCACAAGCAGATTTCCCCACACCATCATTACAGGTTCCGTAATGTTCCATACGCATACCATCGTTATTAAAGGCAGCATAACTTTGTCCTGCTGATCCTGTGGTACGGATTGTGACACTATCAGCAGCTAAATATCGGCGACCATGTTGATTGGTGTAAATTAGTTTTGAATCATTTGCTTGCTGTTGACTCATTTGATAAGCAAGAAAACGCTCAATATCAATGGCTGTTTGTCCACCGACTGTTTTATGGCGGTTATTAAGTTTTAGTTCAGATCCTTCAATAATAATGGACTGACCATTAATAATATTAGCCTTGATATTATCAATGGATTGGTCATCAATACTAAAGTCGGCTTCTAAATAGATTGGTTTTGCAATTTTAATTTCTTCAACTTGAGCTAACAAGCGAGTGAAATCAAGTTGACCTACCATAGTAGGGTGATCAATTAAATGTAATAAATCAGCTTGTCCGCGAATCTCAGCAAGGCTGCTATAGCCTAAGCTGGCTAATATTTCTCTTACTTCGTGAGCAAGGTTCATAAAATATTGGGCTAGAACGCGAGGGTCACCTTTAAACTCTTCATGTGCAGTGGTTAAGCCGGCAGGGCAGCGAACATTGCAGTTTTTAGCCATTACACAACGAAGCATCATTAATGCAGTGGTACCAAACTCAAACGAGTCACCCCCTAAAATAGCTGATTTAACCACATCAACACCACTTTGATGAGCCGCACTACAGCGGATAACAACTTTGTCGCGTAAACCATTGGCTGCCAGGGCTTGATGGACTTCAGCAATACCAATTTCTGGTGAGCGACCGGTGTTTTTTAAGCTAGTGACTGCGGCGGCTCCTGTGCCACCAGAGTTTCCTGCCACATTAATTACATCAGCACCTGCTTTGGCAACTCCCACCGCAATGGTTCCGATACCTTCTGATGAAACAAGTTTAACAACGACTTTAACGCGCGCTGCTTTAGCATCATGAATTAACTGGCCTAAATCTTCGATAGAATAGGTATCATGATGTGGGGGAGGGCTGACCAGTTCAACTTTTGGTGTACCACCACGCAAAGAAGCTATTTCAACCGATACTTTTGCAGCAGGTAATTGCCCACCTTCACCGGGTTTAGCACCTTGCGCAATTTTAATTTCAATTTCTTCAATATTTGGATCAGCAAGATAGCCTGCCCATACACCGAAGCGACCTGAAGCAAATTGTTTTATTTTGCTGGATTTTAAGGTGTTGAAACGACTTGAATGCTCGCCACCTTCACCCGAGTTGCTCATTGCACCAGCAATATTAGTCCCTTGTGCAACGGCTTCGTGAGCCTCAGATAATAAGGCACCATGACTCATTGCACCTGTTGCTAGTGCCGCTGTAATTTCATGGGCAGGCTGTATTTCTGATAATGCAATAGGTGTACGCGCTGTTTCAATAGTGTTTAGATAATTGTTAAATAAACAGAATGAATTAGCCACTTTGGTGACAATAGTTATACTGTCAGCATTGACCGTTAAGGTGTATTTTTCATTGGCAAATCGTTTTTTAAAATGGGATGCCAATGCTTCTAGGCGTTGTGATGAAGAGTTTTCAGTAAAAGTGACTTCAAAGTGCTCAGCATTGGTCTTTTTGACGCTTAAACCCACAATAAGATAATTATTATTACCTTTTAGATTTTGTTGATTTAAAATTAAATCAAATGCCTCGCAACTGTTTGCGGCACGAATATCAGCAGGGAAGTGGACAATATCCCTAAGTGCGGCAGGTCTGTTGCTACGTTCCTGATATAAGCCTTTAGTAAAACTGCGATAAGCAGGCGTGATGCCGAAGTCGTCAATTTGCTTTGCTGTGCGTTTTTTGTAGCCAAAGTCTAAATAAGCTATATCACTAGCAGAGCTGGCTTTTTCATGTTGAGGGATATATAAAATATCCTCATCTGTCATGTTGATATACTCTCTAACCGCTGTGTTACCAAAGGTATGGCCTGCACCTTCTTGGCGCTCTTTAAATAAACCCAGAAAAGGAATATCTTTTTCTTCATTGATGGAAAGCGATTTATGGTGCCATTCTGTTGCACTGGCAGCAATATCCGCAAATTGTACACCGCCCACAGAAGAGTGAATATTTGGGAAATAAGGTTTTAGTTTTGCTTCATCAGTATCTAAATAATTAGACTCAAAAAATTCACCGCCGATGTAACTTTCAGCGGTACATAAGCCAAATTTCCCCATCGTTTTCATTAATGACTTTTTAATCCCTAATTGAAAGCTATCTAATGCTTTTTGTTGAGATTGCTCGTCATCATAATGAGTGATAACACGGTTATGTACACTAAGAGGGCAGATAGCAGAAGCACCAAAACCTAAGATGGTTGCAATATCATGAGGGCTGGCAGCTTGTCCTGTTTCTAAAATAATTGAAGAGTTAAAACGCAAACCTAAATGGGTAAGATGTTGATTAGCGGCTGAAATCATTAATAAAGCAGGAATGGCTGCTTTATCCTGGCTGATATTCAGATCACTTAAAATAATAATTCCGGTATTTTCTTTGGCTTTATTTTCAACTTGTTGGCAAACATCTTTAAGAGCTAGTTGTAGTGTTTGTTCATTATTTAACGCGTTGTCATAATCAGGTATGTATAGCATATCAAGTGTGCTATGGCTGACGGCTGATTGTCTGCGAATTTGTTCTAATTGTGTGCGTTGTAAAATAGGTGAATCAATCACTAATTGGCGACTGTCATGTGCAGAAAATGTAGGTTTGGCACCTAATGCAACGCGTAAAGTCATGCCATCACTTTCTCGTAATGAGTCTAGCGGTGGGTTGGTGACTTGGGCAAATCGTTGGCTAAAATAGCGTGACATGCCACCTTCAGATTTTGATAAAGCATTAGGGGTGATGCCATAACCCATTGCAGAGACCTTTTCCATGCCATTGCTTAAAATGGGGTCAAGTAAGAATTTAAAGCTTTCCTGATTAAGTGAGTAGGCTGTATGTCTTTGGTCAATATTCAAGGTGTGTTCATTAGACAGTTCAGACAGTTCAACTTTAGCAAAATCTGAAATATGAACCGCATTTTTAGCTAATAATGCGATATAGTCTTTTTCTTTGGCTAGCCGGTCCATCACTTGATGGCTGTTATAGGCTTCGCCCGTGCTGTGATCAAAGTACAGCATGCCACCTGCTTCAATTCTGCCGCGCTTTAAGATCTCTTTAGCTGGGAAATCAATTTGCCCTGCTTCTGACATTACCGCTAAGTACTCTGCTGTTTCAACGGAACGTAAGGGTCTAAGGCCTAAGCGGTCAAGGCGAGCGCCAACACGAATACCATCATTAAAAATAATAGCGGCAGGGCCATCATTTTTTTCTTCATATAAGCTGAAATACTCCAGCATGGCGCGGACTTCATCAGATAATGAAGTATCATTTTCCCATGCGGGTGGCATCATCGCTAAAATAGCGGTGACAATGTCTAAGTCATCTTCATTGATGCGACGTGTCAAAGTTTGGTCTAAACGCCCTGAATCAGACTGCCCATTAGGAAAAATAACTTCTTTGTTATTTTGACGAGCAATGGCATTTTCGCTCAGTCTGTTTTTCTTATCGGTGTTTAACTCACCATTATGAGCCATATAGCGAAATGGCTGAGCCATCATGGTTGCAGGTGCTGTATTGGTAGAAAAACGAGTGTGAAAAAATAAAGTGCTGATTTCATGATCTACATCATATAAATCAGTAAAATAAGGGATAACTTCAAAAGAATTAAGGCGGCCCTTATAGACTTGAGTGCGTGAACTCATTGATAAAGGGTAAAAGCCCTCTAATTCATGTCGGGTAAAGCCTTCAGCCTCAATGGTTAATAAAGCAACTTGAATATGCTTTTCAAACTCTTCATGGCTGGCATCTTTTAGAGCTTCAGGACGGCCAAAAACAAGCTGTTTAATGGGTAATTGGGCTGCTATTGATGCCTGGTTGAGCACAGAGTTATCAACGGGTATGTTTCTCCAGCAAATAACGGGCAGGTCAAAATCTTTTAAATGGTTTTCGACCAATTGTGTGGCAGATGCATCATATTTGACATGATCTTCAGGAAAAAAGAAGTTAGCGACACCAAATTGCCCAAGTTCTAAGTCTTTTATCCCTGTTACTTTGCGGAAAAACTTAACTGATAGGTCAATATTTACTCCCGCACCATCACCAATCCCTTCTGCACTCATGCCTCCACGATGAGGAATAGTACAGAGTGCCTCGTGAGATTTTATCAATAAATCATGAGATTGCTTGCTTGCTTTATGGGTTATAAAGCCAACGCCACAACTGTCTTGTGATAAATTTTCATCGTAAAGCATTTGAGTTGTATGATTTTTAAGGGAGTTTATATTCATTGCCATCCCGGTCCTTATGTCTAATGTAATGTCTTGCAGGCGATGTGGTTTTTTTACTAATTGCATGTTAGAGTCATTGGTCAATTTCCCCCTAATCTTCAATCGGCTGCTAAAATTTGGTTCAGTGAAACTTTACAATTATATCATGCTGTTTTTTTTATGTCATTTATAGAGCGGACTTTAGTCCACCGTATAAACAGTATTTAAATAAGCTGTGAAACTTTAGTTATAAAAGAAGAAATAAATGCTGTGAAACTTTAGTTATAAAAGAAGAAATAAATTAAGAGGTCTTAGATATAGTAATGGTAAATATGAAAGAATTTGATGTTGTAGTGGTCGGTGGTGGAATGGTTGGTGCTGCGGTGGCATGTGGGCTAGGAGGTAGTAGTCTTAAAGTTGCAGTAGTGGAGCAAGCTTTACCTAATGAATTTTCTGTTGAGCAAGCTCATGATCTACGTGTTTCAGCGTTAAGCTTAGCGTCTAAAAAAATACTACAAACAGTTGGTGCTTGGGATGGCGTATTAAATCGCCGTTTTTGTCCATTTAGAAGAATGCGAGTTTGGGAAACGGCTGGGGATACTGAATTTAATAGTGATGATATTGCCTTACCTGAATTAGGTTATATTGTTGAAAACCGTGTAACTCAGTTGGCTTTGTTAGATCAGTTAGCTAATTTTGATAATGTTGAATTAATGGCACCCATGACGATTGATAAAATTAATTATGCTGCTTCTGGGCAAACGATAGTTGTTTTGTCGGATGGTAGTCAATTACAAACTAATATGTTGATTGCTGCCGATGGTGGAGGGTCAAGGGTTAGACAAACAGTTGGTTTAGGGGTGACCAGTTGGGATTATCAGCAACATGCTATGGTTATCTATGTTGAAACTGATTATGAACAACAAGACATTACCTGGCAACGGTTTGTTCCAAGTGGTCCTCAAGCTTTTTTACCGCTCACTGGAAATTTTGCTTCTCTTGTTTGGTATAACTCAGCCGATGAAGTAAGAAGACTTAAAACTTTGTCGAGTGAAGCTTTAATTACTGAACTAACGGTTACCTTTCCAGATTGTTTGGGGAAAATTAACAAGGTTTTAGCTGTGGCAAGCTTTCCATTAAAACGTCAGCATGCTCAGCAGTATGTTAAAGCCGGTGTTGCTCTGGTTGGGGATGCCGCACATATGATTAATCCATTAGCTGGGCAGGGGGTTAATATAGGATTGTTAGATGCAGCAGCATTAGCCGAGGTATTAGTTGAAGCCAGTCAAAAAGGTGAAAATATCGGCGATATTGCTGTTTTAGCAAGATATGAAAAAATGCGTAGAAATGAAAATTTACGCATGATGACGGTGATGGATACTTTTTATCGAGTTTTTAGTAATCATATTTTACCTGTTAAGTTTTTTAGAAATTTAGGATTGGGGCTGGCGGAGCGTATTTCACCTTTAAAGAATAAAATAACTCGCATGGCTATTGGTCTTGACGGCAATTTGCCTAAATTAGCAAGAGGTATATCACTGACAGAATTATAAAAACTTCTTGTAATATTAATAATTTAGGCTAAAGTGGTAAGAAATGACTTTTAGTTTAGAAGAGGTTGTTATGGAAAAAAGATTTTATCCTAGAATAGAAAAGCAGTTCTCAGCAGTTGTTGAGAACGTGGACGGGGTATATATGGACGTTATTGCAGTGGATGCGTCGAGTGAAGGTATTTGTATTCAATGCAATACTTTACAAAGAAATCTAATTACACCTGGAGGTAGTTTTGTTAGTAATGGGAAGCCTGTGGAGATTTTTATTTGGCTGGAATTGCCTTTTGAAGGCGGCTTGGCAAAAAAGATAAGTGCCCGATGCCATGTTGCATTTTCTCGGCGTTTATCAAAAGACCAATGTAAAATTGGGATGCGTTACATGTCATTTGATACAGGTATGCAAGAAACCTTGATAAAATTTATTGAATCAGCAATAGCTTCCAATGATAGTTAAATTTCATATTGAGATCTATCAGACTGCACTTTTTATGGCTCATATTCTTAACTTGTAGGTTAGTAATACAGCTAAAACCCACCTAATTAGTCACATAAGGGAGCTGGAAATAAATAATCATCCATTATTGCACAGGATTTTTGTTTCCATCTCCCTAAGCTTCAGCTAAGTTAAATTAATACATTAGGCCTGTTATTATTCTATACGAGTTGTATGTAGAATAAACGGCTTGCTTATAGCCCTTGCTGGGTTGGAGTGCTGCCATTAAGTTAAGAAATAAATAGCATTTTGTAGGAGCGGCTTTAGCCGCGATGTCGCGGCTAAAGCCGCTCCTACAAAATTACAAAACGCCTTAACTTAATAGCAGTGGAGGGCTTAAAGTAATAGATTGAGTATTGGCTGAAATTTATAAGTAATGTAAGAAAACCTATTACTCAATGTTCCAGTTTTTTTAACTTGAATTCAGAAAACACTAAAAACTATGGGGGGAAGGCTAGTTACCCTTACTCCAATATCATTACGATTACTGCTCTAAAGCCCTCTCCTGCTGGAGAGCAACTGTGTTAAAAATCAAGCTATTTTTTCATGATTAGGGTTCCAATCAGTATTATTTAAAATCAACACCCTTTTGTAGGGGCAATCCCTTGTGGTTGCCCTTTCT
>CAYYNM010000088.1:0-12067 GCA_964472945.1 uncultured Methylomarinum sp. | reverse complement strand
CTTCTCAAGAGAAGCATAGTCGCTCTATGTGCCGATTGAGAAGAGCCAAGGAGGGGTAAAAAGACAAGAGAGGTGGGTATATTATTTGTTACTGCCTCCCTAAGTAGTCGTTCAAAATTATTTTAACAAAAACAATATAAAGAAAGATTAAAAATAACCACAGAGAACACGGAGGCTTAAGGCTCAAAAAACGCTGTGTTCTCAGTGATCTCTGTGGTAAAAAATGTTAGATCTTTTATGCTCTCTTACTTACTGCAAAATTAATTTATGTTTTAGCATACCAGGGCCACTGAGTATTAATCTTTTTAGAACTAGACAAATATACTGTTCAAACTTAATTAACTGGAAAATACCAAACCTACTTTAAACTGAAATATCAGCTTTAATAGGGTCATGTGCCTGGTAACCTTCAATTTCAAAATCCTTATACTGATAATCAAATATCGATTCAGCTTTTCTGTTAATTTTTAACACAGGTAAAGCATAAGGCTGTCTGGTCAATTGTAATTTAGCCTGTTGTAGATGGTTTAAATACAAATGTACATCTCCGCCTGTCCAAATAAAATCACCAACCTCAAAATCGGCCTGCTGAGCGACTATATGCGTCAATAATGCATAACTAGCTATATTGAACGGCAAACCTAAAAACGTGTCACAGCTGCGCTGATAGAGCTGACAAGAGAGCTTTCCATTAGCTACATAGAACTGAAAAAAGGCATGGCAAGCAGGTAGAGCCATTTTCCCGTTTTTTACATTCGCTTGTGGACTAATAGTTTCATCGGGTAAATCTGCTACATTCCAGGCTGATACGATTATTCTCCGACTATTCGGTGTTTCTTTAAGTTGTTTGATAATAGTTGCTATTTGATCAATATAATTTCCTTCCGATGCTGGCCATGATCGCCACTGATGTCCATAGACGGGCCCTAACTCCCCCTCTTTAGTCGCCCATTCATCCCATATTTTTACTCCATTTTGCTTTAAGTAGGCAATATTAGTATCACCTTTTAAAAACCAAAGTAGTTCATGAATAATAGATTTTAAGTGAACTTTCTTGGTGGTAACCAAAGGAAAACCTTGTTGCAAATCAAAACGCATTTGATGACCAAAAAAAGACAAAGTACCACTCCCAGTTCTGTCACCTTTTTGTACACCTTCATTAAGTATTTTATTCAGTAAATCCAGGTATTGTTTCATACTGTTTTGTTTTGGTAGTTTAAATAAATATGCTTATTAACTTAAGGCCATTCATTTGTAGGGCGGACTTTAGTCCGCTATAGAGTTTTATAAGCTGTAATTTGTTAATAGACATATAAATAAAAATGATTTAATAAAAAAGGGCGGTCAAATGCCCGCCCTATCAATAGAGTATTATTTTGATTTTGAAGATAAAAAACTAACTAAACATCAAGATTAGTAACATCCAGTGCATTTTTAACAATAAAATCACGTCGTGGCTCTACAACATCGCCCATCAATGTTGTAAATATTTCATCAGCAGAAATTATATCTTCAATTTTTACCTGCAAAAGTCTTCTACTGTTCGAATCTAGTGTTGTTTCCCAAAGTTGTTCAGGGTTCATCTCACCTAAGCCTTTATACCGTTGGATATGCTGCCCTTTCTTCACTTCTCTCATCATCCACTCAAAGGCTTGTTTAAAATTACTCACTTGCTGTGTTCTTTCACCCATACGCATAACAGATTGATCAGTAAATAAACCAACCGTATCTTTTGCATATTTAGCAATCGTTAAATAATCTTTACCAGTAAAGAATGCTGGATGAAAAATAAAAGTCTTGGTAAGACCATTTAACTTTTTATCAACAACAACATCAAACTCTTCACTATTTGTATAACTAAGTTTAATTGAGTAAATTGCTTTTTTATCGTTATTATTTACTCTTATTTCTAAATGGCTCAACCACCCCAGCATACTTTCTTCCGTTTGTTTTATTTCCTCCGTTAAAGGTGGGACATAAGTCATTTCTTCTAAAAATATATCATCATAACGTCTAGTAAGACGATTAATCACTGCGGTAACTTCTGCATATTCAGTCGCTAAAGTATCTAACCCTTGCCCTTGAATAACAGGTGTTAATTCATCAGTCTGCAACTGTGCTCTATCTAACGCTAATTGAATTAAATATTCGTTTAATTCAGTATCATCTTTTACATAATGCTCTTGTTTACCTTTTTTGATTTTATATAAAGGCGGCTGAGCAATATAAACATAACCTTTTTCGATTAATTCTGGTAATTGTCTGTAGAAAAAAGTTAGTATTAAGGTGCGAATGTGTGATCCATCGACATCCGCATCAGTCATGATGATGATACGGTGATAACGCAGCTTTTCGATATTGTATTCTTCTTTACCAATGCCACAACCTAAAGCAGTAATTAAATTACCAACCTCATCAGATGAGATCATTTTATCAAAACGTGCTTTTTCTACGTTTAGAATTTTCCCTTTAAGTGGAAGTATAGCTTGCGTGCGCCTGTCTCTACCTTGTTTGGCAGAGCCACCCGCTGAGTCCCCTTCCACAATAAATAATTCCGAGAGTGCTGGGTCTTTTTCTTGGCAATCTGCTAGCTTGCCAGGTAAACCAGCAATATCCAGGGTTGATTTACGGCGAGTCATCTCTCTAGCTTTACGTGCTGCATGACGCGCTCTTGCTGCATCAACAATTTTATTCGCTATCGTTTTAGCAATTGCTGGTTGCTCTAACAGAAATTCCTGTAACTTCTCATTCATTGTTGATTCAACCAGAGGTTTAACTTCTGATGAAACCAGTTTATCTTTAGTTTGTGATGAAAATTTAGGATCGGGGACTTTTACCGATAAAACAGCCGTTAAACCTTCTCTTGCATCATCACCTGTTGTCGCTACTTTTTCTTTTTTAGCTAAACCACTGGATTCAATATATTGGTTAATTGTTCTGGTTAATGCACCTCTAAACCCCGCCAAATGACTTCCGCCATCCCGTTGTGGAATATTATTGGTATAACAAAAAATATTTTCTTGGTATGAATCATTCCATTGCATTGCCACTTCAATTATCACACCTTCTTTTTCAGCCGTAAAATGAAATACATCTTCAAATAGAGGTGTTTTATTTTTATTTAAGTGTTGAACAAAGGCACTAATCCCCCCTTCAAATTCAAAAACATCTTCTTTTCCTGAACGTTCATCTTTTAGTGAAATTCTAACACCCGAGTTTAAGAAAGATAACTCTCTTAAACGTTTAGCTAAAATATCATAATGAAACTCTACGTCTGTAAAAGTTTCTTTACTGGGTAAAAAATTAATCAGTGTCCCCGTATCTTCCGCATCAGCAACTGCTTTTAATGGAGCAACAGGCTCCCCCATTCTATAAGTTTGCTTATGTAACTTACCGCTCTTGCGTATTTCCAGGGTCATAACTTCAGATAAAGCATTGACAACCGAAACCCCTACACCGTGCAAACCACCAGATACCTTATATGCGTTATCATCAAACTTACCCCCAGCATGAAGAACTGTCATAATAACTTCAGCAGCTGACCTACCCTCTTCTTCATGAATATCTACAGGGATACCACGACCATCATCTGCTACTGAAACAGAACCATTTTCATGGATAACCACCTCGACACCTTTACAAAAACCAGCTAAAGCCTCATCAATTGAGTTATCAACTACCTCAAAAACCATATGGTGTAGTCCTGTACCATCATCTGTATCACCAATATACATACCAGGTCTTTTTCTTACTGCGTCAAGTCCTTTTAGTACTTGTATATTAGTGCTGTCGTATTCTTGGTTATTTTCACTCATCTTTTTTCCATTTTTGTGTGTTCCACGTGGAACATGACAATTAATTTACTAAACATATATCACCATGTTCCACGTGGAACACCTTGTAACTTTCTAACTTACTTAAATCACCAAAATTAGCCAATTCGGTTGTGGAGATAAAAACCTGACAATCTAATTCCGATAAAAATTGTAATAGCTTTGCTTTGTTAATCACATCCAATTCAGCTGTTAAATCATCAATCAAAACACAGACAGAATTGTTACTTTCAATATTCATTAGTTTAACTTGTGCCAATTTTAAAGAAAGCATTAATAACTTTAATTGGCCTCTAGAAACAAATTTTTTTGCCAGGCGACCTCCAATTGACACACTAACATCACCACGGTGAGGCCCACTATGGGTAAAACCATAACGTAAATCTTTCTCTAGATCATTTTCTAATGCAATAATAAAACTGTCAGATTCATCCCAACCAGCAAGATACTCTAATTCAACATTTTTAAAACCAAGAAAGTATTGACTAATCTCAAGAAAAACTGGTTCTAATTTTATTAAATATTGTTTTCTAAATTGAGAGACTATTGTACCGTACTGTACAAGTTCAGTATTCCAAACATTAATCTGATTTACTTTTTTACTTTTTAGTAAGGAATTTCTTTGCTGCAAAGTTTTTTTAAATTTACGCCAAGAGACTAAAAAATCACCTTCGTCATTAAATACTCCCCAGTCTAAGAATTCACGTCGAAGTTGTGGTCCACCATCTATTAATAAATAGCTTTTAGGATGGATCAATAATACAGGTAAAGCATAAGCTAAGTCAGATTTATGACTCGACTCTTTGTTTACTCGGATTTCACAGCCTTTATTATTAAACTGAATACCTAAATGGCAAGTATGTCCGCTTTGTTGCTTTGATTGGCCAGATACAATCAACTCAGTTTGTTTAAATTGAATCACGTGCTTAATATTTGTTGCACGAAATGACCGGGCTCGACCCAAAATAAAAATAGCTTCTAATAAAGAACTCTTACCACTTCCATTTTCACCGGTAATTAAATTTATTTTAGCTGAAGGCTCAATAGTTGATTTTTGAATATTTCGTAAATAATAAATATCCAGTTTTTGTAAACTCATATTAAATAAAAACTGGAAAATTATAATTTCATAGGCATAACAATAAATTTATAAAGCTGCTGGCCTGGTTCTTCGATAAAACAACTACTACTATTACTTGCAATAGTAAGCACTGCTAATTCAGAATCTAAATTACTCACTGCATCTAAAATATACTGTGAATTAAAGGAGATACTTAAAGGTTCACCCTGGTATTCAATAATGATCTCTTCATTGGCTTCATCATGTTCAGGGTTATGAGAATTGAGTTTTAATAAATCAGCTGAAATATTTAAAGTAATTCCTTTAAACTTTTCATTAGCAAGAATAGCAACACGAGTTAAAGCATCTTTTAGTAATTGTCGTTGAATATGAATTGGGTTGAAAAAAGGCTGATCAAATACTTTACTAAAATCTGGATATTTTGAATCAACTAATTTTGCTGAGAAAGTAATTTGTTTAAAATAAATTCTTATATTGCTATCTGAAAATTGGATATTTAACTCAGCTTCGTCATCGTCCAATAATCTTGAAAGTTCTAAAACACCTTTTCTAGGTAAAATAATACGAGACTCATAGCCCGTTGCTGTACCGATATTATCTTCATAGATAGATAAGCGATGACCATCGGAAGCCACTAACTTTAATTTACTATTTGAAATATGTAGTAACAAGCCATTTAAGTAATAGCGAATATCCTGATTCGCCATACAAAAAATGGTTTTATCTAATGCTTTTTTAAATTGTCCAGCATTGATTAAAAACTGGTTATCTAATTCCGCTTCAGAGAATTCAGGATAACCATCAGCAGCTAATGTAGTTAAAGAAAACCGGCTTCGTCGTGAAGATACTTTAACTTTATCCTCTTTTAATTCAATTTTAATTTCAGCATCATTTGGTAACAACCTAATAATATCTAACAATTTTCTAGCAGGAACTGTAATTTCTCCTGGTTCTGATGAATCAAGATTTATTCTAGCAATCAACTGAATTTCAAGATCCGTTCCAGTTAATACCAAGCTATTTTCATTTACTACAATAAGTACATTAGAAAGAATAAGCATAGTTTGCCTTTTTTCTATAACACTCACGATTTGTTGCAAAGGGGAGAGTAATTGCTCTCTATTAATAATAAAATACATAATATCTATTTAAAAATTATTACTGTTATTAGTAAAAATAAAACTGTTGAAAACCCATAATTAATCATAAAAATCAGATTGATACGTTATTTTTAAGGCTGTTAATTAATGCCGTGGTAGTTGTGGATAATTTGTTTATAAATTAGTCTGTATAAATTTATTACAGCTAACAAACAATATAAACCCTAGTGTAAACACAAGTTTATCCACAAGGTAGTTAAATTTAAATCATGACACACTTATTCTAGGCTTGCCAAATTTCACTGAAGCTATAAAGGTTTTTATTTAAAAACCTTAAAGTAAAACAGGTATTTTTGGAGGTTCTTTACAAACAATTTTTTAATAATAAATATATATATCTTTATTATCTTATTACTATTAAGCAGCCAAATAACTGTGGATAAGCCTATTTACATTTTATAAATCAAATATTTACTTTGTTGCTAAATACCTTTGTTGGTATGTTTTTATGTTGTGAGTAAAAAGCAGTCATTATTTTACATCTGTTTTATCCACAACTTTATCGCAATTAATGCGATAAAGTTCTCAACAGGTTTTGATAATCTTCAGAAACTTTAATATCACTGTCTCTTAAAGCTTTAACACGCTTACAGGCATTAATGACAGTGGTGTGATCCCTTCCACCAAAAGCATCTCCAATTTCTGGAAAGCTATGGCTAGTAAGCTCTCTCGCCAAACACATAGCAATTTGTCGGGGACGAGTAATTGATTGCCGACGGTTTTTTGAAGATAAATCTGCCACTCGAATTTTGAAGTATTCAGCTACTTTTTTTTTAATATTATCAATATTAACCAATTTGTCTTGCAGTGAAATTAAGTCATGTAAAGCTTCTTTAGTAAAATCAATTGTAATTTCTTTACCCGTAAACTGGGCATTAGCCACCACTCTTCTAAGTGCTCCTTCAAGGTCTCTGACATTCGATGGAATCCGTTTGCCTATAAAAAAAGCAACTTCCTGAGGCAGCTCAACATTAACTAAAGCAGCTTTATTAATGAGAATAGCTGCCCGAGTCTCTAAGTCAGGTGGCTCTATCGCAACAGGTAAGCCCCAACCAAACCTCGATTTTAAACGATCCTCTAAACCTTCTATTTCTTTTGGGTATTTATCACAGGTTAAAACGACTTGATGTTTTTTATCTAATAGATTATTAAAAGTATGAAAAAACTCTTCTTGAGAGCGTTCTTTCCCCGCTAAAAACTGAATGTCATCAATAAGTAATATATCAATACTACGATAGTAATCTTTAAAAGCATTAATAGTATTGTGCTGAAAAGCTTGAACCATATCCTGTACGAACTTTTCAGAATGTAAATAAACAATATGAGCAGAAGGATTTTTAGCGATAGCTGCATTTCCAAGAGCATGCATTAAATGGGTTTTTCCTAAGCCGGAGCTACCATACAAAAATAAAGGGTTATAAGCTTTACCAATATTTTCAGAAACCTGAATAGACGCGGCTTTTGCTAACTGGTTAGATTTACCCTCCACAAAACTATCAAAAGTGAATGCTTTGTTTAAAAAAGTAGAGCGTTTAGGTTTTTCTTGTCTATTTGTTCTAATCTGCGGTTTGGGCTGAATAAGAGCGGTGGTTTTTTTTGAGCCAATTTCAAATTGTAATATTAAGGTACCATTTGAAAATTCATAGATAGCATCTTCAATTTTACTGATGAAATGTTGTTTTACATGATCAATAATAAAGCGATTTGGTGCTAATAATTTAAGTGAATCACCTTTTTCAACTGCCTGTAATGGCCTGATCCAGGTGCTAAAATCATTAGAAGGGATTTCATTTTCAAGTTTAGATAAACAAGTATTCCAAATTTCGCTCATTGATTGTTTTAAATTAGGTTAGGGGTAAATCAGCTAGATAGTTTATACTTATCGCAGAAAAAGGTGGAGATAAGTTATTATATTTTAATAAAAAATATAACTTATACACAAGCTATTTACAGAATTAAACACAGCTTACTTGTAATTTACATTGACAGATAGTATAAATTTGTCTTATTATCCCGAGTCTTTTTTACCCGTTTTTTGTTAAAACACTATTAAGGCTTAGGCAAATGAAAAGAACTTACCAACCCAGTAAATTAAAGCGTGCAAGAACTCATGGTTTTCGTGCAAGAATGGCCACTGTAGGTGGTCGAAAAGTAATAAACGCTCGTAGAGCAAAAGGCCGTGCAGAGCTAACTGTATAATTGGCTGGCAAAAAGTATAGTTTTCCCTCTCAGTTAAAACTAGAAGATCCAGCGGCTTACAAAAAGGTATTTGCGAAACCAGTAAAGTCTACTGATAAGTTTTTTACCCTATTAGTCATCAGAAATAATTTGGATCACCCTAGATTAGGCCTTGCCATTGCAAAAAAGAATATAAAAAAAGCAGTGACAAGGAATTTAATTAAAAGGTCTGTTCGGGAAAATTTTAGATTGAAGCAACACGATTTAATTAATATTGATATTGTGGTCTTAGCAAGAAGAGATGCAGCCAATGCATCTCCTGCTTTATTAACTAAATCATTAGATAAGCATTGGCTTAAACTAACTGAGCGATGCAATTCATACTCATAAATCTTATAAAGTTTTATAAAATTTTTATAAGTCCTTTACTTCCCCCTAGATGCCGATTTTATCCTAGCTGTTCAAGTTATGGCCTGGAAGCAATTCAGCTTCATGGTGCAGTCAAAGGTTCTTATCTTACAATAAAAAGATTATTAAAATGCCACCCCTTTCATGAGGGGGGTATAGACCCAGTTCCAAAAAAAATTGGTAAATAACAATGGATAACATTAGATTTCTACTAGTCATTGCTTTTGCAATGGTTTCTTATATGCTTTGGGAACAATGGCAAATAGACTATGGTCCCAAGCCTGTAGTTGCAACATTAGAACAACCTGTTGTTATGGATTCTGGGGAGGACTTACCAAAAACTGGGAAAAATAACTCAGCTATTTCGAGTGCTGGTCAAAATTTAGAAGCAGTACCTGTTTTAGGTATTCACGCTGATAATATTATTACTATAAAAACGGATGTATTTTCAGTTGAGATTGATACTAAAGGTGGGACAGTACGTAACTTAGATTTACTACAGTACCCTCATGAAAAAATAAATACTGTCGTTAATAAAATGTATGCTTTAGTTGGTTTAGAGCCACCTAAAAAAGATTTTTCTCCTATTCGCTTATTAGATAGTAGTACAGAAAAGCTTTTTCTAGCGCAAAGTGGTTTAATTGCCAGTAGTGGTTCTGTCGCAGGTCCTGACCATCATGCTTTTTACACAGCAGAAAAACAAGAATATGAATTAACTGAAGGACAAAATACTTTATCTGTACCTTTAACATGGACAAATAATCAAGGATTAGTGGTAACTAAGGTTTTTACTTTTACGCGTGGTAGTTACGATATCGGTGTTGACCAAAAAATAAGTAATGATTCTAATCAAAATTGGATGGGTAGACAGTATAGTCAACTTTTAAGAATACCTTATGTCGATGATAAAGGTAATACTTTTCTTAGAACCTATGCTGGTGGTGTTGTTTATACAGAAGAAGAAAAGTATCAAAAGATAAAATATAACGACATGGAAGACGAAAACCTTAGTGTTTCGACTGTAGGTGGCTGGAGTGCTATGATTCAGCATTATTTTGCAACAGCTTGGGTTCCAGCTGCAGACCAAGAGAATCATTTTTATACTAAAAAATTAAAAGATTCTCATTATGTTATTGGTTCTTATTCTCCAGCAGTGGATGTTGCACCACATACGGATCAAACTTTTACTGCACATTTATTTGCTGGACCAAAAATTCAGCCAATGATGGAAAAGGTATCAAAAGGTCTAGAACTAACAGTAGATTATGGTTGGTTAACGGTTGTAGGAAAACCAATTTACTGGTTACTTAACCAAATACATGATCGTGTTGGTAATTGGGGTTTTGCTATTATGGGTGTGACTTTATGTATTAAATTATTGTTCTTTAAGTTATCTCAAGCAAGTTATCGCTCGATGGCCAAGATGCGTAAAATTCAACCTCGCCTTAAAGCTTTACAAGAAAAATTTGCTGATGATAGGCAGCGTTTTAATACAGAAATGATGGCAATGTACAAAAAGGAAAAAGTAAACCCAATGGGTGGCTGTCTTCCTATAATAGTACAAATACCTGTATTCATTTCTTTATATTGGGTATTGATTGAAACAGTTGAGATACGTCAAGCAGACTTTATATTATGGATACAAGATTTATCAGCACAAGATCCTTTCTTTATTTTGCCAATTCTTATGGGTATTTCCATGAAGATTCAGCAAAGTTTAAATCCCACACCGATTGATCCATTACAAGCGAAAGTGATGAAAATGTTTCCCATTGTTTTCACCGTCTTCTTCTTGTTCTTCCCTTCGGGTTTAGTACTTTACTGGGTATGTAATAATACATTATCAATCCTTCAACAGTGGTATATTACTAAGCAAATAGAAGCTGAAAAGTAATAACTATTACATTTGAAAAAAAGGGAGCTTTTTAGCTCCCTTTTTTTATTAAATTACAAGGTAATTAACAATAGCCTAGCTAAAAAATTGTAGAGTGGACTAAAGTTCACTCTACAACCGGCGAAACATTAATTTATTAAATTATTCACAACTTATTTTAAAAAAAGTGCAAGCAATTATACAAGATACCATTGCAGCTATTGCAACACCACCCGGAAATGGAGGTGTGGGTATTATCAGAATTTCAGGGCCTTCAGCATTTGAAATTGCTCAGAAAATAACGCAAAAAACACCTGTTTCAAGACAAGCTCTCTTTACCTCATTTAGAGATGAAGGTGACTTTATAATAGATTCAGGCATCCTATTATATTTCCCAAATCCTGCCTCCTATACAGGTGAAGATACTATTGAACTACAGGGGCATGGTGGAGCCGTGGTTTTGGGTATGCTGTTAAAAAGAGTGGTGAAACTAGGGGCAAGGTTAGCTAATCCAGGAGAGTTTACAGAAAGAGCTTTCCTCAATAATAAACTAGATTTAGCACAAGCAGAAGCTGTTGCAGATTTAATAGAAAGTAGTACAGAACAATCTGTACGCTCGGCCCAAAAATCTATGCAAGGTGTTTTTTCTCAACAAGTCAATGAATTAGTTGAAGAGCTTACCGAACTTAGAATATATGTAGAAGCGGCAATAGACTTTGTTGATGAAGAAATTGATTTTTTAACCGATGGAGTGGTTGAAAATAAAATTATAAATCTATCGACAAGAATACAAAAAATTCTAAAAACTGCTCAGCAAGGTCGTTTATTAAGAGATGGAATGACAGTGGTTTTAGCTGGAAAACCAAATGCAGGAAAATCAAGTTTACTTAATGCGCTAGCTGGACATGAAGCAGCAATAGTGACAGATATTGCAGGGACAACCCGAGATATTTTAAAAGAAAGAATTCAAATTGATGGTATGCCCCTTCATATTATTGACACCGCTGGATTAAGAGAAAGTGATAACCTGGTTGAAAAAGAAGGAATTCGCCGAGCACATGAAGAAATTAAACAAGCAGATAAAGTTTTACTATTAATTGATAGTACAGATCCTGAGATAGACTCAGTGATGAAAGTACTGCCTACTGATTTAGATATAACTAAAGTTTATAACAAAATTGATTTATTAGATATAGAACCAGAAATAATAGAAAATGAACAGGGAAGCCAAATATATCTTTCAGTAAAAAAGGGTATTGGGATGGAGTTATTAATTAATAACCTTAAACAAACAGTGGGTTTTAATAGTGAAACAGATGATGTTTTTATTGCTAGAAAAAGGCATATTGATGCATTAATCCAAGGCCAAAAAAGTGTAGAAAATGCACTGGAGCAATTACAAAATCAGGCGGGTGAATTAGTCGCCGAAGATTTAAGACAAGCCCAAAATAGTTTAGCAGAAATTACTGGTTCATTTAGTTCGGATGATTTATTAGGGCGAATTTTTAGTTCTTTTTGTATAGGAAAGTAACCT
>CAYYNM010000087.1:0-12086 GCA_964472945.1 uncultured Methylomarinum sp. | reverse complement strand
AACCAATATCTTGCGCCCTGTTATCCGCATTGAAGTCACGGATTCAGGTAATATAAATTGATGTGCTTTTTAAGTTCAAGGAACTTATTATGCTAGCAAGGTCAAGAAGCAAACAAATTTCTGCTATATTGGATAACCGTTGCTAAGAAAGCCCTAAAACATCTTGCATATCATACAAGCCATTATTTTTATCTTTTAGCCATGTTGCTGCGCGTACTGCACCATTAGCAAATGTCATACGGCTGGTGGCTTTATGAGTGATTTCTACTCGCTCGCCCTCATCAGCAAACATTACCGTATGTTCACCAACAATATCACCGGCACGAATGGTTGAAAATCCGATTGTTTTTTGATCCCTTTCACCCGTATCACCTTGGCGACCATAGATAGCACAATCTTTTAAATTACGACCTAAAGCCTCAGCGACAACCTCCCCCATCCGTAAAGCAGTACCTGACGGTGCATCAACCTTATGCCGATGATGCGCTTCAATGACTTCTATATCGGTGTAATCCCCCATCACTTTTGCTGTCATTTCTAACAGTTTAAGTGATAGATTTACTCCTACACTCATATTTGGTGCCATAACAATCGCTATGTCTTTTGCTGCGGCATTAATTTTGGCTTTTTGCTCATCGCTATATCCCGTTGTACCAATAACAATTTTCTTACCAGCTTGACGACAAATCTCAATAAAGTTCATTGAAGGCTCAGGGCGAGTAAAATCAATCAACACATCAAACTGATCAACCACAGATGCTAAATCAGCTTCAACTTTTATATCTGCAAGACCCACTCCAGCAAGCTCTCCAGCATCTTTCCCGACTGAAATACTTTCAGCTCGGGAAATAGCCACAGCAAACTGAGTATTGCTAGATAATACAGAGGCTTTAATTAAACACAGGCCCATTCTTCCTGATGCCCCGACAACAGCAACTCGCAACATAATTTATCCTGTTAATTTATCAAAAAAGCTTTTTACACCATCAGTCCAGGAATGCTCTTGTGGACTGTGCTGTTTTCCACCACCCGTTAACGAATCCTGAAATTTTTCAACTAATACTTTTTGCTCTTTAGTTAAGCGTACCGGTGTTTCAATTTGCACACGGCAAAGTAAATCACCCACCGCTCCACCACGAACAGGCTTAACTCCTTTTCCTCTTAATCTAAACAGCTTACCTGTCTGAGTCTCTGCGGGTATTTTAAGCTTAACTTTACCATTTAAGGTGGGCACTTCTAGAGTCCCACCTATACAAGCCGTTGGAAAACTAATAGGAACTTCACAATACAAATTGGCACCATCTCGAGTAAAGATAGCATGATCTTTTACTTGAACTTGCACGTATAAATCACCAGCAGGTCCTCCATTCACACCTGCTTCACCTTCCCCTGCCAAACGAATACGATCTCCAGTATCTACTCCAGCAGGTACTTTAACGGATAATGTTTTGTTTTCTTGAACTCGCCCTTTACCATGACAAGGTCTACAAGGGTCTTTTATTTGCTGTCCTGTGCCATTACAAGTTGGGCAGGTTTGCTGCACTGAAAAGAAGCCTTGTTGCATTCTAACTTGCCCATGACCTTGACAGGTTGTACACGTTACAGGACTTGAGCCTTTTTTGGCACCTGATCCATTACAGACTTTACAAGACACTAAGACAGGTACTTTAACGGTTGCTTCTGTACCGCCCACTGCCTCTTCAAGTGTTAATTCCAAGTTATAGCGTAAGTCAGAACCCGCTTGAACATTACTTCGTCTACGACCACCGCCACCACCAAAAATATCCCCAAAAACATCTCCAAAAATATCCCCAAAATCTCCGTTGCCACCAAAACCACCAGGGCCGCCACCCATACTTTGATCAACACCGGCATGACCAAATTGATCATAGGCTGCACGTTTTTTATCATCAGATAAAATTTCATAAGCTTGTTTTATTTGCTTAAATCTCTCTTCAGCCTTTTCTGGAGCATCTTTATTTCTATCTGGGTGAAATTTCATCGCCATACGACGATAGCTCTTCTTTATTTCAATTACACTGGCATTTTTTTCAACACCTAATAACTTATAAAAATCTTCTTTTGCCATAACGTAAATAACCGCCTGCATAAAGCGGCGGTTATTTTAGTCCTCTTAAATATCAGGAAAATAAATCGGGGAAGCCTGATAACAAGTTTCCCCTGCATTTAATATAAAATTACCAAACAACTTATTTCTTGTCGTCGTCCTTAACTTCTTCAAACTCAGCATCAACAACATCATCAGCCGGTGCTGATTCTGATTCTGCAGCCGCTTCAGGACCTGCACCCGCAGGGTTAGCCCCACCTTCCGCTTCTGCTTTTTGTGCATAAACACGTTCAGCCAATTTGCCAGATAATTCAGTTAAAGCTGTGGTTTTTGCTTCAATTGCCTCTTTATCATCCGTTTTAACAATCTCTTGTAGCTCAGCAATTGCCGCTTCAATAGCTGTTTTTTCTTCAGCAGAAACTTGCTCTCCAAGTTCTTTTATTGATTTTTCAGTGGCATTGATCATACCTTCAGCTGTGTTTCTAGCTGATACAAGCTCAGTGATTTTCTTATCTTCATCTGCATGTGCTTCAGCATCTTTAACCATACGATCTACTTCATCGTCAGATAAACCGCTAGATGCCTTAATAATAATAGACTGTTCTTTACCTGTTGCTTTATCTTTAGCCGATACATTCAAGATACCGTTAGCATCAATATCAAATGAGACTTCAACTTGTGGTACACCGCGTGGAGCGGGTGGAATATCTGCCAAGTCAAAACGGCCTAAAGATTTATTACCTGCTGCCACTTCACGCTCACCTTGTAGAACATGAACAGTTACTGCTGTTTGATTATCTTCAGCTGTAGAGAACACTTGGGCTGCATTAGTTGGGATTGTTGTATTTTTCTCAATCAATTTAGTCATTACCCCTCCCATAGTCTCAATACCTAAAGACAATGGCGTAACATCTAATAACAATACATCTTTAACATCACCCCCTAAAACACCTGCTTGAATCGCTGCACCTAATGCAACAGCTTCATCAGGGTTCACATCTTTACGTGGTTCCTTGCCAAAGATAGACTGTACAATTTCCTGCACTTTAGGCATACGACTTTGACCACCGACTAAAATCACGTCGTTGATTTCAGAAGCGGATAAATCCGCATCTTTTAGTGCTTGCTCACAAGGACCTTTTGTTCTATCAATTAAATCTGCAACTAATGATTCTAATTTAGCACGAGTCAATTTAACATTTAAATGTTTAGGGCCTGTTGCATCAGCGGTTACATAGGGTAGATTAATATCTGTTTGTTCAGTTGAAGACAGTTCAATTTTTGCTTTTTCTGCCGCTTCTTTTAAACGTTGTAAAGCTAATGGGTCATTGTGTAAATCGATACCATTATCTTTTTTAAACTCTGCAACCAAGAAATCAATAATTCTTAAATCGAAATCTTCACCACCCAAGAAAGTGTCACCATTTGTTGCTAATACTTCAAACTGATGCTCTCCTTCAATTTCTGCAATTTCAATGATAGAGACATCAAACGTACCACCACCTAAATCGTAAACAGCAATCGTTGTATCGCCTGCCGGCTTATCCATACCAAAAGCTAATGCAGCGGCTGTTGGCTCATTGATAATACGTTTTACATCTAATCCAGCAATACGACCTGCATCTTTAGTTGCTTGACGTTGTGAATCATTAAAGTAAGCAGGAACAGTAATAACCGCTTCCTTCACTTCTTCACCTAAAAATGCTTCTGCATCTTTTTTCATTTTCATCAAAATACGTGATGAAACTTCAGGGGCCGCCATTTTATTACCATGACACTCGACCCAGGCATCTCCATTATCTGCTTTAACAATATTATAAGGCACCATCTTGATGTCTTTTTGTACGGTGTCATCTTCAAAACGACGACCAATTAAGCGTTTAATTGCAAATAATGTATTTTCAGGATTAGTCACAGCTTGACGTTTTGCAGACTGCCCAACCAAGACTTCATCATTACCTGTAAAAGCAATGATAGAAGGTGTTGTACGTGCGCCTTCGCTGTTTTCAATTACACGTGCTGTTCCATTTTCTAGTACAGCCACACATGAATTTGTGGTTCCTAAATCTATGCCAATTATTTTAGCCATTTGAATCTCCAGACTTGCTATTTTTATTTTGTATGAGTTCTATATGAGGTTGCTTTAACTAATTTCAAGCCTGCTCATTTAAATTTATTGAATCATCCTCTGCTTTAGATGCGGCTTGTGAGACCACGACCATTGCAGGACGAATCAAGCGACCATTTAATACATAACCTTTTTGAAATACATTTATAACTGTATTGGGCTCAACATCAGCACTAGGTTGCATCGTCATGGCTTGGTGCAACTCTGGGTTAAATGGCTGACCTAGTGGGTCTATAGCTTCAATATTAAATTTAGCAAACACAGATTCAAACTGTTTTATGGTGAGTTCACTGCCTTCTCTTAAAGAAACCACTTCTGGCGCATCACTGGTTGATGCCTGAATCCCCAATTCTAAACTATCAATAACCGAAAGCAGTTCTTTAGCAAATTTTTCTAATCCATATTTATGCGCATTTTCCAAATCTTTTTGGGTACGCCTTTTTAAATTATCCATTTCCGCTTGAGAGCGAACGACTTTATCCCAGTTTTCTTCTGCTTTTTGATTAGCTAGCTTTAACTGCTTTTGCAATTCTTCAATGGAAATTTCTTCTTTAGCTAATTGCTCATCATCAGTTTCCTCAACCAAACCCTCTTCAACCGCATCTTCTTCAGCTACTTGCTCAAGAACTTCTTCAATCAAATCACTATCTGACTGTGCTTCAGATGTATCTTGCTTATTACTCATTAAATGCTCCAGACATTACTTTTAATTAATGTCATTTATCATGGGGGGCTTTTACTTCGGATTCAAGGCTGTACCTAATAATTTTGCAGTAACATCGACAATAGGGATTACTTTTTCATAAGCCATCCGTGTAGGGCCTATTACACCTAACACTCCAACTGTTTCATCATTGATGGCATAAGATGAGGTCACTAAACTACATTGCTCAAAAGCCTGATAGCCAGATTCTTCACCTATATATATTTGCACCCCTTCGGCCGCTATACATTGATCAAGAAGGTGAATAACCCCTTGCTTCTGGCTAAATGCTTCAAATAACTGTTTTAAATGACCCATATCAGACAGCTCATTAAACTCCATCAGGTTGGTTTCACCTGTCAGAATATACCCTTTTTTTGACGGTTGCTCAAATGCTTGTTTCGCCATATTAACGGCATCTATCATTCCCTGGTTCAGCACCTTCTGATCTTGCTGAAACTCACCAAACACTGCCTGCCTTACTGCTGCCAAACTACGCCCAGAATAAACCGAATTTAAATAATTTGCTGCCTGGACAAGTTCAGCCTCAGAAAATTGTTTTGAGGTATGGATAATCTTGTTATGAACCTCTTGTTCATTGGTCACAAAAATAACTAACACGCGGGTATTAGATAATGGGAGAAATTCAATATGCCGCAAACACAATACATCGTGCTTTGGTAAGGTTACAACACCCGCCATTTTGCTCACTTCTGAAAGCATTTGTGATGCTCGACCCACAAGTGCATCTGCATTATCAACGTCTGTTAATTCAATATTTAACTGCTTAACTGCCTTGGCTTCAAGCGGCTTAACGGTTAATAATGAATCAATAAAAAACCGATATCCCTTTACAGTGGGAACTCGCCCCGCCGAAGTATGTGGAGAATGGATTAATCCAAGGTCTTCCAAGTCTGCCATTACATTTCGAATCGTTGCAGGGCTTAAATTAATACCTGAACCTTTTGATAGTATGCGAGAACCAACAGGTTGGCCATCTTGAATATATCGTTCAACTAAGTTTTTTAATAAATGTAAGGATCGCTCATTTAAGTCTAATTTTTCTTTCACTCTATTCTCACATAAGCATTATTTGCCCACCTTTGCTGCATTGCTTTCAGCTCATTAGATTTATTGAGGTGCAAGTAAATAGTAAGTAGACAGGCATAATTAACTTAACAATTTATTTTCGTCATTCCCGAGTGTTCTTATCGGGAATCTACTGTGTAGGTCAGATGGATTCCTGCTAAGAGCACGCAGGAATGACAGTTGTTTTTGTTAAATTAATTTTACGTGGGTACTTATTAAGCAGGTATACACCTGCTTAATACTGCTCAATGCTACTTACCTTCTTCTCTCCTAGCATTAAACTTTCTAATCGTCACCGTATATACAATAACAGCAATTAATATCAAAATAACTGAAGCGACTATAACCGTAATATTGGACTCTTCTACTGGCTCTATACCGACAGAAAAAGGTAAATGAGAATCTAACGTTTTCCCTTGATAAACAATAGTGACGTGAGCTAGATAGTTCCCAGCCCCAGCCCCCGCTTTATTAAAATTAACTTGAGCATCTACAGAGCCTTTTTTTATGACCTCAGGCTTTTGATAGTAAATACGTGTACCTTCGGGTTCTTTAGTTATTTCAAATTCCACCGTTGTTTTACGCAGTTTGTGACCCTCATAATCAAAAACCAGGTGTGTTTGCCCTATATTTGGAATAAAACGACAAAAACCCTCACCTCCTGAAAAAGTAGGGGTATAAGCTGAAAAATGAATAATTTCACTTCCTACCGTAAAACGACACCTATCTATTTCATTTTTTGCCCCTCGATGTGCATTTGCCGTACTTTGAAAAATAATACTGATTAGTAAGATAGATAATATTAACCCCATCATTCTTATCATAATTTTACTAAAACCAGGTTGCCGCACAAAAACATTCTTACTCATAACTCCACCTCATCAATTATATAATGGCTGTATCCAATATAGAAATTGTTTACTTTGGTTACTTACAAATATGCAACTCTTTTTAAGCCATTGATTTATAAACTCGATAAATATCAAGCTTGCGAGAATAATAGAGTAAGTTGAAGTAAACCGTCAAATTCATAGCATAAAAAAACACGCTATAACCTTCATATACTTCGCGCAGTCGGACCGTGCGAAGTCAAGCTTACTCAGGCAACACGGTTAATGCCTGTACAAATTTTCTAAGTGTTGCCTGTATTTTTCTGCTATTTTCAGGCCCCATCCTTATCATTTGTTTTTCTACATTATTTAACTGTTCTAGGTTTATATCAGCAAATTTATACCTTTTTGCATAAGGTGATAGCGCAATCCTGTTTTCAATAATGGGGGCGGCAATAATATTGGCAGCAGCTTTTACAAAAACATCCTGCAATTGATAGTTCTTAGGATAAGAAAATCCCTTATAGACACGCTCAAAAAGTGGTTTAAACTTCAAATATAACTGCATCGCCTGTTTAATATCAATTGCTACTATTGCATCAGCTAAACCATCATACCTCTTGTAACTGTTGCTTGTTAGATAAAAACCTTTAGCGTCTTTTCCAGCTATCATCTGACTGGGTCGCTGTAAAAAAGCAACATGCTTAAACAGTATTTGATTTTGGGATAAATCATTAATAATCAGCATATATTTCTCTATTACATTTCCAACCTCTAGCCAAGCTAATAATTTTACTGAAACTAATGACATTTGCTGTCTAAATAAAGTATCACTCGCCTTCAGTTCAGGTAAAACCAATTGCTCATCGAATTCCTTATTTTTGCGTAAAAAAATTGCAGAAGCACTGTTTAGCTTTATGTCTTCAATATTTCCTTTCTCTACCCCTGCTTTTTCAGCTAGTGTAGAGATAGGGTTTTCCTTTGGAAGCTCTATAATTTTAATTTCTGGCTCTTTATCTTGATGGTTTAAAAAAAAAGCCCCCCAAATAACAGCAATAAGCACTAAGATAATGGCAACTACAACCGGCCACCATAATCTCTTTTTCTCAACTTGTTGTTCATAACGACTCATAACATCCCCTCCTAATTTTAATTTCCGGACCTTAAAGCTAATCTTACTTTAAGTTTTATAAAATAATTTTACAAATACAACACTTCGGATTATGCTTCTAATCACAAACAGCAACTAAATACAATTCATCCTAATTATGAAAAAAACAATTACTTTGCTAAAAATTATTTTTATAACCATAATTTCGGTAAGCGCAACTTCTGCATTTGCCAAAAAAGTATCCCCTACTGCAAATGGTATACACTATCCAGCTGGTTTAAAAAACTGGCACGTTATTGCATCTTCATACCGTACAGATAACGACACACAACGTATTATTTTAGGTAACCACATTGCCATTAAAGCAGCCAGGTCTGGTGCCACTAACCCTTGGCCCAGAGGCAGTATCCTGGCCAAACTGGTATGGAAAAACACTAAACACCCAGATTGGAGCTCAGCAATCATTCCCGGTAAATTTGTACACTCTGAAATAATGGTTAAAAATGCCAGCAAATATAAATCAACGGGGGGTTGGGGTTACGCTCGCTGGATAGGAAATTCCCAACAACCTTATGGTAAAGATAAATCATTTTCTAAAGAATGTTTAGCTTGTCATTCTCAAGTTAAAAAGGATGATTTTGTATTTACTAGACCCGTAAAGATCCCTTAAAAAACTAACACTTATAAACTCTTATCAAGAATAACAAATATCCATAAAATTATTACATAAAAGCCAAAAGGATTTTTTGACTTTTTATGTAAACTATTTTTTAATACTTTTATTGTTATTTTTTTGTACTCTCGGTGTATACTTCTAGGCAATATTTTTCTACAAGTATACTTGTAGAGCTTTTAAACCTACCAATAACTATAAGATAAAAGGTTTCTCAAATGGCCGAAAAAACAATAAGTAAACACTTAATTAACCTAGAAAATCATTTTTCAGCCTCAAACCCTATCTTACACAAAGCCAGTCAATCTTTTCAGCAACTAGATCAACTTGAATATAATTTAGGACTCATTGACGACGATGAAACAACGGCAACCAAGTGCTCCTGGTGGCCTATTGTTAGTTTTATTGGAGGGTTCTCTACAGCAAAGTCAGAGTTTATAAATCGCTACTTAAGTAGCAAACTGCATTCATCTCAGCACAAATTTACTGTACATCAATATACACCTCAAGAAAAAAACACAACACTTCCTGGTACAGCCCTGGATGCAGACCACCGACTGCCTTTTTTCCAAATCAGTCAAAAAATAAATTCAATTAGCCCAGACACCGACAACCAGGTCAATTCGTTTTTAGAACTAAAAACGCTCAATTGTGAAAAACTAAAAGGCAAGTTATTTATTGACACTCCAATTCTTAACTCAACAAAAGACGCGACAGTACAAACAGCTTTAACCCAGTATGTTTTAAATATGTCCGACCTGGTTTTAGTTTTTACTGATTTTTTTGAAGCAACACCGGAACTCATTGAAGATTCAGTAAAAGAAATTGTTTCTCAACAAGATAGCAATAAATTTATCTTTGTTATTGACCACTCAGAAATTAGTTTAGACAAAAATAAAAGCGATGAAATTATAGCTTCTTGGCAAAGAAGATTGGCTGAACTAGGTATTTATACCGGTGAATTTATTGTTTTATCTCAAAATTCACCATTATCAGAAATTGACCAACGCTTAGCCAACCTGGAAAATGATCGTTCTTATCGGGTAATCAACTCATTAGAAAATAGTGTTAGAGCCATTAATGATTGTTACATCCCTGAAGTGGAAGAACAATTAGTTACCTGGAAAGAAAGAGCTAATATGTCGTCATTAATTATTTTAGGATTTATTGTCACTTTATTGCTTTTTGCTGAAATTTCTATGGGTATTGTAGATATCTTATTTGACCCTATTATTGGCCCTGCCACTCTGCTTATTTTAATCCTTATTTTAATCCCTATACATTTGATGATGGCTAAAATACATGCTAAATTCATTATTAAAAATTTAAAGAAAAGGCAAAAAAAGTTAAACTTAACTGAAGACCTGGCGGGTTTATTTGAAAAAAGTCTTTCGTTTTGGCGTATCATTCTACCTATTAATGAATCTGTTGCTAAAAACAAAAAAACAAGGGTAAAAATTCATGCATTGATAGAGCAATGTAAAGATATGGTTCAAGAGTTAAATGACCAATTCAGTAGTTATTCCGTACAAGATAACAGCCCAAATAAATAAACAAATTTGGTTTAAAACCTATAATAATAAAAATTAAGCAATTATGAATATTTTCAAATTGTATTTACCAGTTTGCTGGTTAAAAATAAATCCTCTTGACTTACCAAAGTCCATTCAGTTCTTCAAACAGAATTTATGGTTTTACTTTATTGTTGAATTATTTATTCAAGCCAATATGATTGACCCTACCGAAGCTTTTGTCGAGGTGGTCTTAGAAACAAGTTTAACTTTAGCTTTTGTTGCACTCATTTTATTTCTTAACAAAAGCAGTCATTTATACATACAAATTGCAACAACAGTGTTGTTTGCTGAAAATGTTGTTGCTTTTTTTGGAGTGCCTGTCGTTATTTGGCTAACCGTTAGTGATAGTATTTATAGCTATTATCTCTTTGCAGTTCTTACAATTTGGGATTTCATCCTGATAACTTTTATTATAAAAAGTGTTTTATCTATCAATACACCTGCCAGTTTAACCATCTCTTTCTTCTATTTTTTGATGACGTATTTTGGAGCCTATGGAGTTACACTTTTACTTTTTTAATACAGTATGTACTGTGTTAAAAAAACCACTCAAATTGAAGATACCATTAAAAAATCTCGGTTTATTGGTATTCTTATTCCCTGTCCAACAGAAAGTGAAGCCCTTCAACATCTAACCCAGCTTCAGCAGCAATACCCAGACGCTTCACACCTCGTCTTTGCATATAGAATAAAAACACTTAAAGGTATAGTTACCCGATTTCACGATGCGGGAGAACCCAGTGGTACAGCAGGAAAACCACTATTCAAACACTTAGCAGGTAAAGATTTAATTAACTTATTATGCGTAGTGGTACGCTATTTTGGTGGAGTTAAACTTGGAGCCGGTGGCTTGACTCGCGCCTACAGTCATACCGCTAAAAAAGCTATAGAAGCCAGCATATTATGTGAATATATTGAATATACCAATAAATCACTCACTCTTGATTATAAGCAAATGCAATATTTTGAATATCAGTTAAAGATCTTTGATGGTATTATTGTTAACCAAGATTTCTCTGAAAAAGTAACTCTAACAATTAAAATCCCTGAAAGTAAGGTCAGTGATTTTTCTAAAATTTTTCAAACTCTAAAAACCACAGTAACCAAAATCAGGTAAGCTACTGTTATGGGTTGTGTTAAGCAAGATAAAAATAGTATTGAGCTTTAAACGTAGTATCAAAACTCATAAAATAAGAGCTCTTTCACATTACTGATCTTTAGTATTTTTTTTACCGACAATACTATTAAAACTAAATCCTCGATCAATTTTTGCAAGCTCCTCTGAGACTTTTATTGAAAGCTCAGATACAGGTGCATTTGAATATGTAACATATCGCATTAGCGTCTCAGCATAAGTTTGTTTATCTTTGTATTGTGTATAAAAAGCAAACATTAGTGCGGCAATACCGGTAACAGTAGTCTGAACAGTTGCAGATTTTACCCATTCCCATTTACTAATATTTGCCTTAAAAATAATACTTAATGAAGGCCATAATAATACGGCTAAACCAAACACGACAGAAAACCAAAAAAATACTTTATTAAGTAATGCATAACTTCTTGCTTTTATATATATGTCATATATCAACAAGTATTTTTTTTCAGCCTCTACCTTGTTTTCAGGTTTAGCTTGTCGCTTTAATTTTTCTGCATAATTAACCAACAAAGAAGCACTTGTCTGATTAGGCGAAAATATTTCCTTATCCTGTACTTTAGAACTAGCCTGAATAACTGTGCTTGAAAAAACAAGAAAAATTAGCATGATTATTTTTATCATTTTTACTCCTTAAGGGAACAGTAATAAATAATAACAGGCTTTTATAACATTTAATGCCTTGAAAAACAACATATCACCTCCCTCCAACTCTTTAGCTCCCTCTCCTTTAGCAGCATTTAAACAGGATGCCTGA
>CAYYNM010000086.1:0-12250 GCA_964472945.1 uncultured Methylomarinum sp. | reverse complement strand
GGATGTGTGTAGGTAGAACAACGCAGGAGCAGTTGTCGAGGCGTACAAATAGGCGTATAGCTGGCTACGCAACTATTTGTACAACGAAGAAGACGGATAAAAAAATTAGAAAAGCTTTAGCGATTCTTATGCTTTAGTACAAGCGAGCTGTCGAAATTATTTTGTGCACGTTCCTTAAGTATCAATACCAAATTTAACTTCATTAATCAATAAACCGATCATAATATTCACGGCAAAATCGTTCTAAAAAACCTGATTTTGCACTCGATATTCCAGTTTTTTAACTTGAATTCAGAAAACACTAAAAACCATAGAGTAAGACTAAGCTTGAAACGATTGATAAAATTGTAGGGGCAATCCCTTGTGGTTGCCTGGGTTTAGGCACATAAAAAGGGCAACCACAAGGGATTGCCCCTACAAAATACGGGGTTTGCTTGAGGAATTTGAGGATGTGAATTATGGTCCTACAGTGACCCTGTTTGAAGGTACAGGTGATAGTGACGATTGAATTATTAAGTTCCATGCAAACAGTTGCTACCACCTAAGTTAGAATCTGTTTTCTGTGGGCGCTCAGGTTTTAAGCTGTATTCTTCATAGCAAGAGCAGGCTAAAGCCTGCGCGCTGACATTGATAAGGTATTTAAAATAGCTTTATCAACAGATTCGACCTGCCCCCCAAATTTCTTAGCTGTTAATGATAGCTGGTAAGAGGAAAGAGCAATAAAATGACTTGGAAAAGGATGGCTTTTAGTGAAGTTAAGCTGGTTTGTAGAAATGGAGTTTGCAATTAAGGGCTGGAGTGTAAATATATATTAAAATTGTTAATGAATTTATTGGCATAATTCCGTAGAATACCAATTATTTTTCTAACTTAAGAATGGGATGCGCTTGCATAAAGGCGCGTCCCGTTTGTGCATTTAAAGGTGACTGATCTTGAGTAATCCTGCTTTACTGTTATTGGAAGATGGGACAGTGTTTCATGGTGTGTCGATAGGCGCGGATGGTTGTTCTGTTGGTGAGGTGGTTTTTAATACCTCATTAACGGGTTATCAGGAGATCTTGAGTGATCCTTCATATGCCCGTCAAATTGTGACCCTTACCTATCCTCATATAGGTAATGTCGGCACTACCCATGAAGATAATGAGTCAAACGCAGTTTTTGCAAGTGGCCTGGTTATTCGTGATTTACCCTTGCAATTAAGCAGCTGGCGTAGTGAAAAATCACTCCAGCAGTATTTGCTTGATAATAATGTAGTTGCTATTGCTGATATTGACACCCGTAAATTAACGCGAATTTTGCGTGATAAAGGGGTGCAAAAAGGGTGTGTTATTGCAGGTGAAAATATTGATACTGTTACTGCTGAAAAAGCCATTGCTGGTTTTTCGGGCTTAAAAGGATTAGACCTTGCTAAAGAAGTAACGACAGATAAGCAATATGTCTGGACAGAAAATACCTGGTCATTGGTGGGTGGTCATTCGGAGGCTGAAAACTTAACAAAACATGTTGTGGCTTATGATTTTGGAGTAAAACGTAATATTTTACGTTTATTAGCAAATCGAGCTTGCCGTGTGACTGTTGTTCCAGCAACAACGCCAGCTGAAGATGTATTGGCAATGAATCCTGACGGTGTATTTCTTTCCAATGGGCCGGGTGACCCTGAACCCTGTAGTTATGCTATTGCAGCAATTAAAACAATTTTAGAGCAAAAAATTCCAACTTTTGGCATTTGTTTAGGGCATCAGTTACTCGCTTTAGCAAGTGGCGCTAAAACAGAAAAAATGAAATTTGGTCATCATGGTGCTAATCATCCTGTGCAAGAAAAAGCGACAGGCAGGGTGATGATTAGTAGTCAAAACCACGGCTTTGCTGTGGATGAGAAAACACTTCCTGCAAATATCAATGCAACTTATCATTCATTGTTTGATGGAAGTTTGCAAGGTATTGAGCGAACAGACTGTCCTGCCATGAGTTTTCAGGGTCATCCAGAAGCCAGTCCAGGTCCTCATGACGTAGAGTCTTTATTTGATCAGTTCATCGAAATGATGGATACCCATTCAGCTAACAAATAATTCAGGTAGATCTAACAACAATGCCAAAAAGAACTGACATAAAATCGATTTTATTATTAGGTGCAGGCCCTATCGTGATAGGCCAGGCCTGTGAGTTTGACTACTCAGGAACGCAGGCGTGTAAAGCGCTAAGAGAAGAAGGTTATCGTGTAATTCTGGTTAATTCTAATCCGGCAACGATTATGACTGACCCTGATATGGCTGATGCAATTTACATTGAGCCTATTGACTGGCAAACAGTCGAAAAAATTATTAAAAAAGAAAAGCCTGATGCTGTTTTACCTACAATGGGTGGACAAACGGCATTAAATTGTGCTTTAGATCTAGATAAGCATGGCGTATTGGAAAAATACGGCGTAGAAATGATTGGAGCAACAAAAGAAGCCATTAATATGGCTGAAGATAGAGATTTGTTTAATCAGGCAATGGGGCGGTTGGGGTTTGAGGTTGCGCAATCTAAAACAGCACACTCAATGGAAGAGGCCTTTGCGGCACAAGCAGAAGTAGGTTATCCAACAGTGGTACGCCCTTCATTTACCATGGGTGGAAGCGGCGGGGGTATTGCCTATAATAAAGAAGAATTTGTAGAAATCTGTGAACGTGGATTGTACTTGTCTCCAACTAATGAGTTATTGGTTGAAGAATCAGTATTAGGCTGGAAAGAATATGAAATGGAAGTGGTTCGAGATAAAAATGATAATTGTATTATTATCTGTTCTATCGAAAATTTTGACCCCATGGGTGTGCATACAGGTGATTCAATTACCGTTGCCCCAGCTCAAACATTGACAGATAAAGAGTATCAGATTTTACGAAATGTTTCATTAGCTGTATTGCGTGAAATTGGTGTTGATACTGGCGGTTCAAATGTACAAGTTGCGATTAATCCAGAAGATGGTCGTATGGTGGTGATAGAGATGAACCCAAGGGTTTCTCGTTCATCTGCGTTGGCATCCAAAGCAACAGGTTTCCCTATTGCAAAAGTGGCCGCAAAATTAGCGGTTGGTTACACCCTGGATGAGTTAAAAAATGAAATTACCGGGGGGGCGACTCCAGCTTCATTTGAGCCAACAATTGATTATGTGGTGACTAAAGTCCCTCGATTTACCTTTGAAAAATTTCCTCAAGCTGATGATCGTTTAACCACACAAATGAAATCTGTGGGTGAAGTCATGGCGATTGGTCGTACTTTTCAAGAATCATTGCAAAAATCATTGCGGGGTTTAGAAATTGGTGTAGATGGGCTGGATGAAATTGTTGATTTAAAAGATCCAGATGCAGCAGATATTATGCAACGTGAAATGCGTCATCCCGGGCCAGAGCGTTTATGGTATGTTGCTGATGCTTTTCGTAGTGGTATGTCATTTGAGGCTATCCATGAAGCAAGCCGAATTGACCCTTGGTTTTTAGCGCAGGTTGAAGACTTGGTGGTGACTGAAAAATCGCTAGCGACTAAAACTTTGGCGACATTAAAAGAAAATGAGTTATTTCGTTTAAAACAGAAAGGCTTTTCAGATGCACGGTTAGCTAAATTATTAGGTGCTAAACAATCTGAAGTGCGTAAGCTAAGACATCAGCAGAATATTCGCCCCGTCTATAAGCGTATTGATTCTTGTGCAGCAGAATTTTCCTCGGATACGGCTTATTTGTACTCTACTTATGAGGAAGAGTGTGAGGCACAGGTAACTGATAAAGAAAAAATTATTATTTTAGGGGGCGGGCCTAACCGTATTGGTCAAGGTATCGAGTTTGATTACTGTTGTGTTCATGCGGCCCTGGCCTTACGTGAAGCTGGTTATGAAACTATTATGGTGAATTGTAACCCTGAAACAGTATCAACTGATTTTGATACCTCTGATCGCCTTTATTTTGAATCACTCACTTTTGAAGATGTTTTGGAAATTGTTCAATTGGAAAAGCCCAAAGGTGTTATTGTGCAATATGGTGGTCAAACACCATTAAAACTGGCGCGTGATTTAGAAGCGGCTGGTGTGCCAATTATTGGTACCTCACCTGATGCAATTGATTTGGCAGAAGATCGTGAAAGATTTCAGGAATTGCTAAATAAATTAGATTTAAAACAGCCGCCAAATGGTACGGCCCGTTCAATTGAGCAAGCTATAGGTGTGGCTAAAGAACTTGGTTATCCTTTGGTTGTGCGTCCTTCCTATGTTTTAGGTGGGCGTGGCATGGAAATCGTGTATAACGAGGAAGCATTAACTCGGTATATGAAAGAGGCTATCGGGGTTTCAAATGATGCGCCCGTATTATTAGACCGCTTTTTAGATGATGCGATTGAAATGGATGTTGATGCTGTTTATGATGGCGAAACTTTATTAATTGGTGGCTTAATGCAGCATGTTGAGCAGGCCGGTGTACATTCGGGTGATTCTGCATGCTCAATTCCACCTTATGATTTAGCTCAGCACTTACAAGATGAATTGCGGGTTCAAGTGGGTAAAATGGCGGAGGCTATAGGTGTTCGTGGTCTAATGAATACCCAATTTGCAATACAGGGTGAAAATATTTATGTGCTAGAGGTTAACCCCAGGGCATCAAGAACGGTGCCCTTTATTTCTAAGGCAACAGGATACCCTTTGGCCAAAATTGCAGCTTTATGTATGGCGGGTCTCTCACTAAAAGAACAAGGTTTTACAGAAGAATGTGTGCCTGATTATTATTCGGTAAAAGAAGCGGTATTCCCTTTTGTTAAATTCCCAGGTGTTGATCCTCTATTGGGGCCTGAAATGAAATCAACGGGAGAGGTTATGGGCGTTGGTAAAACTTTTGGTGAAGCTTTTGCTAAGTCACAACGTGCAGCGGGTGTTGATTTAAGTGCAGGAGGAAAAGTCCTTATTAGTATTCGTGAAGCAGATAAACCTAAAGTTGTTGAAGTTGCAGAAATGCTAATTAACAACAATTATCAACTTGTAGCCACAAAAGGAACGGCACAGATAATTCAACGGGCTGGGCTTGCTTGTGACATTGTGTTTAAAGTTAACCAAGGTCGCCCAAATACGGTTGATATGATTAAGAATGATGAAATTCAATTGATTATTAATACCACAGATGGTGTTAAAGCAATTACCGATTCATTTACGATGCGTAGAGAAGCATTACAGCATCATGTTACCTATTACACCACTATGGCGGGTGCAAAAGCAGCATGTCATGCATTAGGTGAGTTGAATGCGAGTGATGTTAATTGTTTGCAGGATTTGCATAGTAGTTTACATTAAAAAAACAAGGCGGGCTTTGTCTTGCCTTAACAATATAATTAAAAAGGCTGGCTTTTTTGTCAGCCTTTATTATTTGTCCTCAATAGTGGACTAAGAAGATTGGAGATATAGAAATGGTAGATAAAGTCCCCCTTACAGTAGCAGGCGCCGATAAGTTGCGTGAAGAGCTAAAAGAATTAAAATCGGTCATTAGACCCAGTATTGTTAAGGCTATTTCAGAAGCTAGAGCGCATGGCGATCTAAAAGAAAATGCTGAATATCATGCTGCAAAGGAACAGCAAAGTTTTACCGAAGGGCGTATTAGTGATATTGAAGGGAAATTATCCAATGCACAGATTATTGATGTAACAACAATTGATGCAGGGGGTAAAGTTATTTTTGGTGCGACTGTAGAAATTGAAGATATTGATACTGAAGAAATTGTTACTTACCAAATTGTAGGGGTTGATGAGGCGGATATTAAAGAATCTCGCATCTCAGTAAGTTCACCGATTGCAAGAGGGCTTATTGGTAAAGAAGTGGAAGATGTGGTGACTATTAAGACACCGAGTGGGGCTAAAGAGTATGAGATTCTTTCTATACAATATGTTTAAGAACAGGTTAAAGGGAGAGCGAAGAGCTTTTTAATAGAGCTCTTCTTTGCTTGGGATGTAAATGAGATGTTGTAGGGTGGATTAGCGATAGCGTAATCCACCGTTTTTCAAAGGATTGTCGTGTTTACTTAAGCTTATATAGTAGAGGGTTACCTTCTTCTTGGTCCGGTAACTTTTTCTACTTTAGGCTCTGGCCTTTTGCGGTAAATAACAATAATCTGACCTATACTCTGAATAAGCTCTGCTTTAGATTCAGTAATAATTTGTTCTTGGATGACTTTTCTATCATCTCTTTCAGCACGAATTTTTATTTTTATAAGTTCGTGAGTATCTAAAGTAATTTCAATTTCATTGAGTACGGATTCTTTTAAACCGGCTTGTCCCACAATAATAACGGGTTTTAATGTATGGGCCTGAGCCTTAAGTTGCTTTTTTCTGACAGAATTCACACTGTTGTCCTAATATATAAAATAATATAATTCTACACTACAAACAATATGGCGCGTAGCAAAAGCAGTAATCAATGGATGCAAGAGCATTTTGATGATGAATATGTAAAAAAAGCACAGGCAATGGGTTATCGTTCTCGCTCTACTTTTAAGCTGGTTGAGATTCAGCAAAAAGATAAAATTATTAAATCTGGGATGAATATAATCGATTTAGGAGCGGCGCCTGGTGGTTGGTCAGATTATGCTCGAAAAATAGTGGGTAAAAAAAATAAAGTGATTGGTTTGGATTTGCTGGCCATTGATCCCATTGAGGGTGTTGATTTTATTCAAGGTGACTTTAGAGAAAATGATATTTTAGATGAGCTAATGCGAGTTTTGGATGGAGCCCCTGTTGATTTGCTTATGTCAGATATGGCACCAAATATTAGTGGAAATAAGGAGATGGATCAACCGCGTTCTATTTATCTTGCTGAGTTAGCTCTGGATACTGCGCAAACAGTTTTAACAAATGGAGGAACTTTTTTAATTAAAATGTTCCAAGGTGTAGGGTTTGATGAATACAAAATAGAGGTGGCAAAATGTTTTTCAACTGTCGTGATAAGAAAGCCGAAGTCATCAAGACCAAGAAGTAAAGAGGTATATATTTTAGCTAAAGGGTTTAAAAAATAAGATTTGACTCTATATCAATAAAATAATTACGATTATTCGGGTGGCTTATTCCTGATATAATCATTAAGTTTTCAAATTAAGGCCATTCTGGCTTAGGGCGTGTATCTTGAATGATATGATTAAAAATATAATTTTGTGGGTTGTCATCGCTGTTGTATTGATGTCAGTTTTTAATAACTTTGGCTCACGAACTGCTCGTAGTGATGGTTCCATTCCGTACTCTCAATTCCTGGACTCAGTAAAAGCAGGGCAGGTTCAGCAAGTGACTATTGATGAGCACAATATCAGAGGAAGAACGCAAACAGGCGAGAAGTTTAAAACCTATGCGCCAGAAGATGCTCATTTAGTAGATGATTTGTTAGCTAATGGTGTTGAAATTAAAGCGCAACCACCTGAAGAGCCTTCAATGCTAATGACCTTGTTAATGTCATTTGGCCCAATATTATTGCTTATTGCTGTATGGGTATTCTTCATGCGACAAATGCAAGGTGGCGGTGGCGGTGGTCGTGGTGGTGCGATGGGTTTTGGTAAAAGTAAAGCCAGAATGCTTGAGCAAGATCAAAATAAAGTAACTTTTGCTGATGTTGCCGGTTGTGATGAAGCAAAAGAAGAGGTTGAGGAAATGGTTGATTTCCTTAAAGACCCTGCTAAATATCAAAAATTGGGTGGTAGTGTTCCTCGTGGTGCATTAATGGTTGGCCCCCCAGGAACAGGTAAAACTTTACTAGCTAGAGCGATTGCGGGTGAGGCAAAAGTACCTTTCTTTACTATTTCTGGTTCTGATTTTGTAGAAATGTTTGTGGGTGTCGGGGCATCACGAGTACGTGATATGTTTGAACAAGCAAAAAAACACGCACCTTGTATTATCTTTATTGATGAGATTGATGCAGTGGGGCGCTCTCGTGGTGCAGGCCTAGGGGGTGGTAATGATGAACGTGAACAAACATTAAACCAATTATTGGTTGAAATGGATGGTTTTGATGGTCACGAAGGTATTATTGTCGTTGCGGCTACCAACCGCGCTGATGTGCTGGATACTGCTTTATTGCGCCCTGGTCGTTTTGATAGACAGGTTAATGTTGGTTTGCCAGATATTAAAGGTCGTGAGCAGATTTTAAATGTACATATGAAAAAAGTACCTGCGGCTGATGATGTTATTGTTAAATATATTGCTCAGGGAACGCCTGGATTTTCAGGTGCAGATTTAGCTAACTTAATTAATGAAGCTGCATTATTTGCGGCAAGATATAATAAACGTACGGTCAGTATGGCTGACTTGGAAAAAGCTAAAGATAAGTTAATTATGGGTGTTGAAAGGCATTCCATGGTAATGGACGAAAAAGAAAAAAGAATGACAGCTTATCATGAATCTGGACATGCAATTGTTGGTAAATTAGTTCCTGAGCATGATCCTGTTTATAAGGTAAGTATTATGCCAAGAGGGCGTGCCCTAGGGGTTACCATGTTCTTGCCAGAAAAAGATCAATACAGTGCCAGTAAACAAAAATTAGATAGTATGATTTCCAGTTTGTATGGTGGTCGTATTGCAGAAGAGCAAATATTTGGCTGGGAGCAAGTTTCAACAGGTGCCTCAAATGATATTGAAAGAGCCACTGAATTAGCAAGAAATATGGTAACAAAATGGGGCTTGTCTCGTCGTTTAGGTCCGTTGTCTTATGGTGAAGAGGATGGCGAAGTTTTTTTAGGCCACTCTGTTACTCAAAATAAGTCAATTGCAGAAGGTACAGCGGTCACGATTAATGAAGAAGTGAGGAAAATTATTGACCAAAACTATCAGCGTGCTGAACAGATTTTGAAAGATAATGAAGATATTTTACATAGCATGTCAGACGCATTGATGAAGTATGAAACCATTGATAAATATCAGCTAGAGGATTTGATGGATAGAAAGCCTGTTAGAGACCCTCAAGGTTGGGATGACACGCCTCCTCCACCGAATAAAACAAAAGTTCAGGTTGAAAAGGATGAAACCGATAAGAAAGGAAAAGGTGGCTCATCAATAGATGGGGCTGCTGAACAAAACTAAGGGAATCATAAAAAAGGAGAGGCTTTAAGCCTCTCCTTTTTTTTGTGACAAAGAATTTACAAAATACTCGGGATTTATGTAGACATGGCAACGATGAAAAAAAAATATTTTGGTACGGATGGAATTAGAGGTGAAGTAGGCAAATATCCTATTACACCTGATTTTATGCTTAAATTAGGCTGGGCAACAGGGAGAGTCTTTGCTGAAGAAGGATATGGTTTTGTTATCGTAGGTAAGGATACTCGGATTTCCGGCTATATGTTTGAGTCTGCGCTTGAGGCAGGTCTATCGGCAGCAGGTGTTGATACTAAACTTCTTGGGCCAATGCCTACTCCAGGTGTTGCTTATTTGACTCGAACATTAAGGGCTAAGGCCGGTATAGTTATCAGTGCATCTCATAACCCTTATTACGATAACGGAATAAAGTTTTTTTCAGTAGAAGGTAAGAAATTACCTGATGAACTTGAACATAAAATTGAAAAATATATTGATTCGCCTATGACAACAGTCGAGTCAGCAAAATTGGGTAAAGCAAAGCGGCTCTCAGATGCGGCAGGTCGGTATATCGAATTTTGTAAGTCAACAATACCCGCTAATTTTGATTTTAATGGCCTGCGTATTGTAGTGGATTGTGCAAATGGTGCTACCTACCATATTGCACCTCATGTGTTTGAAGAAATTGGTGCGGAAGTTGTTACTATTGGTGGTGAGCCTGATGGTTTGAATATCAATGAGGAGTGTGGCGCAACAAAGCCAGAACTATTAGCTGAAAAAGTAATTGAATATCGGGCTGATTTAGGTATAGCACTAGATGGAGATGGCGACCGTCTAATAATGGTGGACCATAAAGGTGAAGTTGTTGATGGTGATGAGTTAATCTATATTATTGCAAAATCGCATCAGAGTGCTGGCTCTACCGACAAAACAGTTGTTGGTACGTTAATGACCAATTTAGGTGTGGAACATGCTCTAAAGAAAATAGGTATTAATTTAATACGTGCAAATGTGGGTGACCGCTATGTTATGGAAATGTTGGAGAAGCATAATAGTGTATTAGGTGGAGAGGGTTCTGGCCATATTATTTGTTTAGATAAGACGACAACAGGGGATGGTATAGTTGCTGCGCTACAGGTTTTAGCTGAGATTCAGAAAAGTGGAAAAAGCTTGCATGAACTTAAGGCTGACACTAAAAAATATCCTCAGGTTTTGAAAAATGTAAGAGTAAACAAAAAAGTCAATATAGATGAGGTTGAGGAAGTTCAGAAGGCAGTGAAGGCCGTCGAAAAAAACATGGGTAGTAACGGGCGAGTTCTACTAAGAGCATCAGGAACAGAGCCTTTAATTAGGGTGATGGTTGAAGGTGAAAACTACGATGATGTGGTTAAGTATGCCGACCAACTTGTCGATATTGTGAAGAAAGCAATCTAAGCTTGAACTAGAGTGATTTACCCTATATCATAAGCGGTTTAGTTTTTCTTGGAGTATAACATGCGTCAATCTATAGTGATGGGTAACTGGAAAATGAACGGCTCGCGTTCAGAAGGGATTGAATTAGCAAATGCAATTATTGCAGGGCTAAATGATGGTGATAAAGGTATTGCTGTTTGTGTTCCTTCAGTTTATTTGTCAGATATTGAAGCGGTAGTAAAAAATACTCCTTTGGCTTTAGGTGGGCAAAATGTAGCTGACCATGAGTCAGGTGCATATACTGGCGAAACATCTGCCTTTATGCTAAAAGAATGTGGTTGTACTTATGCACTAGTGGGTCACTCAGAAAGACGTACTTACTATGGTGATACTAATGAGTCAGTAGCCGCTCGTTTTTGCCAGGCACAAAAAGAAGGTATTATTCCTGTTCTTTGTATTGGGGAAACGTTAGAAGAGCGTGAAAGTAATACCACATTTGCAGTTATTGATGAACAGTTAAATGCTGTAATCAATATGGCAGGCATTGATGCTTTAGCGAACTCTGTTATCGCTTATGAGCCAGTATGGGCAATCGGGACAGGAAAAACAGCATCTGATGAACAAGCACAAGAAGTTCATAAATATATTCGTCAGCAAATTGCAGCAAAAAGCCAGGCAATTGCAGACAATGTTCAAATTGTATACGGGGGCAGCGTTAAACCAGGTAATGCAAAAGCAATTTTTGCAATGCCTGATATTGATGGTGGCTTAATTGGTGGTGCTTCATTAGATGCTGCATCATTTTTAGCGATTTATAAAGCGATTTAAGTAGAAAAGAGTATGTATCAAGTAATTATAGTTGTTCATGTGTTGTTGGGTCTAGGTGTTATAGGCTTCGTGTTAATCCAGCAAGGTAAAGGTGCTGATGCAGGTGCTGCATTTGGTAGTGCATCTTCAGGGTCCGTTTTTGGTGCGCAAGGAGCATCTTCTTTTCTATCCAGAGCCACAGCAGTATTAGCAACTTTATTTTTTGCTACAAGCCTAGGCTTGGCTGTAATGGCTAGCCATCAAGAAGGTAGTATTGATTTGATGGATACGCCAGAAGAAAAAGCAGTAAAAGAAGATGTACCATTGGTTCAGGGTGCTGAAACTATACCTGCTATAGATACACTTCCTGTTATTAAAGAAAAGTTACCCGAAGAAGTTGTCAAAATTCAGAAAGAAATAGATACAATGGCGAATACGGTAAAATTAGAAACAGATAAACTTGCAAATACAGTAAAAACTAAAGTAGCAAAGTAAATTTGAGTAAATATCCTGATAAAATGCCGGTGTGGTGAAATTGGTAGACACGCCATCTTGAGGGGGTGGTGGACTTAGTCCGTGCCGGTTCAACTCCGGCCATCGGCACCAGAACGAAGTACAAGGAAGTACAAACGCTCAGCTCTGACAAGGAGGTGGGCTTTTTTTATGTCCATAGAAGTACAATAAGATTCAACTTTAAATGCAGTAACTTTTGTGTAGTAAAAAAAATTACTGTATTTTGCTAGATTGCTATTGCAAATTGGAGGTTCTTTCATGATACCTCATATACTTAACTCCAGAACTGTAGCCAACGCAAAACTTTATCATTGGGTTTCAATAGCGGCATGTCCAATATGTTTGTTGCCAGCAATAAAAGGATGGTTGTTAATGAGAAACCTGAAGAAATGGCCGCTTTTTCTATTACCTGAATCCGTGACTTCACTACGGCACAGAACACAAGCTATTGATTCCA
>CAYYNM010000085.1:0-12301 GCA_964472945.1 uncultured Methylomarinum sp. | reverse complement strand
TGACTCAAAATGGCTTTCCCTCGCGACGGTTTCTATTCTCGGACAGCCTCCTAGATAAAAGGCCTTTGGTACAGTGGTTGTAAAATGGCATAATAGACAAATTACACACATTTCAAAAATATTCTATGTTACTTAATGTTGCTGCTTTAGTTGTTGGATTACTTGTTTTAGTCGTTGCTGCAGATAAATTTATTATTGGTACGGTAGGTATTGCTAAGAAGTTTGGTGTCTCACCTTTATTGATTGGTTTAACGATTGTTGGCTTGGGAACATCCGCACCAGAAATACTGGTTTCAGCAATTGCATCATGGCAGGGGAAAGCTGGGTTGGCCATTGGAAATGCACTGGGATCGAATATTGCTAATATTGGGTTGATTTTAGGGCTTACTGCGCTTATATCACCATTGACATTTAATTCTGGCTTACTTAGGCGAGAACTCCCTATTTTGATGGGAGTCAGCTTGATTTGTTATTTTATGGCATTTGATGGTTTAGGTGTAATTGATGGTATTTTAATGCTACTGATGCTATTTGCTTTTTTAGTCTGGCTTATTCGTTCCGCAAAAAAAGCTGGGCAAAAAGAATTATTAGATGATCCTTTGGAGCAAGAATTAATTGCTGAAATGCCAGAAAGTGTTTCTGATACAAAAGCCTGGATGCTTTTTGCTTTTGGTTTATTTGGTTTATTAGCGAGTTCGCGACTATTAGTTTGGGCGGCAATCAATATTGCAGAAGACTTTGGAGTAAGCGATTTAGTTATTGGTCTAACAATTGTAGCGTTGGGAACCAGTTTGCCAGAATTAGCCGCTTCTATTTCCAGCGTGTTGAAAAAAGAGGATGATCTTGCGGTAGGTAATATTATCGGTTCAAATATGTATAACTTATTGGCTGTTTATTCCTTACCTGGGCTTATTGCTCCAGGACCTGTTGCTGAAAGTGTTATTTCAAGGGACTTTCCTGTTCTTCTCGCACTAACGGGAGTTTTATTTATTTTTGGTTATGGCCTAACTAAGTCGGGGCGCATTAATCGTTTGGAAGGTGTTGGCTTGTTGCTTGCCTATTGTGGATACCAATGGGTTATTTATCAAAGCGCAATGGTTTAATGATGGACTCACTACAGGATCAAAATTTAAAAGCATTAGCTTTGGCCGTTATTAAGACAGAAACAGAGGCTGTTTCTGCTTTGGCAAGTAAAATTGATGATGCGTTTGTTCAAGCTTGTCATTTAATGTTTAACTGTAAAGGGCGCGTTGTTGTCACCGGGATGGGTAAGTCTGGGCATATTGCTGGGAAAATTGCAGCGACTTTAGCCAGTACGGGAACACCTGCTTTTTTTGTCCACCCGGGTGAAGCAAGTCATGGTGATTTGGGCATGATTACACAGCAAGATGTGGTGCTGGCTTTGTCTAATTCAGGTGAGACAGACGAAGTACTGACTATTCTTCCTATTATTAAGCGTATTGGTGTTCCCTTTATTGCGATGACAGGGAATCCTGCTTCGGCGTTGGCGAAATTTGCAACGGTACACCTGAATGTTGCTGTTGCTCAAGAAGCCTGTCCTTTAGGGTTAGCTCCCACAGCAAGTACAACGGCGGCATTAGTGATGGGAGATGCTTTAGCTGTCTCCTTGCTGGAGGTTAAAGGCTTTACCCGAGATGATTTTGCATTATCACACCCAGCTGGCAGTTTAGGTAAGCGCTTATTGTTGATGGTTAATGATATTATGCACGAAGGAGCGGAAATGCCTGCTGTTATAGAGAGTGCCTTTGTGTCTGATGCGCTATTGGAAATGACAGAAAAGAAATTAGGAATGACGGCTATCGTTGACCAGAATAATCAAATAGTTGGCGTTTTTACGGATGGCGATTTAAGACGAATGCTGGGGAATAACTCTAATATCCAGCAGACAAAAATATCAGAGGTAATGACAACTTCTTGTACTGTCATAAAAGCTGATATATTAGCCGTGGAGGCAATGAAAATCATGCAAGAAAAGAAGATTAGTGCTTTATTGGTTGCAGAGGAAAACAATAACTTAGTCGGCGCATTAAATATGCATGATTTAGTCCGCGCAGGTATCGTGTAAAAATGGCAAAAATGGCAAAAATGGATGAAATAACACAGAAAGCTAAACAGTTAAAATTATTGATTCTTGACGTTGATGGTGTGTTAACTGATGGTCGATTATTCTTTGATAAGAATGGTGAAGAATACAAAAGTTTTCATGCTAGAGATGGTCATGGTATAAAATTGTTACGGCAAACAGGTGTTGAAATAGCCGTTATTTCTGGGCGTAAGTCTCAATCTGTTGCTTTAAGAATGAAGGCATTAGGTATTAAATATGTTTATCAAGGGCACGAAAACAAAATTGCAGCATTTAATGAAATAATTCAAACGATAGGAATCAAACCCGAGCAAGCAGCTCATATGGGCGATGACTTGCTTGATTTACCCATTATGGTTCGTGTTGGCTTATCAATAGCCGTTAATGATGCAAATAACTCAGTTAAAGAATATGCTGACTGGTGTACAGAAACCTCGGGGGGATTAGGTGCTGTTAGAGAGGTTTGCGACTTTATTATGCAAGCTCAAGGTACTTTTGATAAAGTGTTAAAGAGTTATATGCAATGACTCCTGGCCAATACAAAGTTTATTTTGTGCTGCTTTTTTTGGCCTTAGGCTCCTGGTTTTTAGCTGATTTTTTCAACCCAAAAGAGACCGTTAAAGTTAAGCTTAAAGATCATAGCCCTGATTACTTTAGTACGGGGTACTATAAAAAAGAAATGGATAAGACGGGGTTGCTAAAAAGTGAATTAGTGGCTGATAATATGATCCATTATAGTGATGACAAAACGACACATTTAGAAAACCCCGTTATGACTTTGTACAACCCTGGTATTCCCCCATGGATTATAAAATCAGAACGAGCAATAATCGAAGCGGATAAAGATCATATACAGTTACTTGGAAAAGTCTTTATTAGTCGGGCTAGGGCTAAAAACTTAAGTAAATTTAAGTTAAACACTTCAGAATTAAAGGTTAAATTATCGACAAGTTATGCTACAACTCGTAGGTGGGGTGAGATTATTGATGGTCAAAATAGAACGCAAGGTGTAGGTTTGCAGATGACTTTTAAGCAACCTATCAAAATAAAATTTTTATCACATGTTAAAGGGCGATATGTATTTCATTAAGATTGCTGTTATTACTTTCTTATTGAGCCAGGGGCAGTGGGCCTTGGCACTTGAAAGTGATTCTGACCAACCTGTTCATATTGATTCTAATACGGCATCATATAACGACAAAACAGGAACAAGTGTTTACACGGGAAATGTAGAAACAACTCAGGGAAGTTTGCATATTAAGTCTGACAAATTAGTTGTTTATGTAAAAAATGGTGATATTGAAAAAATGGTTTTTACGGGTAAGCCAGCAAAATTCAGGCAACTTCCTGGTGTAGGAAAAGAAGAAATTCGAGGGCAAGGTTTAACCGGAGAATATTATCCCGCTAAAAACAAACTAATTTTGATTGAAGAAGCGGTCGTTTTTCAAGGAAGCAGCCGGTCTGCCAGTCGATTAATTGTTTATGATAGTAAAAATGCCTTGATTAAGGCTGGAGAAAAATCCTCGGACTCTAAGCGTGTACATTCGGTGTTTAAAGCAAAGTCAAAAAACCAGGTTGCTGAATGACAAGACTAGCATCAAAACAGATAGTTAAAAGTTATAATAAGCGCTGTGTTGTCAATGAAGTCTCTTTACATGTTGATAGCGGTGAAGTTGTTGGCTTACTTGGACCCAATGGTGCGGGTAAAACAACCAGCTTCTATATACTGGTTGGCTTGGTTCAAGCGGATAAAGGTAAAATATTCCTTGATGATACGGATATTACCCATTACCCCATGCATAGTCGTGCAAGGCTTGGGGTCGGTTATTTAGCCCAAGAACCATCAGTGTTTCGTAAATTAACAGTGGTTGAAAATTTACGTGCTGTGATACAAATTCGAGCCGATTTAACAAAAGGCGAAGGCGAAGTACTCATTGAGGAATTGTTGGATGAATTTAGCATTAGCCATTTACGCGACCAGATTACGCTCGGTTTGTCGGGGGGTGAAAGACGGCGAGTTGAAATTGCTCGTGCTTTAGCCACTGATCCGCAGTTTATTTTATTGGATGAACCTTTTGCCGGAGTAGATCCTATTTCAGTGATTGATCTACAGGCGATTATAGCGCATTTAAAGCAACGTGGAATTGGTGTGTTAATTACCGAACATAAAGTGAGGGCAACACTGGAAATATGTGACAGAGCCTATATACTTAATGAAGGAAAAGTTATTGCCGAGGGGAGTACGGCAGAAATTGTCGCCAATGAAGAAGTCAGAAAAGTATATTTGGGTGATAACTTCAGTTTATAGATATTTATATGATATTTAAGTTGGATAAAATTATTTAATGAAGCAATCGTTACAGCTACGCATCGGTCAAAGTTTAACTATGACGCCTCAGTTACAGCAGGCGATTAAGTTATTACAGCTATCAACATTAGATTTACAGCAAGAAATTCAACAAGCACTTGAATCTAATATGATGCTGGAAGTTGAAGAGGAAGTTGTAAGTGCTCAAAAGAACGATGAGCAGAAGCCTGAAGCTGAGCGCCAAGATGAAATAACAAGTGAAGGCTCTCAAACTGATATGCCGGATGAATTGCCTGTAGATTCTACCTGGGACGATGTTTATGAAAATACACAGCCTACGCTTGCAGCACAAGAAACAAATGATTTTGAAGCTCAGCGAAGTAAACCCGTTAGTTTACATGAGTATTTATTAGAGCAACTAAATATGCTTTCTATTTCTGAAAGAGACAGGGCTATTGCTATTGCTATTATTGATTCAGTTAATATGGATGGTTATATTAGTGAATCAATTGAAAATATCTTCCAGGGATTGCTGTCACAGTTGGAAGATTTGGAACTGGATGAAGTTGAAGGGGTTTTGCATAGAGTGCAAAATTTTGACCCTATTGGTATTGCTGCTAGAAATTTAGCCGATTGCTTAACGATTCAGCTAAAACAACTTGCAGATACAGTGGCTTATAAAAATGAAGCCATGGAGTTAGTGCGTCGTCATTTGGATTTGTTAGCGAACCATGAGCAAGCAAAGCTTATGCGGAAACTTACTTTGTCTGAGTATCAGTTGGCTGAAGTTATTGCTTTAATCAGGAGCCTGGATCCCAAGCCTGGTGCTAAAATACAAACAGAAAATTCTGAATATATTGTGCCTGATGTTTTCGTTTCCAAGCGTAAAGGTGAGTGGGTTGTTGGGTTAAATCCTGATATATCGCCAAAATTACGGGTTAACTCTGTTTATTCTGCCATGATAAAGAGAGCTGATAATAGTAAAGAAAATACCAGTATGAAAGAGCACTTGCAAGAAGCAAAGTGGTTTATTAAAAGTTTGCATAGTAGAAATGATACTTTGGTACGTGTTGCCAGAAGTATTGTTGAAAAGCAGACCGGGTTTCTTGAAAATGGGGCTATCGCCATGAAACCCATGGTATTAAGAAATATTGCTGAAGAATTAGAGTTGCACGAGTCAACAATATCGCGGGTAACCACTCAGAAATATATGCATACGCCTAATGGTATAGTAGAATTTAAATATTTTTTCTCCAGTCATGTTTCAACAGAGAGTGGTGGGGAATGCTCTGCAACTGCAATAAGAGCATTTATAAAAGAAATGGTTGAAAATGAAAACCTGGCAAAACCATTAAGTGATAGTAAAATGTCAGGTGTTTTGAAAGAAAAAGGAATAAATGTTGCCAGGCGAACGGTTGCCAAGTATCGTGAGGCTATGTCTATTCCACCTTCAAGCCAAAGAAAGCGTCTTTTATGACGATTGATAGAAAGTTTTTTAATAAGGAGTTATTTCATGCAAGTAAGTGTAACGGGTCACCATGTAGAGGTTACAGATTCATTAAGAACCCATGTAGAAGAAAAGATAAGTAAACTTAAACGTCATTTTGATAATGTGACAGATGTTCATGTTGTTTTAACAGTAGAAAAGTTAGAGCAAAAAGCTGAAGCAACAGTACAGATTAGTGGTGCAAAATTATTTGCTGATGATACAAAAGCTGATATGTATCAAGCAATTGATAATATGGTGGATAAGTTAGATCGTCAAATTATCAAGCATAAAGAAAAAACAGGAAGTCATAGGTAGTCATTTAAAGGGCAAAAGGTTTTATTATCTTTTGCCCTTTAAATGTAAAAATATGAAGCTTTTAATTGTTAGTGGGCTTTCGGGGTCTGGTAAAAGTATTGTCTTGGATACTTTGGAAGATTGTGGGTATTATTGTATTGATAATTTACCAATCACATTGCTTCCAGGGTTTGCTAGTCAAGTGATGCCTGCCGATCCCTTAACCTATACAAAAACTGCAATAGGCATTGATGCGCGAAATCAGAGTAAAAGTTTATTGTGTTTTTCAGAGATTTTAAGCACTATTCGAAGTCAAGGGGTAGACTGCGAGATTATATTTTTACAGGCAGAAGAAGATATTTTGCTTAAAAGGTATAGTGAAACACGACGAAAGCACCCTTTAACTAATCCTCAAGTTGCTTTGAAAGAGGCATTGGGAATAGAAAAAGAGATGTTAAAAACAGTGTTGAATCATGCTAATATTGTTATGGATACCAGTCGAACTACTGTTCAGCAATTACGTGCACTGATTAAAAGTCATTTAGAAAAAGATGATAAACAGCATTTGTCATTACAGTTTCAGTCTTTTGGTTTCAAGCATGGTGTGCCTCTTGATGTGGATTTTATGTTTGATGTACGTTGCCTGCCCAACCCATATTGGGATGCTACTTTAAGAGGCTTTACAGGGAAAGATAAGCCCGTTATAGATTTTTTAAATAAATCAGAAGATGCCCAAAATTTATTTCAAGATATATGTTTGTTTCTTGAGAAATGGGTGGAGCGATTTGATACGGATAACCGTAGTTATTTAACTATTGGGATTGGATGTACTGGTGGTCAGCACCGGTCAGTATATATAGTTGAAATGCTGGTTAAATATTTTAGCAAGGGAGACTTAAATGTAATTACTCGTCATAGAGAGTTACGCTAAGATTGTTAAAGAATAGTTGATAAAGCTATTTTAAAAACTTATCCATTACTGTAGGTGCAGGTTAAAACCTGTATCCAAAAGACTGTTACTCGTGAAGATATAAGTAGCTAACAATATTTATTCTAACATTTGGAAGTGAGACTTTAGCCTCGCACGAGTCAGGCGAGGCTAAAGTCTCACTTCCAAGGTTTATTGATTCAAAATGTTAAAATAATTTTGATCCCCTACTTATTTGTTAAAACTACAAATTTAACTCGCCATCGAATAGTTTTTATACTTTGCTTGCTAGGGATACGAAAAGTAGAGTAACAAGTCTTCTGATGAAACTCCGTAGGTGCAAATTATCAATGCTCTTTTTGATAAATTTCCACTGGCTCTACCAAGTTATAAAGTTACCTTAGCCCCCCTTTTAACCTTTTATTTATTATGCTTACCTTATGCCGTCATCAATTCTAAACCAAGAAAAAAATGAAAATTTATTAGTTCAAGCGACTGAATTGCTAGAGACTGGTTCACAGGTTCAAATTAGGGATTTTGTTCACTCCCTCTTTCCTGCGGAAACCGCACATGTGCTCGAGGCATTGGATATTGAGCAGCGATCTAAAATTTGGAAAGTTATTCCTCCCAATGTAATGGGCGAGATTCTTGTGCGGGTGCATACAGAAGTTGGACAGAGCCTATTAAAAATAACAGATAGGCGAGACTTAATTAAAGCAACAGAAAACCTTGAATCCAGTGACATGGTGGATTTGTTGCATGTTTTACCTGAGCCTTTATTGTCAGAAGTAATGGAGACTATGGGGGTTCATGAAAGAAACCGCCTGGAATCCGCATTAAGTTATGATGAGCATACAGCTGGAGGACTTATGTCTCTGGATGTTTTAACCATTCGACCTGATGTGACTCTTGAGGTTGTAATGCGCTATCTACACCAAAGAGGAGATATGCCTGCAGCAACGGACAGTTTAATTGTTGTCGACCGTTCTGATCATTTACTGGGAGTGTTGACACTAGCAGACTTATTATCTAACCCACCTTCAACGAAAGTTGCAGATGCTATGGATGCTAAGATAAAAGGTGTTTCTTATTTAATGCCGGCTCATGATGTTGCGATGATGTTTGAGCAGAGGCAAATGCTCTCTGCGCCTGTTATTGCAGAAAATGGACGTTTAATGGGTCGAGTGACGATTGATGATGTCGTTGGAGTCATTAGAGAAGAGGCTGACCATTCTATTATGAGCATGGCTGGGTTAGATGAAGAGCAGGATATGTTTGCTCCCGTTATGACCAGTGCAAAACGACGTGCCGTTTGGTTAGGCGTAAACTTGGTTACTGCCTTTTTAGCTTCGTGGGTAATCGGTTTATTTGAAGCAACACTGGAAGAAATTGTTGCTTTAGCGGTATTAATGCCGATTGTTGCAAGCATGGGTGGAATAGCAGGAAGTCAGACATTAACCTTGGTTGTCAGGGGACTAGCATTAAGACAGGTAAGCCATTCAAATGCCACACAGTTACTTTTTAAAGAACTGTCGGTTGGTGTTGTTAATGGCTTATTCTGGGCGTTTGTGGTGGCGATAATAGCAAGTATATGGTTCCAGAGTATGGATCTGGGTATGTTGTTAGGTGCGGCTATGGTGATTAATTTAGTTTGTGCGGCAGCAGCAGGTGCAAGTATTCCGATGGCTCTGGATAAAATGGGAATTGACCCAGCACTTGCTGGAGGGGTGTTACTGACAACCGTAACAGACTGTGTTGGATTTTTAGCCTTTTTAGGTTTAGCGACGATATTTTTGTTATAGGTAATAGGGCGTTAATTTTCCCATAAAAAAACCAGCATTTTTTATAAAATACTGGTTTTTTTATTTTTACATGCCTATTAACTTATCACAGATTAATTTAACAAGAAACAATTTTCAAAATAACCACTGAGAACACTGAGTTTTAAATAGTTAAGCCTCTGTGTTCTCAGAGGCTGTGAAAAAATCATTCTTTTAGCCTCCCCCTTTGAAAAAGGGGGATTGAGGGGGATTTTATAAAAAATAACTCATTGAAACAAAAAGCTTTATTTTAAGACTCAAACCTCCTCTAATACCTCTTTGCTAAAGAGGGGAGTAAAAGTTAATAAATTCACAGCCTCTCAGTGAACTCCGTGGTAAAAACATTATATCTTTCATGCTCTACAAATTATAAGCTGTAGATTGTTTATAGCCCTGTTATTTTAACGATAATAATTCAGTACGTTTATCCATTTCAAAATTAAGCTTCCCTTCTTTAGCTAGCCAACCGATAGCTCTTTGAGCGTCGTTCCTGCTTACCTCTGTTTCTTTGGTGACCTTTGAAACGCTAGTTGCACCATTTTTGTCAAGGTATTCCCAGATTGCGCCCGCTGCGGCTCCGATAGTAGTCTCAGTCATAATATTTCTCTTTGTAGTAGTTAAAAATTAGTTATTTTTTGCTTGCTTCATCAGGTATAACAATATTAAGCTCTAAAACTTCTTGCTTATCATCTTGTTCAAAATTAACTGAAATAGCATCTTGTTCGACATTAACATATTTCCGTACGACAGCAAGTAATTCTTGTTGTAACTTTGGTAAGTACGAGGGTTGGTTTCTAGAAGCGCGCTCATGAGCCACTAAAATTTGTAAGCGTTCTTTCGCTACCGAGGCTGAGCTGGGTTTGTTGGTTCTGAAGTAGTCTAGTAAGCTCATTATTTTCTCCCAAATAACTTTCCAAACAAACCTTTTTTCTCTTCGTCAATAAACCGGTGCGGAACGTCTTCACCTAGATAGCGAGCGACAACATCAACGTAGGCTTGTCCAGCACTACTTTCTTCATCCAGGATAACGGGCGTGCCAGAGTTAGATGCATTTAAAACTGACTTAGACTCGGGAATTACACCTAATAAATGCAGGGATAAAATATCCTGAACATCTTCAACACTTAGCATTTCACCTAATTTAACTCTTTTTGGTGAATACCGCGATAGGAGCAAGTATTCTTTAATCGCATCCTCACCTTTTTCGGCTCGACGTGATTTGCTAGCTAAAATCCCTAGCATGCGGTCAGAATCTCTTACTGAGGAAACCTCAGGGTTAGTGACAACAAATGCATCATCAGCAAAATACATCGCTAAATTGGCACCTTTTTCAATTCCAGCGGGTGAATCACATACGATATATTTGAACTCTTTGGAAAGATCTTCTAAAACCTTACCAACCCCTTCTTGTGTTAATGCATCTTTATCTCGCGTTTGAGAAGCGGGGAGTATAAATAGTTGGTTGCAACGTTTATCTTTAATTAAGGCTTGACGTAAAGAAGCTTCACCATTAATGACATTAACAAAATCATAAACAACACGGCGCTCACACCCCATGATTAAATCAAGATTACGTAGGCCGACATCAAAATCAATAACGGCAGTTTTATGCCCTTTTTTCGCCAATCCCATGGCAATGGCCGCACTAGTGGTCGTTTTACCAACGCCGCCTTTTCCTGAAGTTACAACAATAATTCTAGCCAATTTTCTATCCTCTACAATTGGGGGAGTGTTGGTTGTTCAACCCCTAAAGGTTGTTAATGATTAATGCCTGGTCTTGTAAATATATTTGTGTAGCTTGATGCAAGTCTAGTTTATCAAGGTCTTCACTTGTTTTGTAGTGACCGGCTATTGAAACAAGTTCTGCCTCTAACGCTGAGCAAAAAATTCGACTTTGAGTGTCCCCTTGAACACCTGCTAAAGCTTTACCACGAAGGGCACCATACACATGAATATTGCCTTCAGCCATAACCTCTGCCCCTGCGCTAACATGTGACAAAATGGTTAAGTCACCTTTAGCATAAATACGTTGGCCTGAACGAACAGGCTGAGAAATCAGCATATTTTCAAGTATATTTGTTGCTTGGGTATTTATTTTGTCAGTCTTATTATCAGGTATATTATTTGTATTTGATCTTTTAGTGTCTGTGTGAGCACCACGAACGGTATGAATAGGAATATGAAATTTAATCGCTATACTCTGCTGTTCTTCACTGGCATCACTGATGCCAATAGGGAGCAGCTTTTCAGCATGTAAGAACTTTATTAACGCCTCAAGATCAAGGCTTTGATCATTTTCATTGCAGTACTTTAGATCTAAAATCAAGGGTGAGTTCTTAAAAAAATCGGGGGCCTGGGCGAGCTTTTCTTTTAACTGATGTTTTATTTGTTTTAATTCGGTCGTGTGTATAACTAAAACAGGCACGCTAAAAGAAGAACTTTTAAATTCTAAAGCGGATTTTGTATAGCAAGGAGCTTCAGTGTCTGTCGACATTTGATAAAATTTCAGTTGGTATAATTATTTGAATAATAACATTTCTATTAACAAAAATCATTTTTCAAGTAATTTTAATTTTGTTGCGGCTAAAACCGTACAAACTTAAAGTCAATTGATAGGTGTTAATAGTTTTTTCATCTAAGCAACAAAACCACAGTAGCTCGATTTCATAGTGTTTTGTTAATTTTAGTGAATGTTCACATCGTAGCTTAAAATACTGTATTAAATTTATAGCTTTAAGAAAACACCCCATTAGTAATAGTTTTTGGGGTGCAAGTTTAAAATAGCTTTATCAACAGATTCGACCCCACTATCCACTTTTCTTAATAGCTGTGTTGTATAAACATACTGTAAGCCAGGAAAAATCATTAAACTATACTTCACACGGATACGGATACGGAAAATATTGATATAATCTACAAATTTTAGGGAAAACTAACTTGAAAGATACCGAACAGCAAGTGGCCTTTTTAGAGAATAAGCTCAAGCCCTTGTTAGACCATGTCAATCCAGATACTATTGTTGCGTTATTAATCAATGTTAATAATTCTCATTCTTACTTAAAAACGCCCTTTAAAGAACCAATAAAGAACACTTTTAAACTCGGAATTTCAGGTGTTTTCAAAATCTGCACCTGCGACCACACGAAGTATACATTAAAAAAACCACCTTCCATTATGGTTTTATCTTTACAACTCTTAAGTATTCTTATTTTCTTTATCTTTCCTCCCGCTGCCTCTGCATTTTCAAAACTATTTTCCCCCTTACCCGCATTATCAGCTAATGAACTTGCGGTTATAGTAAATGACTCTGACCCCCTAAGTATAAAAATAGCGCGCTATTATCAGCAACAAAGAAATA
>CAYYNM010000084.1:0-12897 GCA_964472945.1 uncultured Methylomarinum sp. | reverse complement strand
AAGAATTTAGGAGAGCAATCATGGGTTTTGCAACGGCATTAAGTGGCTTAGCAGCCGCATCAGCAAATTTACAGGTTATTGGTAATAATATAGCCAATGGTAATACAACGGGTTTTAAAGAATCCAGAGCAGAGTTTGCTGATGTTTATAATAATACGGGCAAGTCAACGGCCGGTGCTGGTGTCCGTGTAACAGAAGTGGCTCAGCAATTTAGTCAAGGTAATGTGGAGTCAACAAGTAATAACCTTGACCTGGCATTATCTGGAAATGGTTTTTTTGCTTTGGGTGAAAGTAAAGATGCAACCAGTGCAACAGCTTTTACCAGAAATGGTGCCTTTAACTTGAGTCCGGAAGGCTTTATTACTAATGATACTGGGAATTTTTTGATGGGTGGAGCCCCGATAGGAACAACAATTGCTGAAGGTTTTAGCACAGGTGCTCCGATTGCTTTAAAAATTGATACCTCTCAAGGGGTTCCTTCTGCAACCACAACAGTGGATCTTAAATTGAATTTAGATTCCAGAGAAGCGCGGCCATCAACACCTTTTACTGGATTTAACTCAACGATTAGTTCAGGTCCTGATGTGGATTCTTATAACAGTTCAACAGCGGCGACAATATTTGATTCATTAGGAAATACACATACGCTAACGACTTATTTTGTTAATGAAACACCTGATGGTGCGGCAGAAAGTTCTTGGGGGGCTTATGTGTATCTTGATGGGAAAGGTATTAATGCAGGTACGCCCAATACTTTAGATGGTCCAGGAGGCGCTACATCAACAGCCGTATCAGCAGTTGCCAGTAACTCAACTGTTGTGGCGGCAGTAACAGCCTCGGCAGCGGCTGACACTACTGCAGCTGCTACAGATGCGGCAGCATTGGGGGCTATTTCTACAGCTGCAGCAGCAGTATCTACTGCGGCAACTGCACATGATGCTACAGCCCCTGCTAATGGAGCGGCTGAAGCTGTAGCAAAAGGCACGGCGGCAGCCACGCTATTTGCGACATTAAAGTCGGCTATAGATGGAGCTTCATCTGTGCCAGGTTGGACAGGTAATCAAATGAGTGATACAAAAACTGCAGCAACTGCGGCTACCACTGCAGCTAATGATAGCCTAACAACAGCCACAGCACTGAGAGATGCCGCCGCTACTGCTTTAGCTTTAGATACGACAAATGCAGATTTAATTGCTGCTAACACGGCGGCTGTAAATGCATTTAATTCTGCAACTACGACTAAGACAGATGCTGTAGCTGTTGAAACAGCGCTTGTAGCAATTGAGTCGGCAGCCGCTGCTGGAGGGGCTGTAATAAGTGATGTACAAACATCGGCTGGTCTTGCTAACACAGTTGTGACTAATACAGGTGCTGCGGCAGGGGATGCTGATACTAAGGCTGGGTTGGCCGTAACAGCAGCTACAACAGCTGCTACAAGTACGTTATCAGCAACAACTGTAGCCGTAAATGCTGATGCCAATGCAGTGACTGCCGCTGCTGCAGAAGCTGCGGCGGCGGCTTTAGCTGTTTCAAATGTTACTAACGTATCTGCTGCCGCTATTGCTGCAGCAAATACAGAGGCTGCAAAACCCACCGCAACAGCAGCTTCAGTTATTGCTGCTGCAGTAGGTGTTGATTTTGTGGGTGATAAAGTAGCAATGACTTTTGATTCTTTGGGGAATTTGGTTGCTGATAGAACAGGGACAAATATTACGGGAGCAAATGGAGTAGATGATTTTGTATTTTCAAATATTGAAATTGCACCAGTATCAGCATTAAATGTAAGTGCTAAGCCATTGACATTTAGCATTAACCCAACAGGTACTACACAATATGCGGCAGATTTTGGGGTTAATGATTTACAGCAAAATGGCTTTGCCTCAGGAAATTTAACAGGGGTTAGTATAGATAAAACAGGTGTGGTAGTTGCACGTTACAGTAATGGGACAACGAGTCCATTAGGCCAGGTTATTCTAGGTCGGTTTACCAATAATCAAGGTTTAAATAAAACAGGTGATACCACATGGCAGGAAAGTATTGACTCAGGCACGGTTGTTCTAGGTGTTGCAGGAGGTAATAACTTTGGTAGTATCACTTCATCAGCTTTAGAAAATTCAAATACTGATATTGCAACTCAATTGGTAAAAATGATTGTTGCTCAACAGGCCTATCAAGCAAATGCACAGACTATTTCAACAGAAGATGAAATTATTCAAAGAATACTTCAGCTATAGAAAATAGTTTAATAGGAAAGCCATTATGGACCGTAGTTTATATATTGCAATGAGTGGAGCCAAGCAAACTTTGCTGGCTCAAGCTTCAAATGCCAATAACTTGGCGAATGCTCAAACCACAGGTTTTAAGTCTGACTTTGAGCAATTTCGGTCTATGCCTGTTTTTGGTCCAGGCTTCCCTACCCGTGTTTATGCGATGACGGAAAGGCCGGGGACAGATACCAGTATGGGGTCAATACAGACTACAGGGAATGACCTAGATGTGGCGATTAAAGGAGAAGGCTGGCTTGTTGTTGGAGGCCAGGGAGGAGGGGAGGCATATACTAGAGCTGGTGATTTAAGGCTTACCCCGGAAGGGCGGTTGGAAACAGGGACAGGTGCGGCTATATATGGCAATGATGGGCCCATTGTGTTGCCGCCGGCAGAAAAAATTGATATTGGAAATGATGGAACAATTAGTATTATTCCTATTGGTGGAGCTGCTAATGAGCTAGCGATTATTGACAGAATTAAAATGGTAAAACCTGATGTGGGTAACTTAGAAAAGCTCAGTGATGGTTTGATGCATACTAAAGATGGCAGTGTTGCACAGGCTGATGCTTCGGTAAGTCTGGTACAAGGGGCTTTAGAAAGTTCAAATGTTAATGCGGTTTCAGCCTTGGTTGAGATGATTGAGCTGTCAAAGAATTTTGAGTTGCAAACGAAAGTGATGAAAACTGCAAATGATAACTCTGGTGTAAGTGCTAAATTAATGCAAATGGCATAAAAAATGCTTATCTTCTAGTAAGACAATAAATTGTCACTAGGAGAACAACATGACTGAAAGAGCATTATGGGTTGCTAAAACAGGTTTAGATGCCCAGCAAACAAGAATGGCGGTGATTGCTAATAACTTGGCAAACGTTAATACCACAGGCTACAAAAAGTCTAGAGCAATTTTTGAAGATCTTATTTATCAAAATATTCGACAAGTTGGCGCTCAGTCAACACAAAATACCGAGTTACCAACAGGTTTACAGTTGGGAACCGGTGTCAGAACAGTAGCAACAGAAAAGCTGCACTCCCAAGGTAATATTCAACAAACTGAAAATTCATTAGACGTTGCAATCAGTGGGCGAGGATTTTTTCAAATTATAAATCCGAATGGCGATATAAACTATACTCGCGACGGATCTTTTAAGTTAGACTCAACAGGACAATTAGTCACTTCAGGGGGCATGTTATTAGAACCCAATATAACCATTCCAAGTGATGCTTTAAGCGTAACAATAGGACGTGACGGCACAGTCTCTGTTGTGCAGCCTGGTAGCTCAGCTACTGTCCAGGTAGGTCAAATTGAATTAGCCGATTTTATTAATCCTGCAGGATTAAACCCAGTAGGTGAAAATTTATTTACAGAGTCTGTTGCCAGTGGTGCACCTGTTGTTGGAACGCCTGGGATAGATGAATTTGGTGCGGTATTTCAGGGCTCATTAGAAACTTCAAATGTAAATGTGGTTGAAGAGTTAGTGAATATGATTGAGACTCAACGAGCCTACGAAATGAATTCAAAAGCCATTTCCACCACAGATGAAATGCTGTCTTATGTAACACAGCAATTATAAATCAGGTGAAGCTTATGTATTTATTCAAAATTGTAATTTGCTCTCTAGTAGTGTTGATGGTGACTGGCTGCGAAACTTTGCCAAAAAGAGATCCTTCTTTTGCTCCTGTACAAGCGGTTGATTTACGTACCCCACAGCAAACTAATGGTGCAATTTATCAAACAGGCTATGATATGCGTTTGTTTGAAGATCAGACAGCTAGGCGCGTTGGGGATATTTTGACTGTTAAATTGAATGAAGATATTAAAGCTAATAAAAAAGCTGATTTAACGGCTGCAAAGGATACTTCAACCTCAGTGACTGCGCCCAATATTATGGGCGTAGACCCTTCAATTATTTTTGGTAAAGATTTAAGTACGACTTTAGCCTCAAAACATGATTTTACAGGGGCAGGAGAAGCTAAACAAAGTAATAGTCTAACGGGAAATATTAGTGTGACTGTGATTGCTGTATTCCCCAATGGAAATTTAAAGGTTAGAGGGGAAAAGCGAGTTACTTTAAATGATGGTAGTGAATATATTCGATTATCTGGCATTGTTAGACCTGTTGATATTGATACAGCAAATACTATTTCTTCATCTAAAGTGGCTGATGCAACCATTATGTATACAGGTGATGGCTCAGTAGCCGACTCAAATAAAATGGGCTGGTTAGCCAGATTCTTTATAAGTCCTGTTTTTCCTTTTTAAAGGAGCTCGATATGAAACGTAAATTATTAATTGTCTTACTGTTGTTGCTAAACTGGCAAATTGCTAATGCAGAAAGAATAAAGGATTTAGCTTCTATAGCCGGTGTTCGTGATAATCAGTTAGTGGGTTATGGGTTGGTGGTTGGTTTAAATAAATCTGGAGATAAAACCAAGTTTACCGGTCAGAGTTTGCGGAACATGCTGGCAAGACTTGGCTTAACTTTACCGCCTGGTATCGATCCAAAATCTAAAAATATTGCCGCTGTGGTTTTGCATGCTAGTTTACCTGCTTTTGCAAAACCTGGTCAAACCATTGATGTAACCGCTTCTTCAATTGGGGATGCAAAAAGTTTACGAGGGGGTTCCTTATTAATGAGCCCTTTAAAAGGGGCAGATGGTAATATTTATGCGATTGCACAAGGTAATTTAGTAGTCGGTGGTTTAAGTGCTTCAGGACAGGATGGGTCTAAAATTACCGTGAATAACCCAGCTGTTGGGCGTATTCCAAATGGTGCTACAGTAGAAAGAGCGGTTCCCACCGCTTTTGGAAAAGGCAATTCATTAGTTTTTAATTTGCATAATTCAGACTTTACTACCGCTAATAGAATGGTTGAAGCCATTAATCAGTTATTGGGCCCTCAGACAGCAAAAGCTTTAGATGCTACATCAATAAAAGTGAGTGCACCGTTAGATCGATCTCAACGTGTTAGTTTTGCATCATTAATCGAACATATCCAGATAACACCTGATGATGCCCCAGCAAGAGTTATTATTAATTCTCGGTCAGGCACTGTGGTTATCAATGGCAAAGTGCGTGTTCAGCCTACTGCAGTTTCACATGGTAGTTTGACTGTCACTATCAGTGAAAACCCAGTAGTAAGTCAGCCTAATGCTTTAGCCGGTGGCAATACTACCGTTGTTCCTCAGTCAGAAGTTAAGGTTGAAGAAGGGGGGTTAGGTAAAAAGGGTAATCACATGTTTGTCTTTAACCCTGGTGTTACCTTGGATGAAATTGTTAAGGCAGTTAATAAGGTTGGCGCGGGTCCAAGTGATTTAGTGGCTATTTTAGAGGCTCTTAAGGCTGCCGGTGCTTTAAGAGCAGAGCTTATAGTTATATAGGTATTTGTTATGCTAAATGTTGAAAATGCTGATGTTTATACTGATTTTAATAGTCTGGCTAAATTAAAAAATGAGGCCAAACAAAAAACACCTGAGGCCATTAAACAGGTGGCAAAGCAATTTGAATCGGTATTTGTTGGAATGATGCTAAAAAGTATGCGGCAGGCGAAGTTAGCTGACGGTATTTTAGATAATGACCAAAGTGATTTTTACCGAGATATGTATGACCAACAGCTATCGTTGAGCTTGGCCGGTGAAAATGGTATAGGGCTGGCTGCAGTGATTGAAAGGCAGTTAAACCCTGATCAATCAGTTGCCGTTACCAGAGAACAAAGTATTGCCGATTATGCAAGACGAAACTCAGTGCGGAAAGCGGCAAAAAATAGCCAGGATAAAATGGGCATTAAACCCATGCTGGATAGTTTAACTAGCAAAAGTATTAATTCTGTAGAGGAGTTTATCAGTCAGTTACACCCTTATGCAGAACAAGCCGCTAAAAAACTGGGTGTTGATGCAAATATCTTATTATCCCAAGCCGCGTTAGAAACGGGTTGGGGTAAGTCGGTGATTAAAGCTAAGGATGGCAGTAGTAGTCATAATTTATTTAATATTAAAGCAGATAAGTCATGGCATGGTGCTCGCACAAGTGCTGAGACGCTGGAATACAAACAAGGTATTGCTAAACCAGAAATAGCTGGCTTTAGGTCTTATGGATCATATCAAGAAAGCTTTAATGATTATGTTGATTTTATTAAAACTAACCCTCGATATAACAGTGCCATAAAAATGGCGGGAAAAGCGGAACGATATATGCATGAGTTACAACAAGCAGGTTATGCAACTGATCCCAATTATGCGGATAAAGTGTTGAAAATTTTTAACAGTAAAGACGTTCAGCAATACACAGATATTTTGGTTCAAAAATAACATTTAGTTTATAAGGAGAAATAGCAATGGCAAGTGGTATGTTAAGTACAGCGATTACGGGGCTTAAGGCTTTCCAGCGCTCCTTGGAAACGACAAGCCATAATATTTCTAATGTTAATACCGAGGGCTATAGTCGCCAACGTGTGGAGCTCGCTACAAAAAAAGAGCAAATGATTGGCGTTGGTTATTTGGGAACAGGGGTTAATGTAACTAATATAACCCGTAGTTATGACCAATTCATTACCACTCAGTTACGATCAAGCACGGCGGCTTTTGGTGATGTGGATAAGTATAGCCAATTGGCATCTCAAGTAGATGATATTATGGCTGATCCTTCCGTTGGGATGGAACCTGCGATTAAAAATTTTTTTAATGCAGTGAATGATGCAACAAATGATCCATCATCAATTCCGGCTAGACAAGTATTGTTGTCTGAATCTGAAATACTAACGAGTCGTTTTGATACCATGAACTCCAGGTTTGGTCAGATACGTGATCAAATTAGCACTGATATGGTGGTGATGACTGATGAAATTTCTTCATTTGCCAAATCAATAGCCAACTTAAATTTACAAATTGCTAATGCTCAAGGCCAGGCTAATGGAGACCAGCAACCTAATGACTTATTAGATAAACGAGACACAGTATTAAATCAATTAGCAGAATTAGTTGATATTTCAGTGGTTCCTAGTAATAGCAATATGGTTAGTGTGTTTATGGGGCAGGGCCAGGTTTTAGTACTTGATACCAATGCTAATGCTGTAACGACTAAACCTACAGTATTTGACCCATCAAAACTAGATGTGATCATTAAAACACCCTCAGGAACAGAGGGTATTGTGACTAATCAAGTGACGGGTGGAGCATTAGCAGGAACATTAAAATTTAGAGATGAAGTATTAGACCCTGCACAGCAAAAGTTAGGCAGTGTGGCTGCAAGTATTGCGATGGAGTTTAATAATATCCATGAAACAGGGTTTGATCTGGATGGAACGGCGGGGGAGTTATTTTTTAAAGCCCAAGGTATGGGAACAAAGCCAATTCCTGTTGCTGCAAATAATACCAACTCTGCTGGATCATCTGTTACGGTAATGTTTGATAAAACCAATATTAAAAATATTGATTCCAGTGACTATATGTTAGAAGTTGGCACTGGACCTAGCTATAAATTAACTCGAGTTTCAGATAATAGCAAAATTATATTAACTGATTCTGGAGGGGGTGTTTTGAATGCAACATCCCCTGCAACCTTGCCAGGCATTACTATAAATTCATCAGGGTTAACAGCAGGGGATTCCTTTTTAATTAGGCCGACATTTACTGCAGCTAGTACTATTACACAGAATATTACAGACCCCAGGAAGGTTGCTTTAGCTACAAATAAAGCATTAGATAGTAACAATGTTGAATATGAAGTGAAAGGTGCAATGCCTGGTGATAACAGAAATGGCTTATTACTAGCGGGATTGGAAAATAAAACAGGTATGTTAGGCGGTACTGCAACATTTCAGGCCGGATATGGTTTAGTTGTCTCAGAGGTTGGAGTGTTGACCAGTTCAGCAAAAATTGCAACAGCGGCACAGGAGACTTTATTAAATAATGCCAAAGATGCATGGGGTAATGTATCAGGTGTAAACCTGGATGAAGAAGCTGCTAAATTAATTCAATTTCAACAAGCTTATCAGGCGGCAGCACAAACAATTTCAGTAAGCAGCGCATTATTTGATTCTCTGCTTGGCGCGATAAATTAGGAGGTAGCTGATGAGAATTTCAACATCATGGGCGCAACAGCTAGGCGTTAATGCCATGAATGCCCAACAAGTTAAAATGTCTAAAACCCAGATGCAATTATCTGCAGGGTTAAAGAATTTAACACCCAGTGATGACCCTGCTGCGGCTGTAAAGGCGTTAGGTTTACAGGAATCCATTGATAAAACCACACAGTATCAAGACAATATTGCACAGACCCGTGCGCGATTAAGTATAGAAGAAGGTAGTTTACAGACTTCTGAAAATATTTTATTTAGAGCCAAAGAATTAACTGTTCAATCTCTTAATTCAACCTTAACTCTACAAGACCGTGAAGCAATCAAATCAGAGATAGATCAGTTATTGCAAGAAATGGTTGGAGTAGCAAACACCAAAAATGCAAATGGAGAATATATATTTTCCGGGGATTTATCCACAACACCAGCTGTTGCATGGGATGTTGAAGTGGGGTCTTATGTTTATCAAGGCGGAATAAACCAACGTGTATTAGATATCGCACCAGAAAGAAGAGTGGCTGATGGAGACTTAGGATCGAATATTTATAGTAATATTAGTTCGGTTAGTCAGGAAGCTAATGCAACGGTTGATGGTGTTGAAATTAATCAACGTAGTGTGTTTGATACTTTACAGTCTTTATCCAATGCCTTGTCTCAAAAATATGAAGTGCCCGAAGCGGTTATAACGGGTGACCGATTTATGCGTCTTGGGGCTAATTACAGTGCACCAGCAACAACTACTTTCGACTTAAGCAGTGACAAAGGACGAACTATAACAGGTAGTAGTATAAGTTTTCCTTTAAATTATGATACTACGACAGGCGGCACAAATGCTGATTTTAATATTGTTGTAGATGGTGATACTGCAGATCCTGTTAACATAACTTTGGCTAAGGACTATACAACACAGGCAGAGTTACTAACAGATATTGAATCACAAATTTTAGTAAGTTCCTCTGTGCACAAAGGATCAGTTACCGTTGACCCAGCTGCTGACCCCATTCAATTTAAAACCAGTAGTACCGCAGCAAGCCCAACATTGGAAGTGGTAGCAACGGGTAATGCCGGTGTAACTGACTTTACTGCTGTTGCTGGACTAACTGGCGTTATAGCACAGCCGGTTACAGTAACCCTTAATGCTGATTATGCAAATATAGATGAAGTTGTAGCGGCTATAAACTCAACGCCTGGATTGACTGCTATAGGTGTTGAGGCTCGAAGTGATGGGCATAAAATTGAATTTTTTTCTACTACAAAAGGTAAAAACTCTTCTGTTTCTATTTATGATAAAAGCCCTGTAGCAGGAACATTTTTAACTGATTTTGGTTTTAGCAGTAAAGAAACTGGCAATGGAGTTGATCTAGGTGGTTCAATTACTGGAATAAAGCCAGCAACAGTTTATGACTATTCAAATGTATCCGCATCTTTTGAGTTAAATGATGAAGCAGGTAATAAAACAACAATTACCTTGGACCAAAATTATACTAACCTTGCAACACTGACTAAAGCTATTAATACTCAGATTATTGGTTCGCCCGTTGAAGGGAAGATAGAAGTTGATACCTCTGCTAACCCTATTACATTTAAATCAATAAGTTCAGGTACTAGTGCTGCAGTACAAATTAAACAAATCAGTGGCAATTTTTTAAAAGATAACGGGTTTACCTCGGGTGATACAGGGCGTGTTTTTAGTAAGACGGGTAATGATGTTCTAGCTGATTTAGATGCTGCACTGGATAATTTTCTAAAAGTTAGGACCACTGTGGGTGCAAGAATGCGTGCCCTAGATGATCAAGAAGCACAGAATGAGAAGTTTATAGTAGATATTCAAACCACACTGTCTGATGTACAAGATTTAGATTATGCTGCAGCCATTAGTCAATTTAATATAGAACAAAGTGCCTTACAAGCAGCACAGCAAGCTTATTCTCGAGTACAAAACCTATCTTTGTTTAACTTTCTATAAGTAAGTTTTAAAATTAATTTAACAATTTAAATATTTTTGGAAGAGAGGCTTGAATCTTGCGAAGCTAAAGCCTCAGAGGCTGTGAAAGTATATGCTTTTAGCCCCCTCTTTGAAAAAGAAGGGGGGCTGGGGGAGATTTTATTTTAAAGATAAAGCTTTTAATATCAATGCCTTATTTATTAATCCCCCTCAACCCCCCTTTTCCAAAGGGGGAGATAAAAAAGAGAATACTTTCACAGCCTCTCACTTCCAAATGATAGAATAAATATAGTTACACCTGCGAAGGGAAAGGTAAAGTTCGCTCTACAGATTGAGCATTATTTAGAAAAATTAGGGGTAAATAACCTTAGGTTCAAAATTTGCCGCTGGATAATTAGGATCAAATGAAGACTTTTCACCTGTTGATGCACTACTTGTTGCTGAAGCATCAACAAAAAGAACAGTTGGCTTAAAATTAGCTGCTGGATAAGCAGAATCAAATGATGATTTTTCGGCACTAGCAGTTGATTGAGCAGATTCATCCGCAAAAATAACTGTAGGTTGGAAATTTGTTGCCGGGTATTTACTGTTATCACTTTTAGCAACAGCAGAAAGTGGGGTGGCGATAATACCTGCGATTAACAGCACTAAGATCTTGTTTTTCATTGTTTAATAATTCCAGTAGTTATACTTCGCGCAGTTGTGACCGCGCGAAGTATAAACAGTATGCGGAGTACATTTGAGTTATAACAACTCGGTAATGAATAATTAGCCAAAAATTGTTATAGCACAAGGTATATTTTAGGCAGAACCTTTACTAAGTATCGTGTATTTTTTTTCACTCTGCAACTTTTTTATATAGCCTTATAAAGTTCTACTCTATTTCGGCCATTTTTTTTAGCCATATATAAAGCTTGATCGGCCTGGTTAATTAATTGTTCATAATCAGGATGCTTATCAAACATAGCAACACCAAGACTAATTGTTATTGGGTCTTTAATAAAAGGTAAGTCTTTAAAAGAGTGATTTGCAACTTTAGTTCTAATTTCCTCGGCAATAGCTTGGCAGTTTTTAGAATCAGTATTGTTGATAAGTATAAGAAATTCCTCTCCACCATAACGAAAGACATAATCATAAGCTCTGATAGAGTTTGAGAGAATAGCAGCCGTTATACTTAATACTGAATCACCCACTGTATGACCATATAAATCATTAATATTTTTAAAATAATCAAGGTCTACCATAATAAGACCTAAACTAACATTGCGTTCTAAACAATAATGTATTTCATGTTGAATAATATTGGGCAAATACCGTCTGGTAAACATTTTTGTTAAAGGGTCTTTATTATTTTCTAATTTCGCGATATCTTTAGCAACTTGATCTAATAGCCAGTCAGTTGTAATAATTAACTGATCCAGTTCTGTGACTTGCTCAGCTAATTGCTCCCATTTTTCTGTTTTATTTAAATGAATAACCTCTACTAATTGTTTATCTATCTGATAAAGATTAGTTTTAATTTTTTTTACCTCACTTTGATTGTAAAATAATAATGCCGCACGGTGTTCAATCCATAAACCAAATTTTGACCTGCTCAAAGGGGTGATGTTTTTAGTACTTACCTTTGAGTAAGGGTAAAAAAGTAAAGTCATTAATTCGCGCTGCCAATGCAGTAAGTCAGCACGAGATTGCTCAAATTCAATAGCTAAGTTATGGCTAATATAATGCTGACACAGATTCTGTTCATCTTTTTTCTGTTGAATAAAGTCATCAAAGAAAACATTGTTAAATAGCATTACAGTTAAATCGATAATACGGTTAATTAAATTAACCAGAGTAGCGGTTTCTTCTACTTCTTCCTCCTCCTTTATTAGGAGTCTAAAGATATATTGTTTAAGAATGTTAACAGCATAATTAATTAACTAAACAAACTGGAACCTGGATTCTGGCATGAGTATCGCCTATTTGTTGTTGCTTTTCCAGATAAATAGAATAATCATTATTGGCAGTGAAATTTGAAATTGATAGCAACCAGTCTAATAGAGAATGCTTTAAACGCCTTTCGACAACATCAGATGTTAAGAAGTCCTGTGATTCTTCAAACGAACTTAATTTTGTATAAAAATGATCAACTATTTGCTCTCCATGCTTTTCAAAAAACAACTGAAGAGTAGAAAAATATTCTTTATTTTGTGTGTGGTATAAGTCATAAAATATTTCTTTTTGTAGTGTGTTATAACTCATGCTGAAAACCATAAAGTGAATAAGTTAAGAGAATGTTTGTAGGTATTGTACTACAAAAATAGTTTTTCCTTTAAGTAGGGTGTTGTATTTACAGGGTAGTCGGTCTTAAATCATCCTGATTTACTATGCAAATTGAATAGAATTTGCACATATTTAATGTATGTTCAGAATTGTGCTTTATATTCATGTCATAATTAAGTTCAAATTTTAGAATAATTAATATTGCCAGAAAATAAACTATAATGGATCATGAATACCTTCTTAAACTACGCCAACATCCTACTTGGCGACTGCTTTGTGTTGATAATGCACCGCTGATTATCAGCTTCTTTTACCGTGCTTTTATCCAACCTAATTGTCGATCTTTAAA
>CAYYNM010000083.1:0-12906 GCA_964472945.1 uncultured Methylomarinum sp. | reverse complement strand
ACCCCATAAATCTAGCATCTGTAGAAAAGGATACTCTCTATCCCCCTGTTTTTCAACACTTTACAAAAGCAACAATTAAAAACTGGAACATAGAGATATAGGAATATGACAACCAAATAAGTACAAAATAAATTTAATAGCTCTTAACAAGTTATAAATTGTAGAGCGGGCTTTAGTCCGCTATAGATACAATATTATGGACTAAAGCCCGCTCTACAAGATTCTGTCTTAATATACTAAATTAACCTGTGGCAAGTTAATAACCCTGATAAATTTTAACTATCAGTATTTTTTATAGCGGCTTGTTTAGCATCTTCTTTTTGTTCATTTCCAATAAAACGAATAATTGTAAAACCGACGATGCCTCCAATAAAACAGGCCATTAATAAAGGAAGAGCAAAAGGTATATCATGGTGGTCACGCATATCCATACCTAATACAGAAGAAAAAATACTTAGCATAAAATCTATCATTTGAATTACCTCAATAATGTAAGAAAAGGCTAAAAATTACAGTTGAAATTATTAGCTCGAAATCTATATTAGAGATTAATAAATTAGAAAACAGTGATAAAGTCACATATACCAAGTATTTATGTCAGTATTTTCAAAACGGCTTAACAACAGCCAGGATAACAATAGCAATTAAAAATAACACGGGGACTTCATTCATCCAGCGGTAAAACACATGCGAATGATGGTTTCTATCATTTTTAAAGTCTAATAAGCATTTGCCGCAATAACCGTGATAAATAACTAATGCAACAAGTAATGTGAGCTTTATATGTAACCAGCCCGTTGCTGAATACAGCACCCATGCATAGTCTGTAAGCATCCAAACTCCGAAAATGAAGGTGGCAATCATTCCTGGTGTCATAATGCCGTAGAAAAGCTTACGCTCCATTACTTTAAAACGCTCATTACTGATTTCATCATCACTCATTGCGTGATAGACAAATAGACGGGGTAAATAAAATAATCCTGCAAACCATGTCACCATAAATATAAGGTGTAATGCTTTTAACCAGAGCATAGTGTTATCCTGTTATTAAATTCTGTATGAGTTGTTGCAATTTTGGCATATTAAGTAAGCCTTCTATTTTCATAGAAATATCACCCGAAGGAGATATTAAAAAGGTTGTGGGTGTTAGTTGAACCTGACCGAAGGCAAATGCATGCTCAGCTTTTAAATCTAAAGCCACATCATAAGGTATTTGCTTGGCTTTTGACATCTCAAGCACATGATTTGGAGGATCGTAATACATGGCTACCGCTATTATCTCCAAGCCTTTAGTATGAAAGTTATTATATAATTCAATTAATTGTGGTATTTCTTTTATGCAGCTCGCACAGTCGGTTGCCCAAAAAGTAACAATAACGGGCTTTCCTATTAATTTAGATAATTGAATTTTTTTTCCATAAATTGTGGTAAAAATTAAATTAGGTGCAGCTATGACTGCTGGCTTTAAAAATAATACAGATAAAGCCACAAAAATAAGTAATAGACTTACGAGTATATATTTAAGCTTCACTACTGCTTTCTGGTTTTTTTGGAGCGATATAAGAGTTACAAAGTGCTCTGTACAAAGGGGTGGGGTTAATTAATTTTGAAGTGCCTGTGGCAAAAAAAGCAGTGGCCATCAGTGGGATTAAAATCTCGTGACTCCCTGTCATTTCCATCACAATAACAAAGGAAGTAAGGGGAGATTGCAACATGCCTGAAAAATAAGCCGTCATAGTTAATAGAATCATTGCTGGTACCGGTGCAACAGGAAACCAATGGGCTAAATTAACACCGAGTCCGGCACCCGTAGCAATAGAAGGTACAAAGATTCCACTAGGAATACCACTAAAAAAAGTGGCGCAAGAAGCAAGCATCTTATAAAGTGGAAACCAGGGGTCCATAGTTGTTGTACTGGCTAAAATTACTTTAGTTTGGGCATATCCAGTGCCAAATGAATCACCATTTGAATAATAACCTAATATAGCAATAACTCCACCTGATACAAAGGCGATTAATACAATGGGCAAGCCTGTTTTTTTTAGAAAACGCCCACCACGGATAATAATTTTACTAAAAACCCCCCCAAAAAATCCCCCTGCTATACCGCATATAGGGATTGCAAACCAATTTGGCCCCCAAGGCATAATAAATGACTTGTCATTAAAATATATATAATTGTTTAATATGGCATAAGCTGTCACCCCTGAAAATACAATCGCAGTTAAAACTAAACTACTGATTTTTTCTTCTAATGCCCGTCCCATTTCTTCAATAGCAAATATAATACCTGCCAAAGGAGCACTAAACATTGCAGCAAATCCAGCCGCACTACCGGCCAAAATAAGTCCTTTTTCCATGTAATGCGGTGGAAATTTTACGGCTTTTCCTAAAGATGCCATAAATGAAGCACCGACATGCACGGCAGGGCCGCCGAAACCGACAGATGCGCCCGATAACAAGCCCATAATGGGTAATAGCATTTTTCCGAAAGCTATTCTAAGCGAGATGAGCCTATTTCTATCCTCTAAATTACCTGTTATTTCTAGTGCTGTTTTTACTTGTGGAATACCACTACGTTCAGACCCTGGGAAAAATCGAAAAGTGAGCCAGGCAGTAAAGCTGAGACCCAGTGGTGCGATTAAAAAATTAAACCAAAAATATTGCTGTGATAAAAGACGATAGGTTTCTGCCGCCCACTCACTAAGTAAGGTCATTGCAACAATTAAAATACCTACGAAAATGGCCCCTCCCCAAAATACTATGCGTTGCTTCCATGAAATAATAGAAAAGAATGTTGAAAATTGTGTATGCATTAAGGTATTAAACCAAATAAGGAGTCTATTTATTATTTTAAACGATTGCGGATATGCAAGGTGTTAAATTTATGATTTTCCAGTATTTATTTGATAAAACTCTTTTTTTTAATTTTACACTTGTTAAAAATATAAAATTAGACTTCTGAAATAACTGTAAATCTGGTAAATTTACCCCTTCAATTAAAGTATTTTGGGGCGTTAAATGGATAAGTACATAGAAATAATGGCATTTTATTGGGTTGATTGGCAACAGACAGCAATAGCAAATACTCGATATAGCGTTGTTTTAGCTATACTTGCTTTTTTTATTGGTGTGATAGTTATTGCTATTATAAAAAGTTTCAAGATATCCAAGCTATCAAAACGCCTTATTGAGTCTCACCAACATTTAGAGCAAGCACAAACTAAACTGGAAAAACTAGAAAATGAGCAAAAGGAATCTGCTGCTTTAATAACCGGCCAACAACAAGAATTAGATCAGGCAGCAAAAACCTTACAACAGGAAAGAGAGGATTTTAAAAAGCAGCTTGAAGATAAAGAAGCATTGATTATTTCCTCTGCTAAAGAAAAGCAGGCTGAAATTGATGCTATAAACACTACACTTTCCGAAAAGAATAAATTACTTGAGCAATTACAGCGTAGTTTAGATGAGCAAAGGGATGTAGTAGCTAAAGCGACAACAGCACAAGAACAAATTGCTGAACTTGAAAAGCGACTTGCTAGCTCTACAACAGAATTGAATTTAGTTAAACAGCAATTAGAAGCACAAACAACGCTCTCAAATGAACAGGTTACGCAATTAGTTAAACAAGAACAATCAACTAAAATTCAAATAAACAGGGTTTTAGAACTAGAGTCACAATTAGCTATACTAAACGATACCCATGCAGTTGAAAAAGCACAGCACTTAGTTATTGATAAAGAACAAGAACAAAAATATTTATTAACCCAAGAAGCGAAAAAACCCGAAGTTAAACAAGAGGTATCAGAGATAATAACTTCTGTTTCTCCCAAAAAGGAGGCGTTAATAGAGGATAAAATTTCTACAACACCAAGTAAAGAGCAAATAACTGTTGAAAAAGTATCTTCTGTGCCTCACAAAGAAGAAGAAACGGTTGTTGCTCAAAAACAGCCTAAGCCAGCTAAACAACCAAAACCAGAAAAATCAAAGCAAGTTGCATCATCCACGCCCAAAAAGAGTAAGTCAGGGTTTATAAGTAAAGCCATGGGATGGTTTTCTTCAATGGATAATGCATTAGAAGGTGGAGATACTCAAAATAGCCCCCAAGTTGCTACAAATAAGTCAGAAGAAGAAAAGCCTGCCAAAGCTATTACACCAGACCCTGTGATACAAAATACTAAACAAGAGGGAATATCTATTACTGTAGAAAAATCTCCTGAGATTATTGCTCCCAAGTTAGAAACTGCTAAGCAAAAGACAGTAAAGAAAAATGAAATAGTCGATGAGGAAGAGAGTACTTTCTCTGAAAAATTAGCAGATGTTGCCGATAAAATGGACTCTTTTCAAGGCAAGTTTAAAGGTTTTTTCAATAAAAACAAATCATAAAGTAATCATTTAAACCAATATACACAAGGTGATTAATAAACCACCAAGAACCTCTTTATCTAGGTCTTGAGCTTTTATATCCACGTAGGAGTGGCTTTAACCTCGACATCGTGGCTAAAGCCACTCCTACTAAAAATACTTATTTCTTCACTTAATAGTATTGACCTGTGATTTGTAAATAGGCATGTTAAGGTATTTAATTTGAATGCTTTATGTAACTTCCACTAGAAATACTAGAAATAGAAAAATGAAAAAATTTAAAATAGCGTTATTAGTCATACTGTTTACTCCTTTGTTGGCATTTTCTGCAAAGGATGAAACACAATGGAACAATGTGCTTAAAAGTCAGTTTTTCCCTGGAAAAATAATTCAGGAAACAAATGATATCATTGAAATTGATGCTCCTTACCGAGCAGAAGACCCTGCTTTAGTCCCTATAAAAATAGTCAGTAAAATAAAGCAAACAAAAGCAATCTATATAAAAAAAATTACTGTTTTTGTTGATAAAAATCCTCTGCCATTGGTAGGTGAATTTAACTTTACACCTGAAACAGGAAAAGCAGATTTGGCAATGCGAGTTAGGGTTAATACTTATAGTTATATTAGAGCGATAGCAGAACTTAATAATGGTAAACTTTATATGAGTAAAAAATTTGTTAAAGCCAGTGGTGGGTGTTCTGCACCTATTGGTGCCGATTTAGATGCGGCAATGAAACGTTTAGGTAAAGTTAAATTTAAACTAGGGAGGGAGGTTGTGCTGGGGAAACCTGTTGCTACACAATTGTTAATTAGCCACCCTAATATAACAGGTATGCAAATGGATCAAGTGACCCGATTTATCAAGAAGTCTCATTTTGTTGACCATCTTACTGTCACTTTTAATGACAAGCCTGTATTAACAGCTAAAATTGATATTGCCATCAGTGCAGATCCAAATTTTAGATTCTATTTTATTCCAAATAAAGCAGGAGTATTAAAAGCCAGTTTTACAGATGTTTCTTGTGAGTCTCCTACAGAGCGTACTGTTTGCCAGAAAGGTAAGCACTACAGTAAAGAATACCAAGTAGCCCCTAATAACCATAATTAAAATATGTTTTAAATTTAAAAAAACTTTATTCCTTTGTGTTAATATTCTATTCATGCGTACGCTTTATAATATGCATGGTAAACAATAATCATTTAACGAGGAAATTTAATGTCTTTAAAAAAACTAACATTAGCTTTATTTGTAAGCATTGCAATGCTTGGTGTTGCCCCTTCTACAATGGCTAAGCCAGCAGGTAAAATTGAAAATGCAACAAGTGCTGATACTGTTGTTGCAATTGCTGATACTATTTCATTAGCTAAAGAAGCATTACAAGCTGTAAAGGACGGTAGTTTAGAGAAACCTGAAATGATGGCATTGTTTAAAAAAGTAAAACAAAGAGCTAAAACTATTGAAAGCACTACAACTTACATGCTTCGTGAAAAAGCACTAGGTCGTCTTGGTAAAGCACGTTTAGCTTATAAAAAAGGTCATGATAAAGCAGAAGTTGTAGCAAAAATGGAAAAAGCTGTAGATATCTTCAAACAAATGAAAGTTAGGTTTGATGACTTTAACTAATAAAGCTAGTACTGCTGTTAGTTAAAGAGTGGAGAATTACTCCATTCTTTCTAGTTTAAAAAGGGGTTATATTATTATTGATAAACCCCTTTTTTATTGGGCAAAAATTACATTACAAAACATTGTGATTCAGCGTACTTATCTGCTTCTTTAAGCAATACTCTTAAATTTTTAGACTGCTTAGGGTCACGAAAAACAGCCCCTTTCTCTCCAGGTGTTTTCTTTAAATAAGAAAAAGTTTTAGCACTTTCATATTCTTTAAAAGTCATCTTTTCTGCAATTTTATCAATTTTACAGCCACAAGCGTATTGATTGATAAATGCTTTACTACCATTTAATCCACCGTGCTTAGCAATACAATTAAAAACATATTCAACACGGTCACGGGTTGGAAAATCATTTTTAGTTATAGTATCAGTTGATTGTTCTGAGATTGTTGCGCACCCCGTCATAAAAAAAGAAAAGGCAAGTGATAGTACAAATTTTTTATTCATAAAAGTTAAGTATCCTTAAAAAATATATCGTGTGAATTATTAAAGCTCAGTAAAAGTTAGTTTTAGTGGTTAGAAATCCGCTGTTATGGCCACGCGAAGTATATGTAAAGCTCTAAACAGGTTTAACTCACTGCCACTACATTATAAGCTATGAAGTATATATATAAATTGAGAAAATTAATATTCAACAAGTACTCGATAGTTAAGTAATTTAGAGCTTTCAGCAGGTATTTTAACCTTCCATTCAGCGGTTCCTGATGCTATTTTTTGATGGGGCTGACTTTCTTGTAATATTTCCCAGTCACCAGGAATGGGTTCTCTAACAGTTACTATAACAGCCGTTGACTTTGCATTTTTTAGTTCTATTTGGTATGCCGTCTCGAAAGAGTTTCTACCCGGTAAAATATGTTTGCCTTTGCTGAAATGGGTCTGTTTTTTATTAGCAGTTATATCAAATGCATTGCCCAATTTTAGACGAATCGTTTCATTTTTTGGTGTGTGATCAATTTTATCTTCGCCAATAAATTGAGCATTACCTTGGCTATCTTTTTTATACACGCGAACAATACCTTTTGGAATCGGTACTCCCAAATTGTTTGCTTGTTTGTTTTCTAATTGAACAAAAACGCCTACTTTAAGCTTTTGACCCATTTGGCCTTGTTGACGATTGTAATAATAACTGGCTCCATTTAATACAAGCTCTTTATTAACGGGGACAGAGTGAGCTGATAATAATGAAACTTGTTTTGTTTGATTGTTTAAAATACTGGTTGGACGATTTAAACCGTAAAGGTGGTATTCAAATAGATTTTCCTCTTTCATAGGGCTAGCGTCAGCCACCATTGCAAAACTTTTCATTTCACGGTTTCTTGGATAATTTTGTGGGCTTACCCGGTTAACATCACCAGCCACTAATTGTAATTTTGCATGGTTATAGTCTGTACCGCTATTGTTATTTAACGTTACCCACCCCAGAATATCAATAAAGCTATCATTGGCATTTAGTTCTGCAACATAATCGGCTTTCCAGGATAAGCCACTTGATAAATAGCTTAGTTCTAATTGTTGAGTTTGAGAGCTGGAGCTATTAAGTTGAGTAACTAAAGTTGGTTGGTCTCTTAAGTTGTCGGGAATATTATCAAAAATATATTGCCCTGTTGGGTTGGTTTCAATTCTATTGCCAATTTTGAGAATGATACCTTGATGTGTACTCAGTACAGTTGCTTGTTCGATTGATTTTTTTCCTGTTGCAGGATTGATGGTTGCTAACTTGACCTGTTTCCCCACATATTTATCTAATAATTTTGTAGGTGTCAGTAGATCATAATCAAAATTCTGTTCAAGCACCTTAATACTTTTATTATGATTTATGCTACGTAATATAGCTGTCTCTGGACGAATTTTTGCACTGACTCCTCGAAATGCTAGCTGATTAAAGCCTTTATCTAAAATAATTTTTCGCTGATCTTTTATTAATGCTAAGTTGTTATTATAGATGGTTATTGAGATGTTAGTTTGATCGCTTAAATCACTCTTTTTCTCGATTATTTGTGCCTGTGCTATGACAGAAAATAAAGATAATGTATAAAAACTAAGTAAGGTTAAATAATTCATAGAGTAGAGGGGCGAATAGTTAAGTCTTAATATGACAAAGGAATAAAGAATTAGTTCTTCCGTTATTTTAAAAATACTAATTAGTCTACATTTTTTGAATTAATTTTAAAAAGCGTTGATAACGTTGCATAGGAATTTTACCGGCTTCGGCAGCAGCTCTAACCTCACAGTCTTTATCATTGATATGACGACAGTTATTAAAGCGACAGCTCTCTAGCAAAGGTTGGAATTCACGATAACCCCAGGCTAATTGTTGCTCCGTCATCTCTGCTAAGCCAAAGATGGCTACTCCTGGGCTATCAATTAAGTCCCCACCTTCAGGTAAATGATAAAGTGTTGCAGCAGTTGTGGTATGACGGCCATGTTTAGTAATTTCTGAAACAGTATTGGTTTTAAGCTGTTTATCTGGAATTAGGGCGTTAGTTAAGGATGACTTTCCAACACCGGATTGGCCAGTAAAAATACTAACATGATTATTTAAAGCTGTTTTCAGTTCAGCAATACCCCTGTTTTCTTTGGCGCTGACTTTATGTATTTTATAGCCTAGATCTTGATATTGTTGTAATTCGGTTTCAAGGTCTTTAATATTCGTCAAATCAACTTTATTGAGTACTAAAACTGCATCAATATTTTTATTTTCACATATCGCTAGATATTGGTCGATTAGTAAAAAATCGCAATATGGTTCAGTTGCAAAGACTATATAAATCTTATCAATATTGGCAGCAACAGGGCGTGTTTTCTTGTTTCTACTCGGACGCTGTAATAAAGAGCGCCTTGGTAGAATTTCTTCAATGCGCCCTTGATCAGGTGATACTTTAGCAACCATTACCCTATCCCCAACAGCCACGGTATCAAGCTTACGTCGGGTTTGGCAGAGAATGGTTTTACCCGATATTTCGACGGCAATACCTTGTCCAAGGTGTGAAACGACTAGTCCTTTAATCAAATCAGTCATTATGCGTTACATTTTTGATTCTAAATGTGCAATACGAATAGCTGCGGGTGGGTGGCTGTAATGAAAGGCTGAATAAAGGGGGTCTGGTGTTAAAGTGCTGGCATTTTCTTCATACAGTTTAACTAACCCCGTTATCATTTTACTGGCCTTAGCATTTTGTGATGCAAAATCATCGGCTTCAAATTCAAATTTACGTTGAAAATATGCACTGATAGGTTGCATAAAAATGGTAAAAACAGGCGATACCAGCATAAATAGTAATAATGCCGCTGCATTTGAATGTGTATCAACGCCTAAGCCACTAAAAAACCAGTCTTGAGTAATTAACCAGCCTAAAATAGCAAAGCTAATCAATGTCATCATAGAGGAAGCAATTAACATTTTAATAACATGCTTACATTTAAAGTGACCTAATTCATGGGCTAATACTGCTTCTAATTCTTCGTCATCTAATGATTTAATTAAAGTATCAAAAAACACAATACGTTTAGTTTTTCCCATACCTGTAAAGTAAGCATTACCATGGCCTGAACGTTTAGAACCATCCATAATAAAAATACCATTACTATTAAAACCACAACGGCTTAAAAGCCCTTGAATACGATCTTTTAATGAGCCATCTTCCATGGGTGTAAAATCATTAAATAAAGGAGCAATAACGGTTGGGAATAGCCAGCTCATTAATAATGAAATACTCATTAGAATTGCCCACGCGTATAACCACCATAAGTCACCAATGCTATCCATAACCCAAAGAATTAAGGCCAGAATGGGCATACCAATTGCAATAACTAATGATAAAGAGATTGCCTGATCTTTAAAAAATTGGCCTTTTGAACTTTTGTTGAATCCGTACTTTTCTTCAATAACAAAGGTTTGATAATAATTACTAGGGATCTCAAACACGGTCATAATGATAATTAGAGATCCTACAGCAGCTAAATCAGTAAGCATGGGTGATAAGCCAAAAGATGAAAAGAATTGAAAGACTAGGCTAATACCTCCACCTAAAGTAAGAAGCATTAAAAAAATAACACTAATAATACTATCGATATTACCTAAGTTCTCTTTTTCTATGGTGTAATCTGCTGCTTTTTGATGAGCTTTCAGGTCAACTGAGTCTTTAAATGCTTCTGGAACCGCCGATCTATGTTCTAGTACAAAAGATTTTTGACGAATAGAAAGCCATTGTTGAATGGCAAAAGAAATAACTACAGCAATTAAAAATATTAGGGTAAATGTATGCATAGGTTTGAATAAAGATCAAAATTTAACAATTAGCCATACAGATTAGCCAATGCTACAATTTAAAGCAACTATCATCTTCTAATGGAAACAAAAATGGCACAGGACTCAACTAATCTAATCTGGATAGATCTGGAAATGACAGGCTTAGACCCTGACACTGATTTAATTATTGAGATTGCAACAATTGTAACAGATAAGAACCTTAATATTATTGCAGAAGGCCCTGTAATAGCAGTTCATCAGTCAGAAACTGCTATTACAGCAATGGATGACTGGAACCAAAAACATCACGGACAATCTGGTTTAATAGAGAGAATTAAAGCTTCGACAATTGATGCCACTGAAGCTGAAAGGTTAACGCTTGAATTTTTAGAAAAATGGGTGCCTGCCAATAAATCACCTATTTGTGGAAATAGCATTTGTCAGGATAGGCGTTTTTTATATCGTTATATGCCAAAGTTAGAAAACTATTTCCATTACCGAAATTTAGATGTTTCCACTCTCAAAGAGTTGGCAAATCGGTGGGCTCCTGAACTACAAAAAGGTTTTCAGAAGAAATCAGTACATAAGGCTTTAGATGATATTATTGAGTCAATTGACGAAATGAAATATTATCGCGAACATTTTATTAAATTTTAATTATGAACCAGTTAATAGCAGTCGCAATGGGGGGGGCTTTTGGTGCAATGCTAAGGTTTCTGATTTCTTCAGGTGTCTATCAATGGTTAGGGCGTGGATTTCCTTATGGTACTCTGGCGGTTAATATTATTGGTTCTTTATTGATTGGTTTAATGACGGTTGCATTGCCTTTACAGCGTATTGCTTTTGCAATGGAATACCGCTCAGCTATATTGGTCGGTCTATTTGGCTCATTAACGACATTTTCCACTTTTTCTTTAGATAATTTCTATTTAATAGAGCATGGACATTTTGTTAAAGCCTTATTAAATATAACAGTTAATGTTTTTGTCTGTATTTTTGCAGTTTGGTTAGGTATATCCATAGGTAAAATCCTGTTTTCTTCAACAGCAGGGGTTTTGCATTGGAATGGCTGGGTTTTGCCTTATGGTTTATTGATAGTTAATACCATAGGTGCTTTTTTAATAGGTATTGTCGGTACTATTTTATTAAATAAAGTTGACTTGGCAGAAGAATATGCTGCAGCATTAGTGATTGTTTTTATAGGTATTTATATAACATTATCTAGTTTGTATTTAGTGCTTTATTTTATAGAGCACAGTTATACTTTTAACACCCATTTAAAATCTATTTTAGTTTCAATAGGTTGTAATATTATGGTTTTTAGTTCAGCGTTATGGCTGGGTTTACTTGCTGGAAAGCAAATTTAATACAATTATCATTATGAGTACATCTATCATTTCTAATCAGCAACCACTACAAGAAAATAAACTTGCGGTATCGTTTAAATTAATTTTAGGTTTGTATTCAATTATCCCTCTTTGTTTTTTTATTTATTTGGCTGATGTCTTTATTGGAGGACATTATTTAAAATCAATTCTACCCAGTAGTCCTTCACATTTTATCTTGTTTCAAATTTTGTTCGGTACACCTCATATTATTGCAAGTGCTATTATGCTGACCAGCAATAAAGAATATTTTCAATTCTTTAAACCTAAATTAATAGCCATGACAATTTTAATTATTGTTGTTTTTGGTTTTGGTAGCTTAGTTATACCTTATAAAGCTCTCTATATAACAACAGCCTGTTGGACAGTTTATCATGTATTTAAACAGCAGCATGGGATTGGCAAAGCTGTTTGTCGGCTTCCTACATGGGCTTTTTACTGGATGTTATGGTTAAGTGTGAGTGCAGGTATCTTTATTTATATGGGGATATTTTTAAAAAACAGCTTAGATGTTCAGCAAGTGATCTGGGTTAAATTAATAGCGGCTACTTTAACGATGGGTCTGGTTTTAAGCTCGGTATTATGTCAACGCTATATCAAAACCTCATTTGGGAAATACTTCTTATGGGCAAACACTCTGTTAATTGTGAGTAGTTTTTATTTTTATACCCAACAATATTATTTCTTGGCTATATTGATACCACGACTCGTTCATGATGCAACTGCTTATGTATTTTATGTAACTCATGATTACAATAAGCATCATCAAATACCACAAAATACCCTATATAAATATGCAGCACGCTGTCATTTGCATGTGTTTGTCGTGCTACCTTTATTATCTTTTGCATTAACTTATTTGTTACAAGCTTATGGTGATGAATGGGTCAATATAATTACCCAATTCTTTTTTGGTACTGAAATATATAAGGCTATTACCTTAGGTTTAATTGGCTATTTATCATTGATGCATTACTACACAGAAGCTTTTACCTGGCAGGCAAATTCGCCTTTAAGACGATATATTCGGTTTTCTAAGTAATTATTTTGCTTGTTAGAGTGGATTAATTATAAATTTTGGCTATAATTATCGCTTAACTTGGTATTTTAAATGGATTAGGATAATGAATAAGGTAACAAAATTACTAGCTGTAAGTGCACTGAGTATGGTTGGGCAACAGGCTCAGGCTATTTCTATTGAATTTGATTATACTTACGACAGTAATGGTTTTTTTA
>CAYYNM010000082.1:9705-13071 GCA_964472945.1 uncultured Methylomarinum sp. | reverse complement strand
CCCCCCACTCATATAACATAGTTTAATTACTTATGGTTCTCAACCGTTGTTGGAACACTATTCCCCTGAGCCTGTAGGCTCAAAGCTTTCGGGTTCTGTTTATAGTGCTCTCGAACAACCTTAGCCAAAGCTAATTTAGTATTTTCATCAACTATACAAGGCTTTTCATCGGACAAAACATTTACAATAGCTTCTAACAGGATATCCTGAGGTGCCACAAGCTTTTCTACCCATGAAGCTAATAAGGCTTTATCAATTATTGCAGGCAAAGAACCCATAATTCCCAAATCATTTTGATCATGCACCAATAAACCAGAAGTGGTTCCTCTGTCCAGTGTTAACACTTGAAACAAATACAATGTATGATAAGCACGCTGCTTTTGATAATCTACTTCTGAGGGATCAGGGTGTGCTTTATTTGCTTTACTAAAAATATCTATATAACAATCAATAACAGCTATCCCCAAATTTTGGGCTAAATCAAAATCAGCTTGTGCATTATCTGTAGAGTATTCCTCCAGGTAAAAATGAGAAACCCCTCTATGCCTGTCTAAAGCAGGGATATTAAAGTATCTATCACCCTGCTCTGCTGCCAACTTATACTCAACTGGTGCCACCTTTTTTAAACAGTCAGTAAATAAAGCGGTTGCCTCTGCATTTTCTATTGCTGGATTTAAATCCGCCATCATCCTCCAATACCCTTTACCACTTTTCATTTCTGTCCAGCTAATATGCATATGTACAGAAGGTGAAAAAGGGTTCACTGGATGAATAATAGTTGATAAAGCAGTAGCAGAGGCTAAATTTTTACTGGCATCATCCTCGTAATGAATTTGTGACACATTAACTGACGCTCTATTAAAATAGGCTTCATTTGTTGCTACATAACGTATACCACCGCCATGTAAGCCTTTATCGCGTAACCACTCAACAGGCTCAAACGACGATTGATCTTGCGAAGAAGAAGTAACAGCATTCAATTGATCAACAAAATATAACTGTAATTCTTCTACTAAACTATTGGCTGCACGAGCATTAATTGATTGGGCTTTGCTTCTATTCATAGTGTATTCTTTCTTAATCACGCCTAATAATTACTTAAGCTATTGCTGAGAACTAGGAGGCTGTCTGAGAATAGAAACCGTCACGAGGGAAAGCCCTTTTGAGTCAATTTTTTCGTTCATTTGAATATATATAGTTTACGCGTGTAACGAAAATGAACGGGGAAAGTGGCCAAAAGTGCTTTTTCCGTAGCAGGTTCTCTATTCTCCTCACCCACCCACCCCCCAGCAAGGGAGGGCTATTGAGCGAAAAATAGCCGGTTAAACCGTTGGCATATTTTTTAATTTTTCAACCACTTTATCACCAAACTCCTGCGTGCCAATCATATTAACACCTGCACCAGGCTTAGATAAATCAGCTGTTGAAAAGCCATCAGCAAATACACCTTGCATTGCAGCCCAAACATTTTTAGCCTCATCAACCATATCAAAACTATTTTCCAGCATCATGGCAACTGAACCAATCATAGAATATGGGTTAGCCATATTTTTACCTGCAATATCAGGCGCTGATCCATGTGAAGGCTCATAATATGCTTTTTCATCACCTATACAAGCCGAAGGCATTAAGCCTAATGAGCCTAAAATACCACCGGCTTGATCACTTAAAATATCGCCGAACATATTTTCCATCACCATAACATCAAATTGTGTAGGTTTTAGGCATAAATAAGTGGCAGCCGCATCTACTAACATATTAACCACTTTAACATCTGGGTAATCTACAGCGACTTCTTCTAAAATCTCATTCCATAACACACTTGATTTTAGTACATTACTTTTATGAATATTATGTAATACTTTCTTTCTGGCAGTTGCCAATTTAAAAGCTTGAACCAGAATCTGACGAATTTGCCCTTCATCATATTCCAACACCTCTCTTACATAACGTTGTCCTTTAGCATCAACACCGGTTTCTTTTTTACCAAAATACAAGCCACCCACTAATTCACGAACAATAATAAAGTCAATTCCTTCGCCAATAATTTCTGCTTTTAAAGGTGAAAAGTGCGCCAATTCTTTAGGCAAAGAAACAGGACGAAAGTTTGCGTAAGTGTTATAACGGCGACGCAAAGGCAGTAGTGCGCCTCGTTCAGGCTGCTTATCAATGGGGATATTTTTTGATTCTTCGTGGCTTAATCCTATAGGCCCTTTCAAAATAGCATCAGCACTATCGCAAATATCTTTAGTTAGTTGAGGAAACGCATCGCCCGTTTCAAAATAAGCACACGCACCAAAGAGTGCAGGTAGTAATTCAAATGTTACATTATTACGCTCTTCAACAAGTTTTAACACTTTAAGTGCTTCCTTTGTAATTTCAGGGCCAATTCCATCACCTGCTAAAACTGCAATTTTATAATTCTTCATTGTTTCTCTATGTTATCTATTAAAATACTTTATTATCTAAACTATTTTACACCATCCTACTGGTCGTATAATCTTAAAATCCAGAAAAAATCTGTATGGAAACGCCCCTGGCTAAAAAACAAGTTATAATGAATACTTTTAAACAAAGAGGATTAAACAATGACAGATAACTGGATAGCTCCTTCCATCCTTTCTGCAGATTTTGCTAAATTAGGCGAAGAAGTTGACAACGTTTTAGCTTCGGGTGCTGATGTTGTTCATTTTGATGTTATGGACAACCACTTTGTACCCAACCTGACCATTGGACCATTAGTTTGTGATGCATTAAGAAAACACGGTGTTACAGCACCCATTGATGTGCATTTAATGGTTGAGCCAGTAGACAGAATCATTCCTGATTTTGCTAAAGCCGGCGCAAGTATGATTACTTTTCACCCAGAAGCATCAACTCATTTAGATCGTACATTACAAATGGTTCGTGACTTAGGCTGTAAATCTGGTTTGGTTTTTAACCCAGGAACTTCTCTAAGCTACTTAGACTACGTAATGGACAAAGTAGATATTATCTTATTAATGTCTGTTAACCCTGGCTTTGGTGGTCAATCATTCATCCCATCTACTTTAGGTAAACTTGCTGAAGCTAGAAAAATGATCGACGACAGTGGCTTTGACATTCGTTTAGAAGTTGATGGCGGCGTTAAAGTAGACAATATCCGTGAAATAAAAGCAGCAGGTGCTGATATGTTTGTTGCGGGTTCTGCAATTTTCGGGCAGCCTGATTACAAAAAAGTAATTGATGAAATGCGTGCTGAGCTAGCTAAAGCTTAGATTATCATTATTTATTAATTAATTAAAAAAGGGAGGCTAAAAAGCTCCCTTTTTCCAAAAACAAATGATTTTAAATAGAAATGAAAAACATGAAAGTCAAATTAAAAAT
>CAYYNM010000082.1:0-9605 GCA_964472945.1 uncultured Methylomarinum sp. | reverse complement strand
TCTCGAATCAAGACCCAGCAACCAGTTTTGTGACAGCAAACCCCACTATTTCAGGTAAGTTTGCTTACAATAATAATGCCCCTATTACCCACTCAACTGTCACCGAAACAGTTAATAATACCTTTTACAACAGTCAATCAAGCCCTTTTTCAGTTACCCTTAATAACGGATCAGGTGTAACCCAGCAGTTTTCTAGTAATAACAGCAACTCTTTTCGTGAAACAAGAATCTATAGCTCCAGCCATCCTATATTTGGTAGACAGTCTTTTTCTACCCGTGGTTTTGGAATCGCACCGGACATTAACATAACAAGTACTGTAACTGATTGTTTTGGCCAAATGTTCTGCTCAGCTAATGGGAATTACTTTGTAAATGTGTCAGCAACTGATACAAATAGCAATTTTTTTAATGAAAGTTTAACTGCCCGGTTTCCTACCATTTTTGATGGTATTAACTCATTTGACCTGGAAATAAACTCAAACCCACAAGGCCAAATTATTGCACCAGAATTTAACCTTAAGGCAAATTCAATGTATTTAGGCTTAACTTATAGTGGAACAGAAAGTTTACCTACTAACGGATCCTTGCCAAGTTTACTGCCAAATTTAGCAGTTACGGACAGTAAAGTTTTTCAGCTGGGCTTTAGCAGTGAAAATTATGACCCTGTTAATATTCATGTATCAAATGTTGATTTCACTTCTGGTTCTGGCGACCTATTTTCTGGCAACCTAATTCCTGGTGACCCAGCCTACCAAGATAAACTCCAACAAATAGAAAACTTTCTTTCGGGAGCCAATATTTCATCAAATATATGGATAGATTATTCACTCAACAGCCTATCCCTTATTGCTGATGGCTTAACACCGGATACCCCTCTTCTTCCTAACGCGACTCCATCACCACAGAGTGGCTTTGAATTTACTTTTGAAACAAGCACTAATGGCGACTTTACCTTCATCGACCCTGATATTGCCATTGGCTATGATTATGAGATAACATCAGGCTCAACATTTACTAGCGTCCTATTACCAGAAAACATTGGAGACAATCTATATGACTTATGGCTTTTTGACCAAGCTTTAGGTGACTTTATTGATAGTGGAATCAACCTTACTGGAGGGGTTGCTTACACTTTTAACCAAGAAGGGTTGAGCTTATTCAGAATTTTAGGCATTGAAACAGATGCTCTTCTTGACCCAAATGACCCATTTTCATTTGTCACAGGGCTGAAATTTTCCGACCTTGGGACTACAGTAAATATATCACAAACAGCTATCTCTCAATTTATTCCGAGTGCAGTCCCTATCCCTCCCTCATTCATACTATTTGCATCAGGAGTTATTGGTTTACTTATACATCGACGCACTTCTGCTGGGTAAAGTTAAACAATTTTCTCTAATACAAAAGCAGGTGCCCCAAGACCTGCTTTTGTATTCTTAAATACTCAACCAAATAAAAGAATAGAGCCTACATTAATGCAAGCAACTCTTTAAAAATGCCTCCATTAGTCACTAATATCTGCTTAGGAAAAACTCCATCATTACCTTTAAAATCAGTAACCGTACCACCTGCCTCTTTTGCTATTAAAGCGCCTGCGGCAACATCATATAAATTAAGCTCCTGCTCCCAAAAAGCATCTACTTGTCCATCTGCAACCAGACATAAATCCATTGCAGCTGAACCAAACCTTCGTTGTCCTGTGGTATTTTCTGCAATTCGACAGAAACGTTCCAGGTTATTTTCAACTAAATATGAGCGCAAGCAGGCAAACCCAGTAGCCACCATAGAATCAGCTAAGCTTGTTTCTGCTGAGACTGAAATAGCCTTACCATTTTTTGTTGCCCCTTGCCCTTTAATAGCAAGGTATAAATCATCTAAAGCCGGTGCATAAACTGAACCTGCAACTAGCTCACCTTCAATTTCCAAAGCAACACTAATCGACCAAAAATATTGTCCTTTCGCAAAAGAGTGTGTACCGTCAATAGGGTCAACAATCCATCGATTCGTTTGGTTATCCGCCTGTCCACCTTCCTCTCCCCAGAAACCGTATTCTGGGTAGGCTTTATTTAAAGCTTTTTTTAAATACTCCTCAACAGCAACATCTGCATCAGTCACTAAATCTCTAGGGCTTTTTTTAATAACACCTACGTTATTTAAATTTGTAAAATAGCCGATCGCAATAGAACCTGCGTCACGCACTATCCTTTCTAAAACCTGTACAGAAATTGTCATTAATATTTACTCTATAAAATTAAATCTAGTTAGGAACATGTATGGAATAACTTCCCGAAATTATAACGCAGGATTTTTGTTTCAGGTGGAATGACCTCATGAGGCGCATAGCAGGCTACGAAACGAATGAGATCATTCCACCTGGAGCAAAAAAACTAGCTAGAAACCGGGGAGTTGTTTCATGCACGTTCCTTAAATTAAAAATTCAGACTTATCTCGTCCTTCAGCCACCAAAGCTTGCATCCATTTTGGAGAGATACCTCTGCCCGTCCATGTTTGAGAATAATTATCCGGATTACGATATTTAGCGGCTACTTTTTTAACGGGTTTAACTGTTACCCCGGCTTCTTCATTGATAACGACTGTTACACCTATTGATGCTGCCAATTCTTTAATTTGTGCAAGCACTTCTTTACGTTTTTGGCTTTGCTTTTCTTTTAACGCATTTTCCGCATTTAAAATAACAGCTTGTAATTCACTTTCTGAAAGATTGTTATATTCAGACATATTAACCTCAATAACTTATATAAATAAAAATAATATGCTTGTTAACTCACCACAAGTTAAGTTAATTTAATAAATTAAACAAAACCTTGTAGAGCAAACTTTAGTTCGCAATAATATATATCTTATCTCTATAGCAGACTAAAGTCCGCTCTACAATTTATAACAATGGCTTGTTAAGAACAATTAAAAATAATTCTGAAATTATATCACCTATCTATATAAAATCTATTTAATAGCTTTAAATTTTATTTCATTTAAAATAACACCCTGCTTATTTACTAGCCTAACAGTCCAGTCCCCCGCTTTTGAATAAGGTATTAGTTTGCTTGTTGATGCCCTCCACCTATTACCTAATATATTTATTTTTCTTTTATAAACTAGCTGGTTACCTCTTAACCACTGATGATATAAATACTTTCCTTTCATATCAATTATTTCAGTAAAATAAAACACACTCTTCGCCTCTGTTTTATTTAGCACAAGAGGGAATTCTATATTACCAACAGGTTCTTTACGATATATCCCTTTTGCTAATAAAGCCCTTGTGACTATTTTATTAGCTAATACTTTAGCTTCTTTATGTAATACAGGTTCTACTTTCTTATTAATAACATCGACATAAGGTTTAACAATATTACTCTCGGTTATTATTTTAGTAACAACAGAATGAGAAGGTTTAGAAATATCCTCAACTTCTTTTATTATTTTTTCAGCTAATATGTTTTTTACAGGTTTCGCATTAACTGTCGAGGTATTAACAGAATGAGAAGAATCTCTATTAAAAAAATAAATAGTTAGCCCTATTAACAATAACAATATAACAATAACAGCTATTATTCTTCCTACATGCCACTGCGTCACCATTTGAGTTTCGGTGGGTTTGTTATTGGGTTGTTTCAAACCTTGATATTTAACTTTAACACGTACCGTGTTTTGGCTTTCTTCCATTTCTCTTACTCTTAAATTTATTAAGTTATATGACTATAAACTTATCATAGATTAAAAATTGTAGGGCGGACTTTAGTCCGCAATCACTGCCGCAATTTACTTATATGGCGGACTGAAGTCCGCCCTACAACACTTACTTTTTATTTTTTAAAATCAACCTGTGGTTTGTATATAGCTATGTTAAGTTAATTCTTATTGCAAGCGGTATCACCAAATAATAAGGGAGTTCTCAGGCTTTAAGCTAGCCATCTTTTTTGCTTCAACTATAATTTTCATTTGTTAATATACCACTTTAGCCATACTATATACTTTGTACCTTTACTCTGTGAAGTATATTACCCATAACCAAGGAAATATTGGAAACAACATGAGCAACCTGCTAAAACTATTTCAAGAATCATCTGCTCTTTATGGAAGTAATGCTGTTTTTATTGAAGATTTGTACGAACAATACCTTGAAAACCCTGATTCAATCACACAAAGCTGGCGAGATAAATTTGATAAACTACATGACCAAACGAGTCATGAAGTAGCCCACAGCCCTATTGTTGATAGATTTAAAAAACTAGCCATTTCCACTCAAGGCCGACTTGCAAAACTTCAAGGTTTTACAGAAGAGAGTGTCAACAAACAATCTTCAGTTGCTAGGTTAATTAATCAATATAGGGTTAGAGGGCATCAAATTGCTGCAAATAACCCATTAGGTAAACAGGATATAATACCCCCTGATCTAGAATTGGCCTTTTATGGTTTATCCGAACCTGATATGGATACCATATTTGATACAGGCTCTCTTACTGGGGTGGATAAACTTCCATTAAGAAAAATTATTGCTGAGCTAAAAAAAATCTATTGTGGCAGTATTGGCACCGAGTATATGCATATCGTTAGCTCAGAAACCAAACGCTGGATTAAAAATAAATTAGAAGGTAGTAAAAACCCCTTATCAATTCATTCTGCTGAAAAAAAAGAATCCATATTAAAACGATTAACAGCTGCCGAGGGTATTGAAAAATATTTACACCGCAAGTATGTTGGGCAAAAGCGCTTTTCTTTAGAAGGTAGTGAATGTTTAATTCCAATACTAGATGAGTTGGTACAAAAATCAGGTGAAATAAACGTTAAAGAAATTGTGATTGGTATGGCTCATAGAGGCCGCCTAAATGTCCTTATTAACATTCTAGGTAAAAGCCCAGCCACACTATTTGGTGAATTTGAAGGGACGCATACTTCATCACCTGGCGTGATTACTGGAGATGTTAAATATCATATGGGGTTTTCATCCAATATTGCGACCAAAGGCAACCCTGTTCACTTAACGCTTGCTTTCAACCCGTCTCACCTTGAAATCATTAACCCCGTTGTTGAGGGCTCTGTTAAAGCGCGTCAAGACCGCCAAGGTAAAGGCAGTATCGATACCATCATTCCTATTTTAATTCATGGGGATGCCGCTTTTGCAGGTCAAGGTATTGTAATGGAAACGCTTAATATGTCTGAAACGCGCGCATTTTCCACGGGTGGGACAATACATATTGTAATCAATAACCAAATTGGTTTTACCACTAGCAATCCTTTTGACGCACGATCAACACAGTATTGTACTGATGTAGCAACCATGGTTCACGCCCCAGTTTTTCATGTTAATGGAGATGATCCAGAAGCCGTTATATTTGTGACTCAAATAGCTTTAGAATTTCGCATGAAATTTAATAAGGATGTATTTATTGATCTTATTTGTTATCGCCGTTTAGGTCACAATGAAGCGGATGAGCCAGCTACAACACAACCTATGATGTACAAGATTATTCGCAGCTTACCTTCGGTACGAGAAATCTACACCCAAAAATTAGTGTCCGAAAGTATTATTACTGAACAAACAGCATCACAAATGGTGAAGGATTACCAACAGCTATTAGATGAAGGCAACCCAGTCTCTCGCCCCATACTAAGCAATACTAGTTACTCTTATTCAGACCAATGGAACAAATTTTATAATCAAAAATGGGACGTACAGTGTGATACAGGCGTATCATTGGAGGACATTCGTTTATGCAATGAAAAACTGCTACAACTCCCTACTGAATTTGAGCTGCATCCTCGCGTTGCAAAAGTAATGGAAAACAGAGCAAAAATGTCTGCAGGTGCACTACCAATTGACTGGGGTTTCGCTGAAAATATGGCCTATGCAACTTTGGTTATTAAAGGCAAGAATATCAGATTAGTTGGACAAGATATTGGGCGAGGAACTTTTTCTCATCGCCATATTGCAGTACATAATCAATTAAATGGAGATACCTATTTTCCGGTTCAACACATGTCTAAAAATCAAGGTCGAGCACAGATCTTTGACTCACTGCTTTCGGAAGCAGGTGTTTTAGGCTTTGAATTTGGTTATAGCTCAACCGAACCTGAAAAATTAGTCATCTGGGAAGCCCAGTTTGGTGACTTTGCTAACGGTGCTCAAGTTGTGATTGATCAATTTATCAGCTCAGCGGAAACCAAATGGGGACGGCTAAGCGGTTTAGTTATGCTCTTACCTCATGGATTTGAGGGGCAAGGGCCAGAACATTCATCTGCTCGGCTAGAACGTTATTTACAACTTTGTGCAGACCATAATATTCAGGTATGTGTCCCAACGACTCCTGCTCAAATATTTCACCTACTAAGGCGACAACTATTAAGGCCTTACCGCAAGCCACTTATTGTGATGAGCCCAAAAAGCTTATTAAGACATAAGTTAGCTATTTCCTCATTAGAAGACCTCTCTGATGGTGAATTTTTTCCTATTATTTCAGAACAAGATGAGATTAACCCTAAACATGTTACCCGCTTAGTGCTATGTTCAGGAAAAGTTTACTATGATTTATTAGAAGCGCGTAGAAATGATGAACTAAAGCATATTGCTATTATTCGTATTGAACAACTCTACCCCTTCCCTAATGATCAATTTAAATTAGAAATTAATAAATACCCTAAAGTAGAACACATTATCTGGTGCCAGGAAGAACCTAAAAACCAAGGGGCCTGGTATCAATCAAAACATCACTTTTATAACAATATTGATAAGGACATTACCATCTTTTATGCCGGAAGAGCTGCTTCAGCCGCACCAGCAGTAGGAAATTATATTGTCCATATTGAACAACAAAAAGCAGTTATTAAAGCCGCACTTTATGACGCTAATGAAGGAAATTTAACATGAGTTTAGAAATTCTGGTTCCCAGCTTACCTGAATCCGTTTCTGATGCAACACTTGCAGCTTGGCACAAAAAACCAGGTGACTTTGTAAACAAAGACGAAAACTTGGTTGATTTAGAAACGGATAAAATTGTTCTTGAAGTTCCATCACCTGAATCGGGTATTCTCACTGAAATTTTTCAGCAAGACGGTGCCATTGTTGTTGCTGGAGATGTATTGGCTTTATTGGAAATAAAAGCACTTGAACAAGAAACAGCTGATGTAGATAATATTGCAGAATCAGATCATGCTGCTACTGAAGATATGCCTTTAAGCCCAGCCGTTAGGCGTATATTGCAAGAAAATAATATTGACCCTCATGAGCTTCATGGTTCAGGTAAAAAAGGCCGTTTAACTAAATCTGATGTACAAGAATATATTGATAAGCAGCAGAAACAAGTAACTCAAGTCACTCAGGAAAAACAAGCTGAAATAAAACTTCACAGCACGCCTATTTCTAGCCCTATTGTTTCATCAAACTTTCGCCCTGAACAACGTGTACCTATGACACGATTACGTGCAAAAGTGGCCGAGCGCTTATTACAAGCCCAACAAAATGCAGCCATGTTAACAACTTTTAACGAAGTTAATATGCAAAGCGTTATCAATTTAAGAAACCAGTATAAAGACCGTTTTCTACAAAAACATGAGATAAAACTAGGCTTTATGTCTTTCTTTATTAAAGCATCAATCGAAGCCCTTAAAAAATATCCCGCAATCAATGCCTCAATTGATGGAAATGATATTATCTATCACGGATACTATGATATGGGAATTGCCGTATCAACAGAGCGAGGGCTAATTGTTCCTGTTATAAAAGATGCCGACCAACTTGATTTTGCAGGGATAGAAAAAAGTATTTTTGATTATGGCTCAAAAGCCAAAGACGGCTCGCTCAATTACGAAGACTTAACCGGTGGTACATTTACCATTACTAATGGTGGTATTTTTGGCTCTATGCTTTCAACTCCTATCCTAAACCCACCTCAATGTGCCATTTTAGGGATGCATGCTATTCGAGAACGTGCAGTCGTCGAAAATGGTGAAATCGTGATACGCCCCATTATGTATTTAGCTTTATCTTATGACCACCGTTTAGTGGATGGTAAAGAAGCTGTTCAATTTTTAGTTACTGTTAAAGAGTGCCTGGAATCTCCCGCGCATCTTCTCCTTAATATATAGGCTACATTATGACAACTCGTCCATCCGAGACTTCCCTTTACGATGTTATTGTTATTGGTGCAGGACCCGCTGGTTATGTTGCCGCCATTCGTTGCGCCCAACTAGGACTTAAAACAGCTTGTATTGATAATTGGAGTAATGCAAATAACCAGGCATGCCCTGGGGGCACATTTGTCAATGCTGGATGCATTTCATCAATGGCCCTATTGGAATCTTCAAAAATATACCACCTTTTAAATAATGATATTTCTGCTCATGGTATTAATATTGATAATTTAGCAATCAACTTATCTCAAATGATTAAGCGTAAAGATTCAATTATTGATTCTTTAAACCATCAAATTACCGAATTATTTATACAAAATAAAATTAATTGCATCCACGGCCAAGGTAAATTAATAGCACCCGGAAAAGTTGAAGTTATACCAAAAAAAGATTCCGAGCAATACACTTTAAATGCAGACCACATTATTTTAGCCGCAGGATCGCATTCCACCGTATTACCTTGCGCCCCCATTGATAGTGAATCAATTATTGATTCAAGCCAAGCCTTAAATTTAACAACAGTACCAAAAAGACTAGGTATTATCGGTGCAGGTATTATTGGGCTTGAACTTGCGGGAATATGGAAGCGCTTAGGTTCCGATGTTATCTTACTTGAGGCACAAGAAACATTCCTACCCACAACAGACCAACAAATATCCAATGAAGCACATCATATTTTCACCCAACAAGGATTAGATATTCGCTTGGGTGCCAGAGTAACCTCCGCAAAAAAAGGTTCTAAAAAAGTTATTCTAGAATACCAAGATAGTGAAGGCACACACACCCTTCACCTTGATAAACTTATTGTAGCACCTGGTAGAGAACCTAATACTGAAAGTCTGGCAACAGAAGAAGTAGACTTAATTCTGGACGAAAATGGCTTTGTTCATGTTGATAACAACTGCTGTACAACGTTACCAGGTGTTTATGCCATTGGTGACCTAACTGCTTTAGGCCCAATGTTAGCGCATAAAGGGCTGGAAGAAGGCATTTTTGTCGCCGAGTTAATTGCCGAAAAAAGCCACCCTATTAATTATGACACTATCCCCAGTGTAATCTACACATCACCTGAAATAGCCTGGGTAGGGCAAACTGAGCAAGCCTTAAAAGCAATAGGAGAAAGCTATAAAACCGGAATATCACCTTTTACATCTTCTGCTCGCGCACATGCTTCGGGTAAAACAGAAGGTTTAGTTAAAATCATCACACATACTGAAACTGATATAATTTTAGGCGTTCATATCATAGGTAATCATGCATCAGAACTTATTGCAGAAGCAGTATTAGCCATGGAATTTTCCGCCAGTGCAGAAGACTTAGCCAGAACGATACATGCACACCCCTCTATTTCAGAAACTTTACATGAAGCTGCATTAACCATAGGCAATAGAGCATTACATATCCCTCCCGAACTTTAAAAAAAGGGTAGAGGGTTAAAGCTACAGATTTAACCC
>CAYYNM010000081.1:0-13106 GCA_964472945.1 uncultured Methylomarinum sp. | reverse complement strand
TGGTGGCGGAGTCGCTGGCAAACGCCGGGGTAGGGCAGGGGCAATGGTGGATAGAACGGTAGGTTAAGCGGGTATTTTTTTAACCGCTGTGGAATCAATAGCTTGTGTTCTGTGCCGTAGTGAAGTCACGGATTCAGGTTAAAGTTTTACCTGATTTAAGAAGGGTTAGTGCATGAGTTGGTTTAATAGAGGGCAATCTACTGTTCTAGGTATTGATATAAGTACTGCAGCAATTAAATTGCTGGAGCTAAGTAAGACAGGAAGCCGATATAAAGTAGAAAATTACGCAGTTTCACCTTTACCTCAAGATGCGGTTGTCGATAAAAATATTGCCAATATAGATGTTATTGCAAGTTCTATTAAAGCGGCAATCAAACAGTCCGGAACAAAGACTAAAGATGTTTGTGTCGCTGTGGCAGGCTCGTCAGTGATGACTAAAATAATATCAATGCCAGCATCATTAACTGAAGATGAAATGGAGGAACAAATATTGGTTGAAGCGGATCAATATGTACCTTATTCCCTGGATGAGGTTAATCTGGATTTTGAAGTGCAAGGCCCATCGGATAAGAATCCAGAAATGGTCGATGTGTTATTAGCTGCATCGAGACAAGAAAATGTATCTGATAGGGTTGAGGTGTTAGAAAAAGCAGGGCTAAAAGCTAAAATAGTCGATGTAGAAGCTTTTGCAATGGAAAATGCTTTTGCTTTATTAGCCGACCAACTCCCTGAAGGAATAGATACCCAAACAATTGCTATTGCTGATATTGGGGCAACGATGTCGACCTTAAATGTATTACATGATTTTCACTCTGTCTATACTAGAGAACAGGGCTTTGGTGGGAAGCAATTAACCGAAGAAATTCAACGTAGATACGGCTTATCCTATGAAGAAGCAGGGCTGGCAAAAAAACATGGTGGCTTACCTGATAATTATGTTGCTGATGTACTTGACCCTTTTAAAAAAGCAATGGTTCAGCAAATTGCACGGTCGTTGCAGTTTTTTGTTTCATCAAGTGCCAATAGAAATATTGATAGTATCGTGCTTGCGGGTGGTTGTGCATCAATTTCAGGAATGGAAAAAGTTGTTGAACAAAGCCTGGGGATTCCAGCTTATGTCGCTAATCCATTTATTAATATGGCCTTATCCAGCAAAGTAAAACCACAAAGTTTAAGTAATGATGCACCCGCTATGATGATTGCTTGTGGTTTAGCATTGAGGAGTTTTGATTAATGGCAACAATTAATTTACTACCTTGGCGTGAAGAGCTAAGAAAACAGCAACAAAAAGATTTTGTTATGTCATTAGTAGCATCTGCTGTCGTTACTGGTTTTGTGTTTCTTTTAGTCTATATGCAAATTGAAAGTATGAAAGAGTATCAGCAACGGAGGAACCAGCTGATACAAACCCAAATTACAGCTGTTAATAGAAAAATCAGGGAAATTAAAGATATTGAATCTAAAAAAAGTCAGTTGTTAACTAAGATTGAGGTTATTCAGAAACTTCAAGAAAGTCGGCCGGCTGTTGTTCACTTATTTGATGAATTAGCAAAAACCACGCCTGAAGGTGTTTTTCTTAACAAATTTAAACAGACAGGTGAAAACTTGGTATTGACAGGAAAGGCGCAATCAAATGCAAGGGTTTCGGCTTATATGCGAGCTATAGAGGCATCAGAATGGCTTGAAAAACCCGTGTTGCAAGTTATTAAAGGTAAGGGTGCATCAACAGCCGTGTTAAATGACTTTACTCTGCTGGCAAAGCAAGGAAAAAAAGACCAAAAAGATAAAGGAGATAAAAAATAATGAATTTATCTGAAATTAATTGGGATACAAGTGCGGCAGGCACTTGGCCACTCCCTATAAAAATTGCCGCTAATATTTTAGTTGTTCTTATAGTGGCAGGTGCTGGTTTTTACTATATAACACTTGACCAGTTAGCAAGCCTGGACCAGTACAAAGCAGAAGAGCAGAATTTAAAGCAAAGTTTTGAAGCCAAGCAAAGAAAGGCGGTTAACTTGCCTGATTATAGAGAGCAGTATAAGCAAATTGGGGAATCTCTAGGGGAAATGATTAAACAAATGCCTACCAAGGCTGAAGTTGCAAATTTATTAATCGATATCTCACAAACTGGATTGGCGAGTGGGTTAGAATTTCGATTGTTTAAACCTGCTTCTCCGATAAGGAAAGATTTTTATTCGGAATTACCTATCAAAATTAATGTGGTTGGTAAGTATGAAGAAATAGGACTTTTTGTCAGCGGCCTGGCTTCATTACCTCGAATTGTAACCGTTCATGATGTTGCCATTACCCCAAAAGGCTCGTTACTGGTTATGGATGCCACCATAAAAACATATAACGAAGAGACTGGCACTGTTAAGAAGAAAAAAGTGCGACGGAGATAAGCATGATTTTAATTAATAATAATTTTATTCAAATTATGAAGCTACTGGTATTAACAATCGTCTGTTGTTTTGGTTTACAAGGTTGTGTCAATGAAGATGTGAGTGATTTAGAGCAATATATACAGGGTGTAAAAGCCAAACCAAAAGGCACCATTCCATTACTCCCTGAAATAAAAGTAGTTGAACCTTATTTGTTTAATCCTGATGGCTTACGCAACCCTTTTGAAGCAGTCAAAAGAGTTGAAGAAGAAGCCCAAGCAGGTACTTCTTCTGCTTTTGGAATACGGCCAAACACTACACGTAGAAAGGAAGAGCTAGAAGATTATTCACTTGACTCACTGCGGATGGTTGGAACTTTAATGATGGAAAATGGAAAATGGGCCTTGATTAAGGCTAATGATGGAACGATTCACCGAGTCCAAAAAGGTAATTATATGGGGCGAAATTATGGTGAAATCATACAGATTTTAGATAATAGAATAGAGTTGATGGAAATTGTTCCTGATAAACCAGGATCGTGGCGTGAACAACAGGCTTCATTAGTACTTGCTGAGTAATTAAGGGTTATAGAATGAGTATACAAAATAATAAATTTAGTCAATTACATAGCAAGCCACAAAGTGCTTGGTTAATACTAGGGGCCTGGCTTTTAATGCTACCTATATCTCTAGTTTGGGCAAGTGGGACGGCTATTACAGGCATTAATTTTTCTTCTTTAACAGGAGATAAAGTACAGATTCACCTAACAATGGATGGACCTGTTACTGCTCCAAAAGTTTTTCAAACAGACAACCCTGCTCGAATCGCTTTGGATTTTTTGGGTGTGAGCAGTGCTTTATCAAAAAAAATGTTCACTGTTAATCAAGGCGCTGCAAATACTGTTTATGTAGTTGAGGCTGGAGGGCGAACAAGAGTTATTGTTAATTTATCTGAAACAGTCCCTTACGAAACTAAAGTTTCAGCTAATAATGTATATATTGTATTGAGACCGGTAAGCTTGGTTGGCACTATTAAAGCACCAGAACAGAAAGATAAAATTGATAAAAGTATTGCAAAATTTCTGCCAGAACAAACAATTAAAAATATAGATTTTCGACGCGGCCCTAAAGGAGAAGGTCGTTTAATGTTGGAACTTTCTGCGCCCAACACTGTTGTTGATGTAAAGCAAGTTGGAAGAAAGGTCGTTTTAAACTTTCTTAATACAAGACTTTCAAATAAGCTAGATAAAAGTTTTGATGTCACTGATTTTGCAACGCCTGTACGCAAAATTGATGCAAGATCAAAAGGGGCTGGAGTAAAAATAGTCGTAACAACGGTTGATGGTAACTATGACTACTCTTCTTATCAGTCAGATGGATTGTTAATTGTTGATTTTATGCCTTTAACAGCAATGGAAAAAGAAGCTTTATTAAAGAAAAGGTTTCCTTATATTGGTAAAAAATTAACGCTCAATTTTCAAGATATTGAAGTCCGTTCAGTATTACAAATTCTTGCAGACTTTACTGATTTAAACATTATTGCGGCGGATACAGTTGGTGGGAATGTAACATTGCGATTAAATGATGTGCCTTGGGATCAGGCACTGGATTTAATTTTGAAATCCAAAGGCTTAGCAAAAAGGCAAACAGGAAATGTAGTTTTAGTCGCTCCTACAGCAGAAATTATTAAAATTGAAGAAGATGAACTTGCTGCAAAAAAAGTACAAAAATTACTTGAGCCCTTAAGAACAGAGTATATACAGATTAATTATGCTAAAGCAGAGGATATTCAAGCCTTATTGGTTGGCTCTAATGTCGTTAAGTCTGCAACTGTGAACTCGTCATCATCAGGTAAAAGTAATATTTTTAATGGGGCAAACTCAACATCTAACAGGTCATCATCATCGCGTAAAACCAAAACAAAAGGTGTGCTATCTGTGCGAGGATCATCTACAGTTGACGCAAGAACAAACACCATTATTGTAAAAGATACTTCGAGGCAACTTGAACAAGTAAGAGCAATGATCAAAATTCTTGATGTGCCTGTACGACAAGTAATGATTGAAGCACGGGTTGTTATTGCCGATCATAACTTTGCCCAGGAAATTGGGGTTAAATTTGGGGTGGCTAAATCAGGAACCACAGCTTCAGGAAAAACATACGGGGTAAACCTGGGGGGAGAAAATACAGTAGGAGCCATTGGATCTAGTGCGTTACTTGACCTGGGAGCAAATGCAATTAATAGCCATCCTGTTGGTGCATTAGGCATGACTCTGGCGCGCGGAGCCAACTATGTTCTAAACTTGGAGTTATCTGCTTTAGAAAATGAAAATAGAGGTGAGGTGCTCGCAAACCCTCGAGTAATGACCTCTGATAGAGAGCTGGCCTTTATTAAGCAAGGGGTACAAATTCCTTTTACTACTGTTAGCCAAAATGGAACACAAACTCAATTGATTGATGCTGTTTTGGAATTAAATGTAACGCCGCAGATTACACCTGATGGTGATGTAATTATGGATCTTTTAATTAAAAAAGATGCAGCAAATGCAGCGGGAGGTATAGATAAACGAGAAGTAGAGACAATTGTTCGAGTGAGAGATGGTGAAACGATTGTTTTAGGGGGGGTGTATGAAGGCGATTCGGCTCAGGAAGAATTTAAAGTTCCTTTTTTAGGTGATATTCCAGTGATTAAGAACTTGTTTAGAAAAACCACACAAAGTGAGAAAAAAAGAGAGTTATTGATTTTTGTAACCCCTAAAATTGTAAAAGATAGCTTGTCTGTAAGATAACAAACTATAAAAAAAAACCAAAAGGGGGCATAATGCCCCCTTTTTTATTAGAAAACCTGCCCGGTAATTAACAATGCAAACAGAAAATATATATTTAATTGGCCTTATGGGGGCGGGTAAAACAACAATTGGAAGGCAATTGGCAAAAGCCTTGCAACTCCCTTTTTATGATAGTGATAAAGCAATAGAAGAACAAACAGGGGTTGATATATCGACAATTTTTGAATATGAGGGTGAAAAAGGATTTAGAGATAGAGAGCAAAACATGATTGAAGAATTAACCAAACTTGATGGGATTGTTCTAGCCACAGGGGGGGGAGCTATTTTAAGAGAGCAAAATAGAACAGAACTAAAGGGAAATGGTTTTGTGGTTTATTTACAATGCTCAGTCGATAAAATATTACAGAGAACTAAAAGAGATAGTCAGCGGCCTTTATTAAATACAGATAGCCCTAGAGAAAGAATTGAATCTTTGTTTAAGGAAAGAGAGGCGTTTTATATAAATACTGCAGATTTTAAAATAGAAACAAGTTCGATGCAAAGTAAAACAGTTGTGCAAAATATTTTAGATGCTTATGAGTCTTCAATTTAAAAATATGAAACAAATACGAGTAGAATTAAAAGACAAAAGTTATCCAATATATATTGGATCTGGTTTGATAAAACAAAAAGAATTATTGCTTAAACATATTAAATCGAAGCAAGTTGTTATTGTGACCAATACGACCATTGCTCCTTTGTACTTGGATGATGTGCTAAAAAATCTGGCTGGATTTAAAGTGGAAGTGGTTGAACTTCCTGATGGGGAGCAATATAAAAATATTGAACATATTGCTAAAATATTTGATTGCTTATTGGAGAAAAAATTTAGCCGTAATGCGACATTAATTGCTTTGGGTGGTGGTGTTATTGGTGATATGGGCGGTTTTGCAGCGGCTTGTTATCAACGGGGAATTCCTTTTATCCAAATCCCAACAACCGTGTTGGCACAGGTTGATTCATCGGTTGGTGGTAAAACAGGGGTTAATCACCCTTTGGGTAAGAATATGATAGGGGCTTTTTACCAACCTCAATGTGTTATTGCTGATATGGATGTACTTGACACACTTGATGATAGGCAGTTGATTGCAGGTATTGCAGAAGTTATAAAATATGGGCTTATTCGTGATTTGGAGTTTTTTGAATGGCTAGAAAACAATATGTCACTATTATTGCAAAGAGATAAACAGGCACTTGCTTATATTATCGAAAGGTCATGTGTAAATAAGGCAGAAATAGTCGCTGAAGATGAGTTTGAAACAGGTATTCGTGCAATTTTAAATTTAGGGCATACTTTTGGGCATGCAATAGAAACAGGAATAGGGTATGGAAAATATCTTCATGGCGAAGCGGTAGCGATTGGAATGGGGTACGCTGCAGATCTTTCAAACAGAATGGGGTGGATTACAAAAGCTGATGTTGATAGAATTATTGCCTTATTACAATTAGCTGGCTTGCCTGTAGAGCCTCCTGCTAATATTTCAGTCGCACAATTTTTAGATTTAATGGCAGTGGATAAAAAAAATATAGATGGTAATATAAGGCTAATATTACTTGAGTCAATTGGTAAAGCAACCTTACCTATAAATATTGAGCAAAGTACTCTCGAACAAACATTGAAAAATTATGCAGGGTAACGATCCTTTTGCCTTTCGTTTTGACAGTAAACAAGCAAAATCGAAGCACTCAGACACCGCTGCTTTAATTACCCTGGAGCGGTCTCAAAAATTAGATTTACTTATTCATTTAATTTCTAACCTTAGTCAGTCTCTTGTTATTTCTGGGCCTAAAGGGATTGGAAAAACCACACTTCTTAATGAGTTAAAAACACGAAAGAATGATGTTTGGCCTATCTGTACGTTACAGGCATCAGAAAAATTAAGTTTTGAGAGTATTCAAAACCAAATACGTCAGTTTTTAATCCAGCAGTACCCTGAATATCAAAATCAAGAACTACCTTTGCTTATTTCTGCAATAGAAAAGCAAAATCAAAAAATTGTTATCCTTATAGATGATGCGGGCCGATTAGTGCCGGGACTCGCCTCTTCTATCATTCAATATGCGGCTACAAGTGAAAGCTTAAGGTTTGTGCTTGCATTGACTCCAGATGATTTGCATTTAAAAAGTAGCTCAGATAGTGTTATTGATGATTGTCATTTTATTGAAATTCCTCCTTTAACTGAAAAACAGTGTGGCATTTTTTTACAAAATTTATCCGCTAAGGTAGGTACAACTCTTTCATTTTCTGCTATTAATGAGCGAATGATTGAAAGAGTCTATCAAAAAACACACGGCATACCTGGAGGAATTATTAATGAGCTGCCCAAAATGTCTCATTATAAAGTCTCTGAAGGGCATGCTCAGTTGTTGGGAGTGATTTTCTTAGCAATTTTTGTTGTTATTGTTCTAAAATTTTATGTTTTTGATGAAACTGATGAAAAAGTGACTGTACAAGTAATAAAACCGATTTTTGTGCAGAAAAAAGCAGAAAAAATTACAATTACACCGCCTGTTATTGATATTGAAGCTCCTAAGAATATTACTGATAAGGTGGTAGCGTTAAAAAAACCTGAAGAGGTGGTTTCAACAGAGCCTGTAACGCAACAAGAACATAAAAAAATACTTACAATACAGAAGCAAAGTGAGTTGCGCCCAATTGTTGAATCTCTATCAGAAAAAGTAAAAATTAGCGAGTTTGAGCCAGTCGTCAAAAAAGTAAAAGAAAATGATGTTGTTGTAGATGACACTAAAAAAGAAGTAGATAAAAAAACTGCCATATTAAGTAAAGTGCCAGAAGCTACTGAAAAAGAAAAAGTAACGTTAGCTTTTATTAAAGATAAGCCGGTTCAGGAAAGTATTGTTAACGGTAGGGGGTGGGTTTTAAGTCAACCTGAAAAAAATTATACAATACAGCTTATCGTTCTTTCATCACGTAAATCAGTCAATAAATTTTTAACAGACAATCAGAGCTTAAAACAACTGCTTAAGTTTTTTCAGCCAAATAAGCAGAACCAAAAATATGTAATAATTTATGGTTCTTTTAAAAATACCGCCAGTGCAACAAATAAAATGAAATCCTTACCTGCTAAATACAGAAAGTCTTGGGTAAGGAAAATGAGTGACTTGCAGAAAGGAATAAAAAAATAACAATATGACATCTTTAAAAAATGATATTTTTATTAAAACACTATTAAAGCAACCAGTTGATAGAACACCCGTATGGATGATGAGACAGGCAGGGCGATATTTACCTGAATACCGAGAAGTAAGAGCAAAAGCAGGAAGCTTTTTGGATTTATGCACAAATCCAGAGCTGGCATGTGAAGTTACTTTACAGCCTTTAGATCGATTTGATTTTGATGCGGCAATTTTGTTTTCTGATATATTGACAATTCCAGATGCAATGGGCTTAGGTTTGTATTTTTCTGAGGGAGAAGGCCCTAAGTTTAAAAATCCTGTCAGGACGGCAACTGATATTAATAAATTACCCATTCCAGACCCAACACTGGATTTGAAATATGTGATAGATACTGTCAGTTTAATTAGAAAAAACTTACAAAATAGAGTTCCTTTAATAGGCTTTTCTGGGAGTCCTTGGACACTAGCGACTTATATGGTTGAAGGTGGGAGTAGTAAAAGCTTTCAAAAAGTTAAAGGCTTGATGTATGAGCAACCAAAGCTAATGCACCAAATGTTAGATAAATTGGCACAATCAGTTGCGGCCTATTTAAATGCACAAATAGAAGCGGGTGCACAAGCTGTTATGGTTTTTGATACTTGGGGTGGAGTGTTGTCAACTGAAGACTATAATGAATTTTCATTGAGTTATGCAAAACAATTACGTGCTTTGCTTAAAACGAATGTTGATGGACAAGAAGTTCCGACCCTCCTTTTTACCAAAGGGGGTGGCTTATGGTTAGAAGACATGGCTGAAGCGGGTTATAGTGCTTTAGGTTTAGATTGGCAGACAGATATTGCAAAAGCACGCGTGCGAGTGGGAAATAAAGTAGCCTTGCAAGGCAATATGGACCCTATTGCTCTATATGCTGAGCCAGAGAAAATAAAGCAAAAAGTGCAAATGATCTTAAATAAATATGGGCAGGGTTCGGGGCATGTCTTTAATTTAGGGCATGGTATTTTGCCTGATGTAAATCCCGAGCATGTAAAAGCAATGGTTGATGCTGTGCATGAGTTTAGTCCTCAATACCATATTTGATTAAATCGAAGGTCTTATATATTTTGATGGGTTTGTCATAACATTACCTAGTATTATTTTAATAATGAGCAGTACATAATGATTGTGCGACGAGTAGGCTTGATAATTGGCATTACTCTTCCTTTTTATATTCTAATGTTTGTAAACTTTGGAGAGAGTGTGCAGACAAGCAAAATGGCTGCCTGTGCCATTATGATGTCAGTTTTTTGGGTGACAGAAGCCATTCCTTTGGCTGCAACTGCATTATTACCTTTCATCTTGTTTCCTGTTCTAGGAATAGCTTCTAGTAAATCAGTTGCCAGTCAATATATGAATTCAACGGTGTTTTTATTAATCGGAGGGTTTATGATTGCCTTGGCAATGCAACAATGGAATTTACATAAAAGAATAGCACTGAATATCCTGGTTTTATTTGGTGGAAATACATTGCAGCTGGTATTTGGCTTTATGATTGCGACAGCAGGATTGTCAATGTGGATCTCAAATACTGCAACAACACTAATGATGCTGCCTATTGCCTTAGCAATTATTTCCCGTTTTGAAGGTATTTTGACTAAAGCGCAGGCTCATCAGTTTGCACTGGGTTTATTACTAGCAATTGCATATTCAGCTTCTATTGGTGGAATGATGACTTTAGTTGGTACTGCACCAAATTTGGTGTTTTCCCAGTTTTATCAAATGCAGACAGGCTTGTCCGTCGGCTTTTTACAGTGGATGTTAATAGCCGTGCCGGTCGGCTTAACTATGTTAATAGGCTTATATTTGATTATTATGACTTTGTTTTTAAGAGGAATACCAAATACCAAGACTTTAAAACAATTGCTTATAGATGAAAAAAATATTTTAGGTAAGCTTTCAAACGCTGAAAGATTAGTCATGATTGTTTTTGTGATGACTACAATATTATGGATTACACGAAAAGGTATTAATTTAGGAAACCTAAGTTTTAGTGGTTGGGGTGAGTTAATGCCTTATGGAAATATGATTGATGATGGTAGTGTCGCAATTGCAATGGCAACATTAATGTTTTTTATCCCAGTAAAAAATCATTTGAATAAGAGTGTTAGGTTATTGGATAAAAAAGTTTTTGCAGAGTTGCCTTGGTCAATTGTTTTGTTATTTGGCGGTGGATTTGCATTAGCGTATGGGTTTTCTGTGAGTGGTTTGTCAGAATATTTAGCAGGGCAGTTACAAAGTTTAAAAGCATTTTCCTTACCATTGCTGGTATTAATTGTTTCTGTTGGAATGAATTTATTGACTGAGCTAACATCAAATACAGCAACAACACAATTGGTTATGCCTATTTTATTGTCAACAGCCAAAGTGTTGAATGTTGAGCCAGTATGGCTAATGTTACCAGCAGTATTATCAGCTTCATGTGCATTTATGTTTCCTGTTGCCACGCCACCCAATGCAATTGTGTTCGGTAGTGGTAAAGTTAAAGTCTATGAAATGTTAAAAGTTGGCATAATCTTAAATATATTGGGTGTGCTGGTTGTTAGTGGTATTAGCTATTGCTTAATACCTTATATTTACAGGTAATAAATTATGTGGATTCAAAAACAAATAAATATGTCGGCAAAGGGTAGAGGCTTTCATTTGGTTACTTATGAGGTGTTACAAAGCTTGCCTGAGTTAAAGCGTATAAATATTGGCTTGTTACATTTGTTTATCCAGCATACTTCAGCTTCTTTAGCGATAAATGAAAATGCAGACCCCGATGTAAGGGTTGATATGGAAACCTATTTTAATCACTCGGTTGTGGAGAATGAGCCTTATTACCAACATGTACTAGAGGGCAGTGATGATATGCCAGCACATTTAAAGTCAGTTATTTTAGGTGGAGAGTTGACTATTCCAATTGCAAATGGGCAATTACAATTAGGAACCTGGCAGGGTATTTATTTATGTGAACATCGTAATCATGCGATGGACAGAAAAATTATAGCAACAATTAATGGGGATAGTGATGAGTAAAATATTAGGGGTATTGTTTGTATTTTTAGTGAGTTCAAATATAGCTCTTAAGGCTGCGGAGGTGTTAGCTGATGGTGCTCCAATTGAAATAGAAGTTTATAGAAGTCCTAGCTGTGGCTGTTGTGGTAAATGGATAAAGCATTTACAAGAAAATAACTTTGTTATAAAAGACTTTTTAACAAATGATGTTCAAGCAATTAAAGAAAAATATGGCGTAACAAATAATATAGCATCTTGTCATACGGCATTAGTAAATGGCTATGTGGTAGAAGGGCATGTGCCTGCGGCAGATATAATTAAAATGATCACTAAAAAGCCCAAAATAGTTGGAATAGCCGTTCCGGGAATGCCGGTAGGAACACCAGGAATGAATATGGGGGGGAGAAAAGATGCGTATAAAGTTATTTCTTTTGATGCTGATAAAAATTACCAGATTGTAAATACTTATAAGGGAATAAAATGATTCTTGCAGGGGATGTTGGAGGAACAAAAACAATTTTAGCACTCTATCAGTTAGAAAATTCAGAATGGATTTGCTTTAAAAAAAAACAGTATTCAAGTGCTGATTTTGATACGTTTGAGGAGCTCTTAAGCGATTTTTTGGGTGAAGTAACCGGCCTTTCCTTACAGTGCGTTTCAATTGGCGTTGCAGGCCCCGTAGTCAATGGCAACTGTGTAACGACTAATTTACCTTGGGTGTTAAACAAGCAGGATATAGCAGTTCAAACGGAGGCAAAATTCGTTATATTGCTAAATGACTTGGAGTCAACCGCATGGGGTGTGCTTGGATTACCAGAGCAAGACTTTATAGAACTCAATAGCCATGCGAAAAAAGAAAAAGGTCATATTGCCGTCTTGGCAGCAGGAACAGGGTTAGGTGAGGCATTAGTTATATGGAATGGTACTGACTACCATGTTGTTGCGACAGAGGGAGGGCATGCAGATTTTGCACCAAGAAATGAATTAGAAATTGGTTTGCTTAAATACTTAATGGAAATATATCCAGGTCATGTGAGTTATGAAAGAGTGGTGTGTGGGCAAGGCTTAGTTAGCATTTATCAATATTTAAAATTTATCAAATATGCGGAAGTTGATTCGACTGTTCAGCTAAGAATGGATAATGATGATCCTGCGGTCGTGATTAGTGAAAAGAGCTGTGAGCTAAGTGTTAAAGCAATGGAGGTTTTTTGTCAGGTTTATGGTGCAGAAGCAGGGAATATAGCATTAAAATGTTTACCAAAAGCCGGGGTTGTTTTGGCGGGGGGGATTGCAGCCAAAAATATCCAAAGCATGCAGGATGGAAATTTTATGCAAGGGTTCTTGTCAAAAGGACGATATAAAGAGACGTTACAAGAGCTTTCAATTAAAGTCTGCTTAAACACAGAAGCTGCACTGATAGGTGCTTTAGCGGTTGCAAAAAGAAAGTTACAGTAATATATGCGTATTTGTAGGGCGGACTTCAGTCCGCAATAACTTAAAACCCCTGATTCAATAGCGGACTAAAGCCTTGCTTCCAAAGTTTATTAATTCAAAATGGTAAAATAAATTATACCCACTACATAATTAGCGAATTAGGCTACTCTCGACCATCAATCAGAGGATAACAAAATCAAAGGCTTACGGTTTTGTTATTCAAGAGTCGTTCAAAATTAGTAACTACTCGCCCCCATCAAGCTTTTCACCAGCAAGAGCCATTTGAATAGCA
>CAYYNM010000080.1:1173-13132 GCA_964472945.1 uncultured Methylomarinum sp. | reverse complement strand
CTATGGTTTTTAGTATTTTCTGAATTCAAGTTAAAAAAACTGGAACATCGAGTTATACGTAATCAGGTGTTATTAAGGACAGCCTTTGGGGACGCAAGTTTTAACCTGCATTCTTTAGCGCAAAGCAGGCTAAGGGAGTCAGTAATAGATAAGTTTTAAATAACCTTATCAACATATTTGGCCTACCACCAAATATACTCCGTGTGGTTGGAGGTGAAGTTTATATTTGATTGTTCCCACGCTCTGGGTCACGGACATTAATTTGCCTTTATTCCAAAGTAAATAACTTATCAAAATTTGCTATTTCTAATATTTTTTTTACTTCCAGTTTAGCACCCTTAATATGCACTGCACTTTTATTTTCACCCACTTTATCTCGCAAAACCAATAACATTCCAAGAGCTGAACTATCCATGTAATCAACTTTTGTCATATCAACCATAACATTTGTTACTCCAGTGCTAGCTTGTTCTGTTGCTTTACGAAATTGCTGATGAACTGCAAAATCAAAACGACCAGAGATATTAATAGTTAATGTTTTTGAAGCTGAATCTAATCGCGTTTCTATTCCCATTTTTTTATTCCTATTTTTCTAAAATAATTCTATATCACCTTCGTCCATTGAGTGCTGTGAAACTGCTTTTTTATCTTTATTATTCCATTGCTGCCTCATTTCATCTAACCTAGAGATACCTTGCTCCAATTCAGTAATCCAAATAGGCTCTTTCCCAGTTTTAAATGACCCAATGCCTATCTTAACTTCATCACTCATCGACTGAAAGTGTAACGTATTTAATTCTAGATACTCGATCATTTGTCTAACCATATCTTCAAATTGTAACCCTCTTATCGCTTGACCAACACTACTATCAATCTGATCTGTCATATTAGATACTTCATTAATTTTAATCGCAATATCATCATTCATCTTAGCAATACCCGTCATCATGGCATCAATATTTGCTTTTGATGTAATAGCAACATTCATATCTTTAGATGCCATATTCTGAATCATATTTTGAGCGAGTGAAATATTTTTCTTAGATGCATTAACTACAACTCTGATTTCATCACTGAATTTATCAGAATTTTTTGATAAATTACGAACCTCATCAGCAACTACAGCAAAGCCTCTACCCGCTTCTCCTGCTCTTGCTGCTTCTATGGCAGCATTTAATGCCAATAAATTTGTTTGATCTGCAATTCCCTGAACATCTGTCAGTAGCTTCTCTACTTGCGACATATGTTCTTCCACATCATTAATAACACCCACCATTTCCATGCTTTGTTTACTAATTTGTAGAATATGGTCAATAAAAAATTTAAAGACCTCATCTGTTTCTTGCGCAAACTTAGCAAAGTTCAAGCTTTCTTCAGCTTCATTTTCACTTTCTCCCAAGCTGTGCATCAATGAATGGACGACATTAGACTGTCCAGAGGTTAAACTATGTAGGCTATTGAAGCTACTTGTCATAGTTTCTACCGCATCAGCCACTATTTTTTTTAATTGAGCTAATTCTTCATGACATGACGTTATTTCTTGCTCCATACATAACTCAACTTTTGAGGCATACTGGTCTATAGACAAATTAAGCTTATTATCATTTTCCTCAAATTTTTCATCCGCCGTCTCAGTTAAGGAATGTTGAGTGCTATAAATACAAAAAAGGCTTATTACAAAAATACAGGGCAATGCTATCCAATAAAGAATGTCAGTTGCCATAAAAATGGGCAATACCATTGTTATTATAAAAACCAATAAAAGAAACCAGACCTGTTTGAAGAAAGTCATTTATTATCCTAAATTAGACTAGCGATAAAATTTTTGCCGCCATTTTATCAAGAGCAACAACATGATCAGCTGCGCCCAGTTTAAATGCCTCGCCAGGCATTCCCCAAACCACACTACTTGCTTCATCCTGCACAATATTAACCGCACCAGCATCTTTCATTTCTTTCATCGCGATAGCTCCATCCGCCCCCATCCCTGTCAACATAACACCTATTGCATTGCTTCCCACATTTTGAGCCACTGAACGAAACATCACTTCCACTGAGGGTTTATGACGATTAACGGGAGGGCCATCATTTAACTGGCAAATATAGCGAGCACCATCTCTGCTGATTAATAAATGTTTATCACCAGGTGCAATATAAATATTTCCAGGTAAAATTTGTTGTCCATTTTGTGCAATACACACAGACATTTCAGTGACATCGTTAACATGCTTAGCAAATGATACACTGAAAGCCGCAGGTAAATGCTGAGAGATAACAATTGCAGGTGTTGTTATTGGCAATCCAGCCACAACATCTTTTACTGCTTCGGTTCCTCCTGTTGATGCCCCTAGTGCAATAATTTTATCGGTTGTTTTAAAATGCGTTTTAGTGGGTGCTGCTTTAATAATTGAATCAGCCGAATGCTTAACTGGAACAGAGGTTCTTATCGTCTTTGTGGTAGGTCTAGCATCAAGCGCTCTTACTCTCGCCTTAGCCGCCATTTTTACTTTAGCAATAATATCTTCAGCATATTCATCCAGCGAGTTAGAAACATCCACTTTTGGTTTAGCTACAAAATCAATCGCGCCTAATTCTAAAGCCTCTAACGTTACGGCAGCCCCCTTTTCTGTTAGTGTTGAAATCATTACAACGGGCATGGGCCTTAAACGCATTAGATTACGCAAAAAAGTCAAGCCATCCATTCGAGGCATTTCCACATCTAATGTCAATACATCTGGGTTAAGTTTTTTAATTTTATCTCTTGCAACAATGGGGTCAACAGCAGATCCTACTACTTCAATTTCAGCTGATGAACTAAAGATTTTTGTCAACATCTGCCGAATTAATGCTGAATCATCAACAATCAATACCTTAATTTTTTTACTCATTATTCAAAACCTCACAGTCCCTAAAATAACTCGACATCACTTTGCACAACAACGTCTTTAATAGACGTACGATACTGTTTCTCGCGTGAAGCAATGGTCTCATTATGTAAGTCTTTAATTTTTTTCATCCTAACTTTTCCAGTTTTAGGGAAATATATAACTTTCCTGGGGTAAATATCACCTAAATCATTAGAAACTAGCTTTAAAGCTTCTGTATCAATATATTCAAGTACAAAATCAATATTTCTTTGTCCAACATCACCTAATGTGGGAATAATCTTTCCGCCACCAAAAAGTTTAACCTCCAGATTTTTTCGTTTTCCCCCATTAGCTAAAATCATATTAATTAAATGCTCCATGGCATAATTTCCATAACGGGTCGCATTTCCAACTACAGACTCCGCACCAACTGCTAACTTATGCTTATTTGTCTCAGGAAGCATAAAATGATTCATCCCCCCCACACCAGACTCTTTATCACGAATACAAGCAGCAATACATGAACCTAGTACTGTTGTCACACTTTCATCTTCAGTGGTTACATAATATTCACCGGGTAAAATTCTTGCACAAACTAAATTATTTTCTTTATCCCAAAATCTTTTTATATCCTTAAATTCTGAAATTGAAGGTGGGTTAATTACTTTTTTTTGTTTCATATAATTTATTAATCCCTATATGCAAGTCCAATTATTACTTAATTTTTTTATAGATAGTATTTCCAATCAAGTCAAAACAAGTATCAAGTTGATTTAATGATTCAGAGTGTCCAATTAATAAATGAGAACCTATCGCAAGTAATTTTCCATACCTTTGCGCTAAAAGTTGCTTGGTATCCCTGTCAAAATAAATAAGTACATTCCTACAAAAAATAAAATCAAAGTTATTCTTAATAGGCCAATTTCCCATTAAATTAAGTTGCTTAAACTGAATAATAGCTTGCAAATCTGAGTGGATTTTTACTTTTACCGCATTCTTTCCTGTGCCTTTCTTAAACCATTTATTTATTATTTTGGTCGATAAGCCATCAATTCTATCTTTAGTATAAATACCTGTAGCAGCCGTCTGTAAAACATGCGTATCTAAGTCTGTTGCAAGAATTTTAATATCCCAACCACTAGGTACATATTCCAATAAAGTCATGGCTATTGAATAAGGCTCTTCACCGGTAGAGCAACCTGCAGACCAAACCCTTATAGTCTTTTTGGTGTTATTTCTTTTTAAGACTTCAGGGATAATCGTATTTTTTAAATACTCAAAATGATGTTTTTCTCTGAAAAAAGAAGTTAAATTAGTGGTAACGGCATTAATAAATTCGGTGAACTCCTGTTCTGGATTATTTTTAAGGTAGAGACAATATTCCTTAAAATTTTCCAGCCCACGTACTCTTACTCTCTTTGATAGTCTTGAATAAAACATATCAAACTTATCATCAGGAACTAAAATACCAGAATGCTCATTAGATATTTTCCGCAAAAAATCAAAATCAGCCCTGGTATACAAAAATTCACGTTGATTATCTGACACAGCCTTCCTCTTTGTCTAAGGAACGTGCACGAAACATAAATCCTGCGTTATAATTTCAGGAAGCTATTCCATACACGTTCCTATGTTAATAAAAATTAGAAAAAGCCAGCAGCAGCTTGATCAATTTCCAACATTTCAGCTAAGCCTAATAGCTCCGCAGATTCAATAAACTTATCAGAAGGAAAATCAAATATAATTTCTTTTCCTAACTTAACGGCTGACTGCTTTAATACTATCAATAACTGTAATGTTGCAGTATCGACTGTCACAACAGAAGAGGCATCAATCTCAATTTTATCCTGCCTTTCTAGCAAAACTAATAATTGTTCATGTAAATGACTCACATTTTGAATATTAAGTGTTGAATCTAGTGTTAACTGACTATTTCCATCTTCAACAACGCCTCTTTCTATTGCTGGTTCAGTCGCTATTATAGTGTCCAGCTCTTCCTTTTGTTCTGTTAAAGCGACTTGTTCTGTGTCTGCAGTTTGAGCCGTATCTACATTATCATTTTGAGTAGAACTTTCAGCATCACCGTCATTCATCCAGGCAAGTGGATCAAAACCAATTAAATCTTTTTCATTTTTTTCTGCCATTACATTACTTTCCCTTCCAAAAAGTCTTTAGCCAGACTTCTAAAATCTCTTGCCGAGCGACTTCCCGGACGATATTCAAGTATTGTTTTTCCAAAACTTGGACATTCTGCTAATAATGCTGTCTCCCTAATAACAGTAAACAACACTTGATTAGGAAAATATTTCAACATCTTACTTAATACTTCTTTAGATATTCTTCGTGTTGTTACATACCTTGACATCACTAAGGATAGCTTATATTTTTTGTTTAGCACCTTTTCAAAACGTTTAATCGTTCCCATCATATGAGAGAGTCCCTGTAGGGCTAAAAAATCACTGGTCATTGGAATTAAAATTTCATCCGCAGCAAATAAAGCATTAGCAACTAAAACACCCGATGAAGGTGGACAGTCTATAAAAACAAAATCTTGATCCTTAAGGTTTTCATGCAATGCTTTACGCAGCAAATCTCCCCGTTTCGCCCCTCCATCAGTTAGCTGTTCAATTTGCTGAAGCCGTGGTCCTGCTACAATTAATTGTAAATTCTCTCTAACAGGCACCAGCATTTTAGTAATATCAGCATCACCCAGCATAATCTCATCAAGACCTGGCCGGTTAGGATTTATAACCCCAAAAGAAACGGCTAAATGTCCTTGAGGATCTAAATCAATAACTGTTACCTTTTTACCTGCTTTTGCTAGGGCATGGGTTAAATTAGTCGAGGTTGTTGTTTTCCCCACTCCACCTTTTTGATTAATAATTGCGACAACTCTATCAGCCATTACAGATTAGTAACCCCTTCAAACTCTTCTGGATCTAACAATTTATCAGCGTTAAGTAACATCACCATTTTTGTATTACCTACATACATACCACGCATATAACGCGTATCAATTTTAGCCCCTAGTTTTGGTGCCCCCTTAATCTCAGAGGATTTAATTTCTAATACATCTGATACCGCATCAGCCACAATACCCATAACATTTCCCTCCTCTATACAGAGAACAATGACCACAGTAATAGGTGAGTATTCAGTACTTTCCATACCGAATCGGTCACGCAAATCAATGATAGGCACGATTGAGCCACGCAGGTTGAGAGCACCTTTAATAAAATCTGGCGTATTAGGAATATTTCTTACCGGCTCCCACCCTCTGATTTCTTGCACCTTAAGAATTTCTACTCCATAAGAATCACCAGCAAGTTCAAAGGTTAAAAACTGTTCTATTTGGGAATCACCAGTCATATTAATACTTCTCTTTTATAATGTTAATAAGCTTGTTAAAAAATAAAGTTTATTAGAAATAGTTATCTACAAACTATAGCCATCGTTCAACCTATTGTTTAAAACCCTTTAGGCAGTTACTCTTGCATCCATGCAATCAACCGAACCCGCCAATGTAGGATGCGCTTCCTTATCTGGGTCTGTATTACTCAGCCTTTTTTATAATTTATTATGCTAAAAATCTTCCCACTCATCACTATCACCAGGTGCTGTAAATTCAGCAGGGGCTGAAGGTTCACTTGCTTTTTTGACAGGCTGAGCACCTACAGCCTGAGTAATTGAATTCGACTGTTGAACAGAAGCTGTTTTTTGCTGCTGTTCAGCTCCTGTCTTAAAAAACCCAAGTAACTCTGTCATATTATTAGATTGCTCACTCATTGATACACTTGCAGCTGAGGCTTGTTCAGCTAATGCCGCATTTTGCTGGGTGATTTCATCCATTTGAGAAACGGCTTGATTCACTTGTTCGATACCTTGTGATTGCTCGACACTAGCCGCTGCAATTTCAGCAACTATATCACCCACTTTTTTAACGCCAGTGACAATTTCACTTAAAGATTTTCCTGTTTCATTGACAAACTGCGTCCCAGACCTCACTTTTTGTACACTTGTTTGAATCAATTCCTTACTTTCCCTGGCTGCAGTAGCACTTCTTTGAGCTAAGTTTCTAACTTCTGTTGCTACAACCGAAAATCCTCGCCCTTGCTCACCGGCTCTTGCGGCTTCAACTGATGCATTTAATGCTAACAAATTAGTTTGAAAGGCAATTTCATCAATGACTCCAATAATTTCAGCAATCTTATTACTACTATCATTAATTTCCTGCATAGCTGATACAGCTGAATTGACTATATCCCCACCTTTTTCGGCTAATTGTCTCGCTGTTGTTGCGACTTGATTAGCCTGTTGAGCATTTTCAGAGTTATTTTTAACCGTACTGGTTAGCTCTTCCATACTTGAAGCTGTTTCCTCTAAGTTTGCAGCTTGTTGCTCAGCACGTTGAGAAAGATTGTTATTTCCACTGGCAATTTCTTGAGATGAATTATTAATAAACCCAGCTGAATCATTGATTTTCCCAACAATTTCAGCAATTTGATCAATGGAAGAATTTATACTATTTTTGCACTCAAGGTAAACACCTTGGTAATCGCTATCAATTCGATTAGTTAAATCGCCTGTTGCCATACTTTGCATAGTACTAGAAACATCAGCAAAAGCATGATCAATAATATCTGTTAATTCATTTATCCCTTCACTAAGCTTTTCAAAAAAGCCCTCTTTATCTGCCATTTCAATTCGAGAATCTAATTGACCTAACTTCACTGCCTCTACAATATTCTCGATTTCCTTTTCAATTCTCACCTCATGAGTTCTATCTAACCATTCTACAACGGTACCAATCCGTTTATCATCATCATCAGTAACAGGGTTGGCAATAAAGTCTATGGTTCTTCCTCCCAACATTAAACTAGCATTAAATGTACTGGTCAGCCCTGGTAACATTCCACGTTGATGGGCGGGGTTTTTATGGAACTGATCAATATTAGCACCCAATAATTGGTCTGCTCTAAAGTTAGGTAAATCTTTCTGTATATCTACTTCAGCATTATTAAATAATTTATGAACTGTTTTGTTCATATAAATAATATTTAAATTATTATCTGCAACCATCACGCTAGAGCTTACATTATCTAATGCCTGTTTAATTCGTATTGATTCTGCAGCAGATTCTTTAGTCTGAGAAAGGTCAGCATTAAGCTTAATCTGCATACTATATAGCGCTTTAAACATATCACCAATTTGGTCATTTCTATCCAGTTCAATAGCATTTCTATAGTTCCCATCAGCTAATTTGTAAGATGTTCCAATAACGGTTTCTATCGCAGCATTAAAATCTTTTAGTATTCTATAGCCTAGCAAAGTAGCCAACACCATAATAACCACCATTTCTGCTACAACTGTTGTATGCCCTTGCTGATACAAAAAAAACATTGAATAAAAGCTAGGAGCTAACAGTCCCAATAAAGCAAAAAAAGCTTTCTTGCCTAAACTCATTTCCTTTATATTCTTGACCATCAATGCCAATCCTTTAGGCCGCATTTCTACCGAATTAGCATTAAGTTTTTGATATAAACCTTCTGCTGCGGCTATTTGTTGACGATCAGGCGCATACCTTACGGATAAAAACTCATCGACCCTGCCATTTTTATACACCGGAGTCACATTAGCTTCTACCCAATAATAATCCCCGTTTTTAGTTCTATTCTTTACCGGAGCTGTCCAGGGCCTGCCTGCTTTACAACATGTCCATAAATCTTCAAAAGCCGCTGAAGGCATATCAGGGTGACGAACAACATTATGGTTTTTACCGACCAATTCTTCTTTAGTAAAGCCACTAATATCAATAAAAGATTGATTCGCATAAGTAATAATACCTTTTAAATTAGTGCGGGTAACCAGAATATCTCCTTTGTTCATGGTCACTTCATGATCTGTCACTGGCATATTAACTTTCATTATTTATCTCCCTTACCCATTAAAGTGGATATTAATTTGTTATGTATTTTCATCTTCATCATCTAAGGCATCTATTTTTAATAACTTTTCGACATCAAGTAACATCACCATCCTGTCCTTAACCGAGGCAAGACCATTGATAAATTCAGTACTTACTTTGGTTCCAAAATTAGGCGCATCTTGTATTGTTTTTTTATCAACATCAATCACATCTGAAACAGAGTCAACCACAACTCCCATAGTACGGGCTTGTCCTGTATCCGTTAAGATTTGTAAAACAACCACAACGGTTAAAGCTGAATATTCCAAGTGCCCTAAACCAAATCGCTCACGTAAATCTATAATAGGGACAATTGCCCCCCGAAGATTTACCACCCCTTTTTCATAACTTGGGACATTCGGTATTCTTGAAACAGGCTCCCAACTTCGAATTTCTTGTACCCGAAGGATATCCACTCCATATTCCTCATTGCCTAAAGTAAAACTTAAAAATTGAACTAAATTTTGCAGTTTTTTCTCTTCAATTGATTCTGTTTCGATATTTTCAGTTTGCTCTGCCATATTATGTTTGATAGTTTACTGATTAGATAAACGAACTAATCCAGGAATATCCAGAATCAGTGCAACGGAACCATCTCCTAGTATTGTTGCACCAGAGACGCCTTCAATTTTTCTATAATTTGCTTCTAATGATTTAATCACAACTTGTTGCTGACCTAAAAGATCATCAATAAATAAACCACATCGCATACCTTGCCCATCAACCACAACAACCAAACCATCCGTTAATTTAGTCGCTTGTGCTGTTTTAACATCAAATATTTCATGCATTCTAATGATAGGCAAATACTCATCTCTTAACCTAAAGGTCTCCCCTCTTCCTGCTATCCGATTTATCATCGATTCTTTAATATTAATGGATTCAATAATAGAGCCTAATGGAATAATAAAGCGTTCATCACCTACAGCAATAGACTGTCCATCCATAATAGCTAATGTGAGAGGTAAATGAATAGCTATCGTTGAACCTTTACCTATCTCAGATATTATTTCAATATTGCCACCCAGTGATTGAATATTTCGTCTAACCACATCCATCCCAACACCACGACCAGAAACATCTGTCAACTTTTCAGCGGTAGAAAAACCAGCCATAAAAATCAATTCATAGATTTGTTTATCAGTAAGAATAGTACCCTCTTCAATCAAACCTTTTTCTATCGCCTTAGCTCTTAAAACATCCTTATTAAGCCCCTTACCATCATCTTTTACTTCAATAACGATATTACCGCCTCGATGATAAGCTTCCAACGTGATAGTTCCCATTTCAGGTTTCCCTGCTGCTACCCGGTCAGCTGGCATTTCAATACCATGATCCAGGCTATTCCTTATTAAATGAACCAAAGGGTCACTTAATAATTCAACAACCGTTTTATCAACTTCAGTATGCTCCCCCACCATCACCAGTTCTATTTTTTTCTCTAGCTTGGCACTTAAGTCATGTACCAAGCGAGGAAAACGGCTGAATACAAAACTAATAGGTAACATACGGATATTCATCACACTTTCTTGTAACTCACGGGTATGACGATCTAATTGAGACAACCCATTTTTAAGCTGATCAAGCTTATTCATTTCAAAATTCTCACCCACTAAATTTAACATAGACTGAGTTATCACTAACTCTCCGACCATATTTATCAGTGTGTCGATTTTACTGGTATCAACTCGAATTGAGCCAGAACCCTTTGCAACTGGTTTTGTCGGGGATTTTTTAGGTGTTGTTGAAGGTTTTGGCGTAGTAGGTTTAGTGCTTAGCTCTGGTTTGATTTGCTTTTCAGAAGTTTTAATATTTTCTGCCACGACGGGAGAAGCTTGTTCTTGCTCCGAAAGTAGCTGAATAGCCATATCACATTCATCTTCGACCCAGTCAAAAATTTCAGTTATATCCGCTTCAGAAATATCACCAAGTAATTCTAAATTCCATGATAAATGACATTCTTCCGGATCTAAATCATAAAAATCAGGGACTCCCTGAAAATCAACAGTTGTTGTTAATTCACCAAGTGAAGCAAGCTCCCTAAACATTCTAACAGGGTCATTCCCTGTCTTAAGTAAATTGACATGAGGGCTAAAAGCAATCCGCCATTTTCTCTCCCCCGCTATAGTAGAATCTGGTACTAAGACTGTTTCAGCAATTTTTTCTGTGCCTTGTTTATCGACAACCTCACTACCATTAAGCTCAGTTTCTAATGCCTTTTTATATTCAGCAACACGAGTAACATCAATTTCTTGTTCATCCTGAATAGCCGTTAACATTTCTTTTAAACAATCCACTGAAGCTAAAAGAACATCAACAGCCGGCTGAGTCACCTGCCTGCGACCATCCCGCATTTCATCAAGTAAGGTTTCCATAACATGAGTAAAATCAGAAACAGCAGTAAAACCAAAGGTGCCACTTCCTCCTTTTATTGAGTGAGCCGCTCTAAAAATAGTATTAATATCTTCAGCATCAACATCCCCCATATCCAGATTTAACAACCCTGTTTCCATTATATCCAGGCCTTCAAAACTTTCTTCAAAGAAAACCTGGTGGAACTGTGCCATATCAATTGACATAGACTTTCCTACTCATCAAATATTAACTTACAAATGTTAGCGTCTAACCCAAAACTTTCTTGATTGTTTTTAACAGTTGATCAGGGTTAAAAGGTTTTACTATCCAACCCGTAGCCCCCGCAGCCTTACCCGCTTGTTTTTTATCCATACCTGATTCTGTTGTTAGCATCAACATAGGAATAAACTTATAATCAGGTAACCCACGTAAATCCTTAATTAAGGTAATACCATCTTTATTAGGCATATTAACGTCAGTTACTACACAATCAAATTTTTGAGTTTTTGCTTTATTTAAAGCATCCACACCATCAACCGCTTCAACAACTGTATAACCTGCTCCTTTTAAGGTGAAAGAAACCATTTGTCTCATGGATGCTGAATCATCTACTGCAAGTATGCTTGCCACTGTTATCTCCTAGATACTCAATTAACTAAAAAGGGTTTTATACCTTATGCACTAAACTATAGACTACTGATAAAAAATCTGTTTATTTATTATTTTTTAAATTTATTAAAGAGGGAGGATTGCTTTAACTAATATATTGAGT
>CAYYNM010000080.1:0-1073 GCA_964472945.1 uncultured Methylomarinum sp. | reverse complement strand
CCACCAGAACTAAAAATTCAAATTTTGTCTTTAAATTGTTCAGTATAATGAGAGAAGCATTTTTGCGTGTCGACTAAAACATTAACACTTTCAAGAGCCATCTTTAAAGCTTGTAATAAATTTTCAGCAGAATCCATATATTCATGCACCAAGCGATTTCTAAGTGTTCTGATTTCAATCCATTGCTCAGAAGAAGCTATCCAGCCAATTTTTTCTGCACGGAGTAAATTATCCAATTGAGAGCCTGTGGGTTCAAGACTTACACGTAATAGTGCCGGTAATAACTTATCACCCAAAGTATCTTGCAGACGACCAAAGCGAGAAACAAAAGCATCTAGCATTTCACTGCATTCAATATTATTTTCAAGTGCTTCAATCCATTGTAAATCAGGCTCAAGTGCCTTAACTCTGTCGCTAGTCAAGCAGAGGTGTTTAACTTCTTTTTCAGTTAACAAGAGTAATTGCTTAACTAAAAACCAACGGCTCTGTTTTTCTGAATGCTTCATAAGATAATGCCAGACTCCATAGCTTGCTGGTGAATGGGTTTAATGGGGGTCATGCTATCTTTAATTAAAATATCCACCTTACGCCCACCTAGTTTAATATACAGACGAGCAGCCAGTTTACACTCAAGTTGAATACGATTTTTAATGATAACAGGAGATTCAATTAATAAGTCAATATCTCCCCCACGCTGATTATCATCCGTACGACTACCGAAAAGTAACACAATACAATCTTCACCTAGAAGGTTTAACACCTCAGTTTTTATAGCTTTTTGTATTAAAGGGTTTAATCTCATTTTATAGCAACCAAAATAAAGAAGTACTTAATTGTACCTAAAAACAGCTTAATCGTCTGTATTGGTATAAGATAAAAAATTTAAGGAAATAACGCATGAAGTCAAAGCAAGTTTAGCGTGGTTAAGTAGTCACCAGAATTTTTGTAATTCAGTGTCTTTAACTCGATGTTCCAGTTTTTAATTGTTGCTTTTGTTAGATGCTGAAAAAACAGAGGGATCAAGGTTTATCTGAGATTCTCATTTTGTAGGGGCAATCCCTTGTGGTTGCCCT
>CAYYNM010000079.1:0-13543 GCA_964472945.1 uncultured Methylomarinum sp. | reverse complement strand
AAGCATACGGTGCAACGTTGAAGAATATCAATTGGTCTGTTTCTGCTGAAAATGATGCTGGTGAATTAGTTGTAAGTATATGGCAACATTATTTTAAAAAGGCGGTAGAAAGAACAATACGTTGTGGCGATAAAGTATCTCGGTGGACTGGTCATGGCAATAAAGAATTTCGAGTAAGAATTGAAAAAGCCTTTGAATCAAATCAAGATGTTCGAGTTGTCATTGCAAAAACTAATAATGAAAAAGCAGTTGAAGCAGGACAAGATGCAAGTAAATTGAAAAATACTTTTTCAATAAAAAAAGACTGGATAGGAAAAGTTATACTATGGGATGGTGAAAATTATGAAATTGAATATAAACTAATTACTTAACAAAAATTCATCTTGACAATATTTTAATATATTACATACAATTTATGTATGATTAAGTTTGAGTGAGGTACAGTTAAAGCTTTAAAAAACCAGGAAAAACATGACGTTTCTTTTGAAGAGGCATCAGCTGTGTTTTACGATGAATTTGCAATACAATTTTATGATAATGGGCATTCGGAGCTGGAAGAAGACCGTTTCCTTATTTTAGGTATCAGTAATAATTCCAGAATGCTCATGATTTGTCACTGTGAAAAACAATCAGGAAATGTACTTCGAATAATATCAGCTCGAAAAGCTACAAAAAATGAAAGAAAGTTTTATTACGGGTGATGAATTATGAAAAAAGAATACGACCTATCAAAGTTACAATCTCGTAAAAACCCATACGCTAGTAAATTAAAAAAATCTATCACTATGAGGTTAAGCGAAGATATTATTGGGTATTTTAAAGAAATGGCAACTGAATCTGGTGTGCCTTATCAAAGTCTTATTAACCTCTATCTTCGTGATTGTGTTCTACACCATAGAAAAGTGGATATTTCATGGAATAATAGCCTAACAAAAAAAAATCTAGCTGACCATTTAAAGCATCACGGTTTTTGTCGTTATATTGATATAAGGTAATATTTTGAAGAATATAATAAAAGATATAATTAAGGCTCCCCAATTTTCTGAAGGAGTTAGCTGGAAACGGAAAAATTATGCTGCCAATACCGTTGTGGTAAAAGAAGGGGAACTAGCAAGCTCTCTTTTTTTTGTTGAAACAGGTGAGTTAAATGTAAGCAGGCATGTCGGGTTAGGTGGAGAAAAAGGAATTCAGCCCGGGGTTGGTAAGTTAAAACAAGGTGCTGTTTTCGGGGAGAGTTGTTTGCATTCAGTACTACCACGTATTGCTACGGTTATGGCGGCTACAGATGTAACATTGCTTGAGTTGGATGGAGAAAGGTTAAGTATTTATTTAGATGATAACCCCGTTAAAGGATATTTATTTTATAAATCTTTATTTGATATTGTCATTAGTCGCTTAAATAATGCCAACCATACAGTAGAAACGCTTATGGCTTGGGGGTTAAAGGCGCATGATATTGATAAGTACTTGTAAAAAATCAAGCCTGCAGAATAATTTACAAACATAATGTGTGGTTTTAAGGGTGTGATCAAAAGTGAAGAATATATGTAGAGCGGACTTCAGTCCGCAATTCTCGCTGAAATATAGCGGGCTGAAGTCCGCTCTACAGGTATTATTTATTTTAACTTCACTTTTAATCTTACCTTGGTTTTAAGTTATTTTTGCTGAAAAAAGGCAAACATGGTATAAAGGTAAGTTCATTTTTGTATTAATACTCACATTTATCGACACGGCTGGTAGGGTGCTGGTTTTATAACTGGTTTCCAGGCGGGATAGGTGGAGGCGAAACCCAGGTTTGTCGCTTAATTAAGCAACAACCGAATAACTTAGGAGAAATAAATGGCAGCAGTGTCAATGCGTCAAATGCTAGAAGCAGGTGTTCACTTTGGGCACCAAACACGTTACTGGAATCCCAAAATGGCTTCATACCTTTTTGGTGCGCGTAACAAGATTTATATTATTGATTTAGAGCAAACACTTCCATTATTTAATGATGCGATGAATTATCTAGGTCAAATGACAGCAAATAAAGGTAATATTTTATTTGTAGGTACAAAAAAATCTGCGCGTAAAACAATTGCTGAAGAAGCTCAGCGTTGTGGGATGCCTTATGTAAACCATCGTTGGTTAGGTGGTATGCTGACGAACTTTAAAACAATTAAAAAATCAATTAATCGTTTAAAAGAATTAGAAGCAATGAAAGCTGATGGGACTCTGTACCAAAAATTCAGTAAAAAAGAAGCTTTGGGCATGGAACGCGAAATGGAAAAACTGGACCGTAGTCTTGGTGGCATTAAAGATATGCGTGGCACACCCGATGTGCTCTTTGTATTGGATGTAGGCTATGAAAAAAATGCAGTAAATGAAGCGAAAAAATTAGGTATACCTGTTGTAGGCATTGTTGACTCAAACAACTCACCTGAAGGGATTGACTACGTTATTCCTGGTAATGATGATTCAATACGTGCAGTTAAACTATATTGTCAAACAGCTTCAGCAGCTGTGCTAGAAGCAAAGTCTGCGGGATTGGCAGCATCGGCAAAATCTGAAGATTTTGTTGAGGAAGTTAAAACTGAAGAAGCTTAACCGCTGATGTGAAAATTTGGTTATAGGTATGTAGCCATATTAAACGCCTCCTTTATTATTATTGGAGGCGTTTTTTTAGTTAAGAATTTAAGGGTTAGATAGAATGAAAATTACGGCTGTAATGGTTAAGGAACTTCGTGAAAGAACGGGTTCTGGTATGATGGAATGTAAAAAGAACTTGGCTGAAGCTAATGGCGATATGGAATTGGCTATTGAAAATATGCGTAAATCAGGACTTGCTAAAGCAGATAAGAAAGCTAGCCGTGTAGCTGCTGAAGGGGCTATTGGAATTAAAGCCAGTGAAGATGGTAAGACTGTTGCTATGATAGAAGTTAACAGTGAAACAGACTTTGTAGTAAAAAGTGAAGATTTTAATGGCTTTTTAACAGCGGTTACAGAAGCTGTCTTAAATAACGATATAAAAGATACTGAGCAATTGGCCGAAATAGTTTTAGCAAGTGGTGACTCAATTGAAATAACTCGTCGTGCTTTAGTTGCTAAAGTGGGGGAAAATATTTCTATCAGACGCTTTGAAAAATATTCAAATGTTGAGGGTGGAACTGCTTGTTATTTGCATGGTGGTAAAATTGCTGTGATTATCGAGTTGGCAAAAAGTGATGCTGATTTAGGTAAAGATATTGCAATGCATATTGCTGCGGTTAACCCATCATGTGTATCTGAAGATCAAGTTCCTGCAGATGTTATCCAAAAAGAAAAAGATATTTTTACTGCTCAAGCACTTGAAAGTGGTAAAAAGCCTGAAATTGTTGAAAAAATGATTGTTGGTAGAATTAAAAAATTCTTGGCTGAAATAACGCTTGAAGGCCAGGCTTTTATTAAAGATGACAAAATGACTGTTGCACAGTTAACTAAGTCTAAAGACAATTCAGTTGTTCGATTTGCTCGTTTTGAAGTGGGCGAAGGTATTGAAAAAGAAGAAGTTGATTTTGCTGAAGAAGTTAGAGCTCAAGCTCAAGCAAGTGCTTAATTGAATAAAAACCCAGCTTCGGCTGGGTTTTTATTGATAACAAAAATACTTTTTTAACATGGAATCTAGGGATAGAACGTATTAAAGCAGGACAGGAGTCATTGCAGAGGAATAACAAATATGTCAAGTAAGTAGGTTTGACAGCAATCTATTAACTTAACATGACACTTAATTTATTTTCATGGCTTTTAACAAACTACAGCTTATGATTGTAGAGCGGATCTTAACCTGTTCTACAAATTATTTTAATCAACCTGTAGTTTGTAACCATGTTTATTTTTATAGGATTTTTGATCATGCCCCAAATGATATGTAAACGAATTTTACTTAAATTAAGTGGTGAAGCTCTAATGAGCGAAACAGGTGGAAGTATTGATGCGAAAATTGTCAAACGGCTTGCAACTGAAATTAAAGAACTGTGTGATGCTGGCGTTGAAGTCGGATTGGTTATTGGTGGTGGAAATATATTACGAGGTGCGGAGCAAGCTGCAGAAGGCCTAAATAGAGTGACAGGAGACCAGATGGGAATGTTGGCAACCGTAATTAATGCGCTGGCAATGCAAGATTCTCTTGAGCACCTTGGTCAACAAGTAAGAGTGATGACTGCGTTAAAGATAAATCAAGTCTGTGAAGATTATATTCGTCGTAAAGCAGTTAGACATCTAGAAAAAGGTCGAGTGGTTATTTTTGCAGCAGGTACTGGAAATCCATTTTTTACTACGGACTCTGCAGCCAGTCTAAGAGCAATAGAGATAAATGCTGAATTAATGATTAAAGCGACCAAAGTACAAGGTGTTTACTCAGCAGACCCTGAAAAAGATAAGGATGCTAAATTTTATTCGCGGATTACCTACGACGAAGCCCTTGATCAGCGTCTTAATGTTATGGACACTACTGCTTTAGTATTATGTCGAGAAAATGATGTCCCCATGCGTGTAATGAATATTTTTGAGCCAGGGTCAATTATGCGCCTAATGCAAGGTGAAGAAATAGGTTCTCTAATAGAAAAAGGATAGGAATAAATAATATGATTAGTGATATACAGCAAGATGCTTCTGTACGGATGGGTAAAAGTGTTGAAGCACTACAAAAAGCATTTACAAAAATAAGAACTGGACGCGCTCACCCTAGTTTATTAGATCAAATTTCTGTTTCTTATTATGGGTCTGAAACACCCTTATCACAAGTAGCAAATATATCAGTTGAAGATTCGCGAACTCTAAAAGTATCTCCATGGGAAAAAGATATGGTGAAAGCCATAGAAAAATCGATTATGGGTTCGGATCTAGGTTTAAACCCAACGACTCAAGGTGTCACTATTCGGATTCCTCTTCCTCCATTAACAGAAGAGCGTCGTCGTGATCTTGTTAAAGTCGTAAAAAATGAAGCAGAGCAAGGTCGTGTTGCTGTTAGAAATATTCGTCGTGATGCTAATTCTGAAATTAAAGAAGCATTAAAGGAAAAGATGGTTTCGGAAGACGAAGCGCATGATGGTGAAGAAAAGATTCAGCAGATTACAAATAAATACATTAAGGAAATCGAAAAGTACCTTGAAGCTAAAGAGGCTGACTTACTTTCAATGTAATACTAATAATGGACAAGTTAATGACAGGTAATGGTAATCCACGGCATATAGCCATTATCATGGATGGTAATGGGCGCTGGGCAAAAAAGAAAATGATGCCACGGATTATTGGTCATCGAGCGGGTGTTAAAACAGTCAGGAAAGTGGTTGAATTTTGCGTACAAGAAAAGATAGAGGTTTTATCTTTATTTGCTTTTAGTAGTGAAAATTGGCGCAGACCCAAAAAAGAAGTCAATATGTTGATGGAGTTGTTTATGGGAACGCTCCAATCACAGGTTAATAAGCTTGATAAAAATAATATAAAACTACATATTATTGGTGATAAAAGTGCTTTTTCTGATATTTTACAAGCAAAAATTGCTTCAGCTGAAAAGCAAACAAGCCTCAATACAGGGCTTAACCTTGTTATTGCTGCAAACTATGGTGGTCGCTGGGATATTACCCAGGCATTTAAAAAAATTGCAGAAAAAATAAAGATTGGTGAATTACAGGCTGAGAATATAGATGAATCAGTTATAAGTGAGCACCTTTCTACTGCAAACCTTCCTGAACCTGACTTATTTATTCGATCAGGTGGTGAAGAGCGAATAAGTAATTTTTTGCTATGGCAATTAGCTTATACAGAATTCTATTTTACAGAAACTTTATGGCCAGATTTTAATCAGACGTTATTAGCTGATGCTATTAACAGCTTTAAAAATAGGCAAAGACGGTTTGGACATACAGGTGAACAAATTGTCGACTCTTCTAATTTTAATCAACAATAATTACAACGATGTTATTACAACGAATTTTGACAGCCCTAGTTTTAGCGGCTGTTGCTATCACAGCTATTTTTACACTTTCTACCATGTATTTTTACCTTTTTATTGGTGTCATTGTAGTGATCGGAGCATGGGAATGGACTAACTTGTCCTCAATTGAGAGCATGCTAGCTAAGGTACTATTTATAAGTGCTCTTGTTTTCTCCATGTTGTTTATTGTTTTATGGCCTCATATTTTAGATGTATTATCTGAATTACTAGAAAGACCCAATGTTAAGTCATATTCAGGTTTATTGGAATGGTTAGTTATTGGACCTGTAATATTTTGGGTGACAATGATGTTTCTTATCAGAAAAACGCCTGAAGAGTTATTAGCCCTTGATATAGAAAATAAATATAAGCTCTTTATTGGTTGGTTTATATTATTTTCAGCATGGATGTTTTTAACCCGATTAAGAGCTTTTTATGGGCCAGCAGCAGTTATGTATTTCTTAGTCCTTATTTGGGTGGCTGATATTTCTGCTTACTTCTCAGGTAAAAAATTTGGCAAGGAAAAATTAGCACCTTTAATAAGCCCAGGAAAAACAGTGCAAGGTATGTATGGTGCTTTAATTTCAGGATTTATTTGTGCGACTATTTTAGGTTTGTATTATGGGTACCCTTTTATGATAGCCAGTGACTTTATACTGTTATCAGTGCTTACAGTATTAGTTTCAATATATGGTGATTTATTTTTCAGCCTGGTTAAACGTCAGAATGGTGTAAAAGATAGTGGCAACTTGTTACCTGGGCACGGTGGAATTCTGGATCGTATAGATAGTGTTATTGCAGCAGCACCTTTTTATTATGCGGGTATCATTTTAGTCGGACAAGGAGTATTTGCATGAAGGGAATTTGTATTTTGGGAGCAACAGGATCAATTGGTGTTAGTACCTTAGATGTTGTTGCTAGGCATATTGATTTATATGATGTTATTGCATTAACTGCAAATACAAATATTGATGTTTTATTTGAGCAATGCTTAGTACATTCCCCTGAATATGTTGTGGTTGTTAATGCTGAGAAGGCCGAATTATTTAAACAAAAAATTAAAAATTCAGCCGTTTCGAGTATTAAAGTATTGTCTGGTGCTCAATCATTAGAAGTTGTCTCTACATTAGATAATGTAGATTCTGTTATGGCTGCAATTGTTGGCGCAGCAGGGTTATTGTCGAGTTTAGCGGCGGCAAAAGCCGGTAAAACTGTTTTATTGGCAAATAAAGAATCACTCGTGATGTCGGGTGATATTTTTATGCAGGCCGTACGTGATTCAGGTGCTAAATTATTGCCAATTGATAGTGAACATAACGCTATCTTTCAATGTATGCCTGCGGGTTATGTTGCAGGTGATTCAGTAAATCAAGCCCGTAGAATCTTACTAACAGCTTCAGGTGGTCCATTTAGAGAGACGCCTGTTGAAGAGTTACATGATGTTACTGTTGCTCAAGCCGTTGCACATCCTAAATGGGATATGGGGCGTAAAATTTCAGTAGATTCTGCAACTATGATGAATAAAGGCCTGGAATTAATTGAAGCTTGTTTATTATTCAATATGTCGCCTGATGATATTCAGGTTGTTATTCATAAGCAAAGCATTATTCACTCAATGGTTGATTATGTCGATGGTTCAGTCTTGGCTCAAATGGGTAACCCTGATATGCGAGTTCCTATTGCACATGCTATGGCTTGGCCTGATCGTTTTGAATCGGGTGTTGAACCTTTGAATATATTTGACGTTAAGCAAATGGACTTCGCTGAACCTAGTCTTGAAAGGTTTCCTTGTTTAAGACTCGCGTATGAAGCTATTAAAGCTGGTGGCATTATGCCAACCATATTAAATGCAGCCAATGAAATAGCTGTCGATGAATTTTTAAATGAACGTATCAGGTTTACTGATATACCCATTATTATTGAAAAATGTATGTCATATTTTACAGCAGAAGATGCGGGCAGTTTAGACATTATTTTACAAGCCGATAAAGATGCTAGAGAGCAGTCCTATAAAATTATTAAGGATATAACCTGATAATGGAGTTTTTATATACTGTTTTTCATTTTATTGTTGCTATTGGACTATTAGTTTCAATTCATGAATTTGGTCATTTTTGGGTTGCTAGAAAAGTAGGTGTCAAAGTCCTGAGGTTTTCTATTGGTTTTGGTAAAGTGATTTGGTCATATCAAAAAACAGCTGATTCAACTGAGTATGTATTATCGGCCATTCCGCTCGGTGGCTATGTAAAAATGGTCGATGAAAGGGAAGGGGAGGTAAGCAAAGAAGATCTGCCTTTTTCCTTTAATAAACAATCGTTACTTGCTCGTTCCTCTATTGTCGCAGCAGGTCCCATTTTTAATTTATTATTAGCTATTGTTTTATTTTGGGCTGTTTTTATTATTGGTCAGACAGGAATGAGGCCAATAGTGGGAGAGGTTCAGACAGGTACATTAGCCAGTGAATCGGGGTTTTCTGAAGGTGATGAAATACTGAAAGTTAATGGCGATAGTGCTCCTACATGGTCAGAAGCAATGGAATTATTATTTTCATCTGCTATGCAAGGCGAAAGAAACATTAATATTCTCGTTAAAAATGGAGATGATATAGAACAGGTTTATAAGCTCCACTTAGCTGAAAATGACGCTGAATCACCTGAAAAATTATACAAAAAATTAGGATTAACTCCCTGGACTCCTACCTTAAAACCAATTATCGGTAAAGTAATTGAAAATTCCCCAGCTCAAGCAGCAGGGTTGCAAACCGGCGATTTGATTATTTCTGCTGATAAAGAAGCTATGAATGACTGGGTGCAATGGGTTAAGTTTATTAAAAGTCGTCCAGAAAAATCAATTCAATTAATCATAGAACGTCAAGGTGTTAGGCTTTCCATGACTATTATTCCAGAAAAAATTGAAACAGAAACTACCAGCTTTGGCCGAATAGGTGCGGGTGTTGATGTACCAAAAGAGTTGATAAACTCGTTACGAGTGACTTATTCATTACCACCTTTTGATGCATTCTTAGCTGCATTAGATAAAACCTGGTTTTATTCAACCACCACTGTAGAAATGATGGGTAAAATGATTATAGGTAAAGCTTCTGTCAAAAATTTAAGTGGGCCTATAAGCATTGCAAAGTATGCAGGACAAAGTGCAGAACTTGGGATTGTTCCGTTCTTAAAATTTATAGCACTAGTTAGCATCAGTCTGGGTGTTTTAAATTTATTACCCATTCCCGTTTTAGATGGTGGTCATTTGATGTTTTTTGCTATTGAAGCTATTAAAGGCAGTCCGGTTTCAGAGTCAATACAAATGTACTTTCAGCAAGCGGGTATGTTTATGTTGATGTGTTTAATGGTTTTTGCAGTTTTCTTAGATATTACTCGGTTATTTTAATAATAAAACCAGCCCGATTGTTAAGAATGAGGGCGAAAATATCTAACATTTTTTTCACAAGTTAAAGAATATAAAAAACATGTAGCCTTGTGGTAGTGAAACGAAATCAAGGGAAAACTTCAGGTAAACCTTGATTCCACTTTGTTTCATCAAGGCTACATAGCATAGGTTTACCTGATTACTCATAAGTTTCCGCTAAATATGAGAGTGAATTACTGTTGCTCATAGCCCTCCCTTGCTGGGGAGGAGGGTTGGGTGGGGAGAACTTAAATTAATTTCTTTTATTACTCTAAAAAGTAAAAGCATCATTTAGTTTCCCCTCACCCAACCCTCTCCCGCTGGAGAGGGTTCAAAACAACAGCTTAATATTGGCTGAGGCTTATACGTAATCAGGTAGGTTTATATAATTCGCTTAGATAGCAGCGTAAATGCTGTTGTTATTATTGAATAAAGTGGAACAAAAATTAATTTTAATAGTCCACCAAGGACATTCAATTTACTGTAGACAGATTATGAATCACTTCAAAACCATTATTTCAACTTGTTTAGGCTCTACTTTATTGTTGGCAGCCTCTGTTTATGCAGGCGAAGCAGAGGTTAGGCAATCAATAAAAGAAATCATGCCATCCCAAAAAATCGATTCAATTAAACCTTCTGATGCAAAAGGTTTATATGAAGTTATAGCCGGTCCAAATATTCTTTATGTTTCTGATAATGGAAAGTACCTATTACAAGGCCACCTAATAGATCTTGAAGCCAAAAAAGATCTTACTGAGGGGAAAATGGCTGGTGGTAGAAGTCAGGCAATTAAAGAAATGGGTGAAGAAAATATGATTGTCTTTAAACCTGAAAAAGCTAAATATAAAGTTTCCGTTTTTACTGACCTTGACTGTGGCTATTGCCGTAAATTACACAGTGAAATAGATAAGTATATGGCGGAAGGTATAACGATTCAGTACATGTTTTACCCAAGAGCGGGTAAAGGATCATCTTCATATAAAAAAGCTATATCTGTATGGTGTTCAGATGATCGAAAGCAAGCTTTAACAGATGCAAAAAAGGGTGAGAGTATAAAAAATAGAACTTGTGACAACCCTATAGATAAACATATGGCTTTAGCAACTAAATTTGGTGTTCAAGGAACACCTATGATTGTGACAGAAAGCGGCACAATTCTTCCAGGTTATGTACCTGCTGATCGACTTGCTAAAGTTTTAGCAAGCGAATAACCTTTTTAATGTTAGAACATCTATGCCCCATATAAAGTTTAAAGGGGTGAGTCACTGTAATTTCATTAACTACCAGGCATACTGATATTTAAGTTGTCTGCTTATACATTATCATTTTTAAATTTCCACTTTTAGGTAACTTATAGTTATGTTAGACCCTCGTTTATTCAGATCCGAACTTGATGAAGTAAAAAAGCAGTTAGATAGGCGTAGTTATGCTTTTGATACTGTTGCTTATGAAGATTTAGAGAGCAGGCGTAAAGTAGTTCAGATTAAAACTCAAGAATTACAAAGTGAGAAGAATAAAAGTGCAAAAAGTATCGGGCAAGCAAAGGCAAAAGGCGAGGATATTCAACCCTTACTTGATCAAGTACAGAATTTAGGCGAACAATTAAAACAAGCTGAATCTGAATTGTCAGTTATTCAAAGTGAAATGACAAGTTTAATGGAAGCAATTCCAAATATTCTTGATGAGGTTGTTCCTGCAGGAAAAGATGAAGAAGATAATGTTGAAATTTTAACATGGGGTGAGATACCTGAATTTTCATTTCAAGCTAAAGATCATGTGGATTTAGGGGAAAGCAAGGGCTTGGATTTTGAATTGGCCGCAAAAATCACCAGCGCACGCTTTGCTGTGCTAAAAGGTCCACTTGCTCGATTACAAAGGGCAATTATTCAATTAATGTTAGACACGCATACTGCAGAACACGGCTACGATGAAACCTATGTTCCTTTTCTAGTCAATGCAGATAGCTTATATGGAACAGGACAATTACCTAAATTTGAAGCTGACCTTTTTAAGGCGAGTGATGACCCTGCTTTGTATTTAATTCCTACAGCAGAAGTCCCCGTGACAAATATAGTTAGAGATGTGGTCGTTGCTGCTAAAGAAATGCCATTAAAATTTGTTTGTCATACGCCTTGTTTCCGTAGTGAAGCAGGTGCCTATGGCCGAGATGTAAGAGGCATGATTCGTCAGCACCAATTTGAAAAGGTAGAGTTGGTTCAAATTGTAACAGCCGAACAATCAGCTCAAGCGCATGAAGAGTTAACTAATCATGCTGAAAATATTCTTAAAAAATTAAACCTCCCTTACAGAAAAGTTTTACTGTGTGCCGGTGATACGGGTTTTTCATCCTCTAAAACTTATGACCTAGAAGTATGGTTGCCGGGACAAGGGAAATATAGAGAAATTTCATCTTGTAGCAACTTTAAAGACTTTCAAGCACGTCGTATGCAAGCGCGCTGGCGTAATCCTGAAACAGGAAAACCAGAATTAGTTCACACTATCAATGGGTCTGGGCTTGCAGCAGGACGGACTTTAATTGCTGTTATGGAAAATTATCAAGATGAGCAGGGTAGAATCCATATTCCTGAAGCTTTAAAACCTTATATGGGCGGCATTGATTGTATTGACTAATTTAAGGTAAATCATCTGCTGTAAAGCCCTCCCTTGCTGGGGAAGGTTGGGTGAGGAGATCTTAAAACTTCTTTCACTACAAAATTGCTTTGTTTCCAAACTTTGATTGCTACAATTATATAAACTATCACTCTTTAATAAATGACAATTAAAACACGCTTTGCTCCAAGCCCTACGGGTTATCTACATGTTGGTGGTGCTAGAACTGCACTTTTTTCATGGCTATATGCTAAGAAAAAAGGGGGGAAATTTATCTTAAGAATTGAAGATACAGATTTAGAACGCTCAACGCAAGCATCCGTAGATGCTATATTTGATGGAATGAACTGGTTAGGGTTAACACATGATGAAGGCCCTTTTTATCAAACACAACGTTTTGACCGCTACAAAGAAGTTATTCAACAGCTACTCGACCAAGGTGATGCGTATTATTGTACTTGTACTCGTGAAGAGCTAGATCAATTAAGAGAGCAACAAAAAGCCAATAAAGAAAAACCTCGGTACAATGGTAAATGTAAACATGCCAAGCATACAGAAGGTGTGATTCGTTTTAAAAACCCGATTGACGGCGAAGTTACTATTAATGATTTGGTTAAGGGTGATATTGTCGTTGCCAACAAAGAGTTGGATGATTTAATTATTGCTCGATCTGATGGAACACCAACCTATAACTTAACCGTTGTGGTGGATGATCTTGATATGGGTATTAGTCATGTTATTCGAGGTGATGACCATATTAATAATACACCCAGACAGATAAACATTCTTAAAGCTTTAGGGGCTGAATTACCAAAATATGCTCATGTACCGATGATTTTAGGGGCTGATGGGGCTAGGTTATCAAAAAGACATGGTGCAGTAAGTGTTATGCAGTACCGAGATGATGGTTTTTTACCTGATGCTTTATTAAACTACCTGGTACGTTTAGGCTGGTCTCATGGTGATCAAGAAATATTCTCTGTAGATGAAATGATAAAATTATTTGATCTAGAGGGGTGTAATGTGTCTGCCTCAACTTTTAATCCTGAGAAATTATTGTGGTTAAATCATCAGTACATTATGAATGATAAACCAGAGTATGTTGCTAAGCATTTAGCATGGCAGATGAATAAGCAAGGCATAGATATTAGTAATGGCCCTGATTTGGTCGATGTTGTTAAAGCACAAAGAGAACGGAGTAAAACTTTAGTTGAAATGGCAACTGCAAGCCGTTATTTTTATCAAGAATTTGAATCTTACGATGAAAAAGCAGCTAAAAAGAATTTTAAGGAAGGTTCTGATAAGGTACTGCAAACACTAAGGGATGCTTTCAGCAAAACAACTGACTGGGATGGGGAAAAGCTTCATCAGATTGTACTTGACACTACTGAAGCAATGGAATTAAAGCTTGGTAAAGTGGCTCAACCCTTACGTGTTGCAATTTCTGGAGCAGGCGTGTCACCAGCAATTGATGTAACATTATCACTACTAGGAAGAGAAAAAACTTTAGCAAGAATGACAAAAGCAATTGAGTTTATAAAACAAAAACTAGACAAATAAAAAATA
>CAYYNM010000078.1:0-13598 GCA_964472945.1 uncultured Methylomarinum sp. | reverse complement strand
TCGTTTTTTGTAAAGATGCCCACCGAGGTTTGCTTCAAACTGTCCTGACTGAACTCCTGATATAGCTTCGGAAAGTTCATTTTCTGCAATATTCTGGTTTGATACCCATTTTGAAAATTGCTTTGTCATTAATTCCTTCATTGTCAGAATATAGCACTTAGTGATATAAATTTCAAATTCAGAATACTAGAGAATGGTAAATTTTTTGTAAAAACATAACGCGACGCTCAGGAGAATCTGTCCAAAACTATCTGTTGCCAAAAATCCGACAACAAATAGCTCCAGTCAGATATTTATGAGATGATGAAGCCATCTCAAAATACTCCTGAGCGTCGCGTTATGTGCTCACTTAATAAAGATTGTAACGCAGTATAAAAATATGGAGGGTGTTTTGGAAGAAGATGGTTCAGGAAATTCTGAGTACGAAGGCTCAGCTCAAAGAAGAGGAAAAACAAGCTATGGCTTTGTTGCATGGTTTATTGTTTTTGGTTGGGAAGGCCCATTAGGTATATATTTAGGCTTAAGAGATGGGGACATTGGAATAATTATTGGGGGAATATTAATTACTGCATTATTCTGGAATTTATTAGGTGGAATATATTTATTGAAAGATTTTTTAAAGAGCAAGTAAAGCCGTTAACAAAAAATTCTATGGTGGCATGGCTATTAAAACGGTATATTGCACACATTACTTTATGGATAGCTAAAGACAATTAACATGCCAAAAAACACCAGCATTTCAGTGCAAGGAACTGAAATACATATCACCTCTATTAATGACACTGATTTTATTAGCCTTACAGATATGGTATCTGGTTTTGAAGGCAAAGAGGAATTAATAAAAAACTGGCTACAAAATAAAAATACTATTGAGTTTTTATCTGTTTGGGAAAAAATCAATAATCCAGATTTTAACCTGGTGGGATTACACCAGATTAAAACTGATGCTGGGCTTAATAGATTTATCATGTCTGTAAAAAAATGGGTAGATAAAGTCAATGGTATAGGTTTAGTTGCCAAGGCTGGCAGGTACGGTGGAACATTCGCACATAAAGATATAGCGTTTGAGTTTGGCTCATGGCTAAGTCCTGAGTTTAAACTATATCTAATCAAGGAGTTTCAACGATTAAAAGAGCAAGAAATAAGCTCGCATAAACTTGAATGGGATTTAAGAAGGTCTTTAACAAAAACAAATTACCAAATTCATACTGATACTATTAAAGATCATTTAATTCCACTGAAAATATCAAAAAAACAAGCAGGGTATATCTACGCTACCGAAGCAGACTTGTTAAATACTGCTCTATTCGGCAAAACAGCGAAAGAATGGAGAACAGAAAATAAAGATAAAAAAGGTAATGTTAGAGAATACGCAACAGTTGAGCAGTTAGTTGTTCTTGCAAGTCTTGAAAGCCAAAATGCTCTTTTAATTGAACAAGGAATGAAACAACCAGAGCGCGTTATTACACTTAATCAGCTGGCAAGAAATCAAATGAAATCTTTAATTAATAATGCCTCTATAAAAAAATTAAAATAATTTGTTTTTACACATAAAAAGTAAACTTGCCTCGACTATCTTAAAAGAGCAAAGAGTCCAAGAAAAATATGAGGCACTTTGTAGTTAAAAAACCTAACAATCACATGCACTCAGACACAAATAAGCGAGCATGGAATGTGACAAATTATAAATCTAGAATTTACCACAAATCTATGAAAACATAAAAAGTTGTGCCGCTTATTTGTGGTCAAGTGTATGTGATGGTTAGGTTTTGATGTGCTTCATCCTTCAATGTGACATTGAAGGATACTCTAGCATTTAATTTGTATCTGACCCCAGTTATCTATACACGACCTTGCCTAGCCGCACTGACCCTATTGTTTTCTATTGTTTCTTATTTAAAAAAGTATTACTATGAATGTATTACTTATAAAGGTCACTATTATGCGTGTAACCAGAAAAGGACAAGTCACCATCCCTCTCAATGTCAGGGAAAATATGGGTATTCTTCCAGCAGAAACCGAAATTGAATTTCTTCAAGATGAAAAGGGGCGTTGGTATATTGCCAAAGCTAAAGCAAATGATAAAAAAATAAGTCGATTCAGAACAGCTAATAAAATGGGAAAATTAACCATGACGACTGACGAGATTATGGCTCTAACACGTAACTAATAATGGCAATCATCCTAATTGATAGCTGTGTGGTCACAGATTTGGCCTCACCTGAAAGCACTTGGTTTGAATGGAGTGCAAGCACCTTGGAACGATTAGACCAGGATAATACAATGGTCATTAATCCTATTATTTATACTGAATGTTCCGTCGGTTTTGAGCGCATAGAGGAAGTTGAGGCGTTATTTGAACACTTGGGTTTTATCAGTAAACCAATCCCCAAAGAAGCCTTGTTTTTAGCTGGAAAAGCATTTTTACAGTACAAGAAACGCAAGGATGGAAAAACTAATGTTTTACCTGATTTCTTTATCGGTGCTCATGCTGCAATCGCAAATTACCCATTAATTACGCGAGATAAAGGACGTTTCAGTACTTATTTTCCCAGTGTTGAATTAATCATGCCTGATTCATCTGCTGAATTAAACTGATATGGTTATTAAGGAAGTTGAATTATTGTTTCAAGCAGTTGATCAACGACGGTTACGCTTACTTTATAACCTTTTTTCGTGAGATTTGCAGAAATTTCAGCGCGTAATAAATTTGTCCATTTAATCGTTTCATCCATTGGTGAGCCTGCTGTATGTTCTTTAATCACCTCTAACAAGGCTTCATTCAACCCTTCTTTTGTGTCTAAATGAGTTTTCGTCCAGCACTCGATTGACAAATACGAGAGCCTTCATTGGAAAGTCCTGAATTTAAGTCATTCACCCCACGTGTAATTGTTCGATCATCACACTGTAAAATAGGACTGATATAAGTGGCACCACCATAGCCTAGTTTTGTCACTTCAAAGTAGAATACCTGATTTATCGATTAGGACCAAAACTATGAATACTTAATCCTCAGTCCTAAGCATCTCTGTTACCTTGTTCAGCACATCCTTTAGAGGCAACGTATAATAGTGGTTTATAACAGAGACAATCGCTATTTATTAATAAACCATGTCAGTTTATACCGCTGTTAATCAGCAACAATTACAAGATTTTTTAAACTTATACTCATTAGGCCGGTTAATAGAGTTTTCTGGCATTCAAGCTGGAATTGAGAATACTAATTACCGAATCACTAGCTCTCAAGGTGATTTTATTTTAACGATTTTCGAATCATTATCCACTCAAGAGCTTCCTTGTTATTTAAATTTATTAAATCACCTTAGTCGAGCTAACTTCCCAGCACCTCAACCTCAACAGTGTATTAACACCCAGTTTATCAATACTCTAGTTGATAAGCCTGCGGCCTTATTTAGTTGTTTACCAGGAGAGTCAATTGAAGTCGCTTCTTTAGCTCAATGTTCAGAAGTAGGTGAATACCTGGCAAAATTACATATTGTTAGCAAGGACTCGGGCTTTAACAAAGCAAATTTAAAAAATATATCGGCTTGCCAGCAAAGTTTTATGAAAATAAAAAGCTTTTTATCTGATTTTGATGAAGAGCTATTATCTTTAGAATTAAAATTTCAATTAAATTATCCCTTACCTATTTTACCTAGCGGTGTAATTCATGCCGATTTATTTAAAGATAATGTTCTTTTTGATAAAGGTAATATTAGTGGCATTTTAGATTTTTATAATGCCTGTAATGATTGTTTTTTATTTGATATTGCGGTGACCTGTAATGACTGGTGTGTTGATAATAATAAAGTAAATTCTGAAAAAATTAAGGCTCTCCTTTCAGGCTATCAAAATATTAGGGAATTAACTGAAGATGAAAAATCATATTTTATAATTTTTTTACGACGCGCAGCTTTACGTTTTTGGTTATCTAGGATTGAACATCAGTTAACCCCTATGCTAGGAGAGTTAACATTAAAAAAGGATCCTTTAGTTTTTCGCACTATTCTTCAGCAGTATCGCAAGGAAGCAGGAAATGAATAATGCCTACCAATTAAATGATATTATTTTCTCTTACAATAAGCTTCAAGCCCTGTCTATTAAGTCCTTAGATATTCATGCTCATAAAATAACGGCATTGATTGGCCCTAATGGCTGTGGAAAAACAACTTTACTGAATTTATTAGCTTTTTTAACAGAAAATCAGCAAGGAAAAATGCGCTTTTTTTCAGAGCACGTTTCAAGAAAGTATTTTCATCGCTTTATCCAAAGAGTTTCTTTTTTGCCCCAACAGCCCTACTTACTTAGAGGTTCTGTTGCTGATAACCTTGCATTAACCCTAAAGTTTCATCAGCAAAATAATAAGCAAAAAAAAATAATCAATGTTCTTGAGCAGTTAGGGATTGAGTACCTTCAATTTAAAGACGCTAAAACCTTATCCGGAGGGGAGCAACAAAAAGTAGCCTTAGCACGCGCAATTATTACTAATCCTGATGTATTGTTAATGGATGAGCCTTTTAGTTATCTTGATCACTGCAGTGAGAAATTATTAGAAAGCTTTATCAAGGGATATGCAAAACAAGCTAATAAAACCATTGTTTTTAGTACTCATAATAGGCTTCAGGGAATTGTAATTGCTGATAATGTTATTTCTTTAATACATGGCAAAGTGGTAAATTCCCCTTTAATAAACTTATTTCAGGGGGTTGTTAAGCAGCTGGTTTTTGATACAGGAAAAATTAAAATTATATTACCTACTGTTAGCCAGGATTTTCAATATGTTTCTATTGACCCGAGCAAAATCAGTTTATCAGTAACAATCCCTGCCACAGAAATTAAAAACCAATATCAAGGTAGAGTCACTGCGATGGTAGATGAGCAAGAACAAATAAGAGTGAGTGTTTCGGCTGGTGAATTATTTCAAGTGATTCTTTCAGTTGAGCAGTTTAAGGCCCTAGATGTTTCTTTAAGTGATCAAGTTTGGGTGGCTTTTCAACCCTGTTGTGTTTCAGTTTTTTAAGGCTTATTAAAGTTCAAGAATAAACTTGTACTGCCGATAACTGAAATTATGAAAAAGATAAGACTACCAAATCCAGCTATTTTAGTTGCTGGCGGCTTAGGGGCCTTTTGGATTGCAGATATTATAAATCCAGGGTTTAACCCTATAGGGGTTATGCTGTTTATGCTAATCCCTGTTTTAATTGCTGAAATATTATATCCTCAACCTGAATTGGAGCAGTTATTAGAGCAAGCGCATTATCACGCACTTAAAAATCCTGATGAAGAAGTTAGCAAAGAAGGTGAGTTGCTTACTGAGGTGGAGGAAGAGAAGGAGGAGGAAACACAGACATAAAAACACCTGGTTTTATGTCTGTAAGAGTTTATCTTATATTTGTAAAGCGGACTTTAGTTTGCTATAGCGGCAATTTGTATACATTCTCGTGGGCCTAAGTCCGCTCTACAGGATTTCATATAAACAAGACTGCCGTATCTAATATACCTTGTTATTATTTAACAAACCCTTGATCCAGGAAAAATACACTTAAACTGACTTCCTTCTCTTAGTTTACTGCTTATTTCCAGTTTTGCATTATGCCGAATTAATACATGCTTAACAATTGCTAAGCCTAGGCCTGTTCCACTCAATTTTTTTGTCCGTTTTACATCTGCTCTAAAAAAACGCTCAGTCACTCTTGGTATATCAATCGCTGAAATACCTTCACCTTTATCAATCACTTCAAAAACAACTGTTTTTTTTTGTTTTTTCCAGCTGACTTTAATGGGGGAATCATCGGGGGAGTATTTTAATGCATTTATTATTAAATTAGAAAAAGCACTGCGTAAATCCTGTTCTTCACCGGTAATATTAAGATCACTTTCAACATCAAGTTCAATTCGCTGATATTGATTACTGACTACACCACTTTCCAGGCAAATATTATGAATAAGGTTGGCAACATCTACACACTCAACTTTCTGCTTTTTAGTTTCCAGGCTTGCAAGTAATAAAAGATCATCTACTAAATATTGCATACGATCTGTCTGAGCATTCATTTGAGCCAATGATACTGTCAATAAGCTTGAATGCTTATCATCCATATCTTGTATGGTTTCAAGATAGCCTTTTAATACTGTAAGGGGGGTTCTAAGTTCATGAGAGACATTATCAACAAAATTTTTACGCATGGCCTCCATCATTTTTTGTTGTGTCACATCATGAGCAACCACAAGGTGTTGACCTTCGGCATAGCTTACAATTTTAAACTGCAAAATAAGCAGGTTATTGATTGGAGAAGGTAAAATCAGTGATTTTTTATGTTGTCTATTTTTAAGAAAATCGACAAATTCAGGGGCTCTAATTAAATTATCAATACGTTGCCCTTTATCTGATTTTTTAACTCCTAAAACGACTTTAGCTAATTTATTTGACCATTCAATTTCATCATTATGACCGAGAACAATAGCTGCATCCGGTAAAACATCGGTTGATTTACGAAATTGCTCAATTATTTTACCTAATGTTTTTTTTCTCTTTTTTTCTTTTTGTTTAATGCGGTAGAAATGGTAATAAATATCACTCCAAACACCTTGGCCCTGTGGTATTTTTCCACCAGCCCCGCGATTTAACCATTGTTCTAGGCGGTATAATAATACCGCTTGTTTGGCCAAGCTGAAGGCTAAAATCAATATTAACATGTACATAAAGTAGCCCACAAAATGGCTTAATACTGCTGCAATAATAATAAATAACCCAATATAAGCAGCTTCTTTGCGCCAAAGCCATAAAACTTTCATCACTCAGCCACTGAAAAGCGGTAGCCGAAGCCTCTAACGGTTTGCACCAGTTCATCTTTGTTATAGTTTTTAAGAATTTTTCTTAGCCGTCTAATATGTACATCAACCGTTCGTTCTTCAATATATGCACTACGTCCCCAGACTTGGTCTAATAGCTGGGTTCTGCTATAGACATTGTCTGGGTGTGTCATAAAAAAATACATTAACTTAAACTCAGTAGGACTAACGACCACAACCTTATTATCGATAGTGATACGATGCTTGTTAAGGTCAAGAGCAATATCAGCTACTTTAAGTATTTCTTCTGCTATATTTTTTCCACTACGCCTTAAAACGGCTTTGATACGTGCAACCAGTTCTTTGGGAGAAAATGGTTTGGTCATATAATCATCTGCACCTATTTCTAGTCCACGCACTTTATCTTCCTCTTCTCCTCGCGCAGTTAGTAGAATAATAGGTAAATCTTTAAATAAATCATCCTGTTTTAATCGCCTTGCCAATTCTACCCCACTAATGCCTGGCAACATCCAGTCAAGTAAAATTAAGTCTGGTCTGGTATTATCAGCCAGCGAGTGTTGAGCTTCTTCAGCACTCGCAACAACAATAACATTAAAAGAAGACTGCTCTAAAACCATCACTAACATTTCTCTAATGGCATCTTCATCTTCTACAACAAGTATATTTAATGCACTCATTTTTAATCTTGAATTTTATTTTCAAACTCTTCAGCATTTAAATGTCTAACATCATCACCCTGAACAATATAAACAACATGTTCACAGACATTACAAGCATGGTCTCCAATACGTTCTAAAGCGCGGGCAGTCCATAGTACATCAAGCATACGGGTAATGTTTCTAGGGTCTTCCATCATTCTGGTAATCAGCTGGCGAATAATACTGGTATATTCTCTATCGACCTTTTCATCTCTTCTGGTAATGCTTGCAATACTTCCAGTGTTCATTCGAGCAAAGGCATCCAGGCTATCACTTAACATACTTTTGACCATATCCACCAGGTGAGTTACTTCATGGTATTGATCATGATAATAATCGGTTGCATCCAAACGAATAGCCATTTTTGCGATGCGTCCTGCTTCATCACCGATACGTTCTAAATCAGTAATGACTTTAATGATAGAAATCAACATTCGTAGGTCTATAGCGGTCGGCTGACGTCTGGCAATAACTTCGATACACTCATGGTCAATTTCCTTTTCCAGATCATTAACCAGCTCATCTTGCTGCAGAATTTTTTCGGCCAAATCCTGATCACTGGTAATAAATGCCTCAACCGCTTGTTCCATTTGTTTTTGAACAAGCCCCCCCATGGTTAAAACTTTATTTCTAATATTTTCCATTTCTTCATCAAATAAATGAGAAATGTGTTGTCCACTTGCTCTATTTTCCATTAGCCGTACCTCCCCGTAATATAGTCTTCTGTTTGTTTTTTTGTTGGATTAGTAAATAACTCATTGGTTGAACCAAATTCTATTAACTCACCCATATACATAAAGGCGGTATAGTCTGAGACTCGGGCAGCTTGTTGCATATTATGGGTGACGATAACAATCGTATATTGCTCTTTCAATTGGTGTATTAATTCTTCAATTTTTAATGTTGAAATGGGGTCTAATGCTGATGCTGGCTCATCTAACAACATGACTTCTGGTTCAATCGCTATCGCTCGGGCAATCACTAAACGTTGTTGTTGTCCACCTGACATACCTAAAGCATTATCTTGTAAACGATCTTTTACTTCATCCCAGAGTGCAGCTCCACGCAACGACTTTTCTACTGTTTCATCAAGAGTTCGGCGGTCATTTACACCTTGGATGCGCAAACCATAGGCCACATTTTCATAAATTGATTTAGGAAAAGGATTTGGTTTTTGAAAAACCATACCTACACGTCGGCGTAGGTCAGCGACATTAACGGCTTTATCATAGATGTCTTCACCATCTAATAATATTTTTCCTTCAATTCTTGCGCTATCCACCAAATCATTCATTCGGTTAATACTTCTTAATAGTGTTGACTTACCACAGCCACTAGGGCCAATGTATGCCGTTACCTTTTTTCTGGGCATTTCCATATTGACATTAAACAAAGCTTGTTTCTCACCATAAAAAAGATTTAAGTTATCAACTTTAATACAGGTATCCGTTACTTCATTATTGCTTTGCCCTGTATTGGTGACGGAAGCCATATCAAATGCATGCGTTTTTTGTTCAGTCATATTATTTATTCTGTTTTCTTTGTTTGTAGAGCTTGTTAATGTAGGATGTACTTATGATAGTCCTCTTTTATTTACATACCTTCCAATGCTCTGAATTTTTCTCGTAAGTTATTTCTAATTCCGATAGCAAACAGGTTTAAGCCAATAATAACCATAACCAGTAATAATGAGGTTGCATAGACTAGAGGTCTTGCCGCTTCAACATTCGGGCTTTGAAAGCCTACATCATAAATATGAAAACCTAAATGCATAAATTTTCTATCTAAATGTAAAAAGGGGAAGTTGCCATCTAAAGGTAAAGTGGGGGCTAGTTTAACCACACCCACCAGCATTAAAGGAGCAACTTCTCCTGCCGCTCTAGCAACCGCTAAAATTAACCCTGTCATCATGGCAGGGCTTGCCATAGGTAAAACAGTTCGCCATAAGGTTTCGATTTTAGTTGCACCTAATGCCAAGCTACCTTCTCTAATAGATTTAGGTACTCGCGATAAGCCTTCTTCAGTTGATACAATAACGACGGGCAAAGTTAATAAAGCCAAGGTTAGTGACGCCCATAGTAACCCTGGCGTTCCGAAAACTGGTGCAGGAGCTGCTTCTGGAAAGAATAAGGTATCAATATTGCCCCCTAAAATATAAACAAAAAAACCTAAGCCAAAAACCCCATAAACAATCGAAGGAACACCTGCCAGATTATTTACAGCAATACGAATCAATCTTGTAGTAAAACCTTGTTTTGCATATTCACGCAAATAAACCGCCGCGATTACACCAAAAGGCGTCACAATAACAGCCATTAGCATTACCATCATCACCGTACCAAAAATAGCAGGAAAAATCCCTCCCTCAGTATTGGCTTCTCTTGGGTCTTCAGAGATAAATTCACCAAACTTAGCAAAATAAGTAATAATTTTAGTAAACACCCCCATATTGTTAGCACGAATAAGGTGAACAATTGATTTTAAAGGAATTTCTTTTTCTATTCCTGTTGAGTCTTTAGCAAGAATGCTGTCTCTATTGATTTCTTTATAAAGAATAGCGGCTTGGGCCTCATAGCCTTGATACTCTTTAGCTAACTCAACTTTTTCCAGGGCTTGTTCTTTTGCTATTTCCTCAGTCCATTTTCCTTTTAATTCAAGGCTTCTTTGTTTAAGCCTTAGCCTTTCTAAGCGGTAGTTAATAGCACCTATTTGTTTTTTTTGTATATGTTCAATTTCAGCATATATTTTATGAGCACGATCGATCCTATTTTGCACAGCCGCCCACACCTTTTCACCCGTAGCAATAACCCTACCGTTTTCTTTTACTGCCGTTAATCGACCATAAAAATTACCCCACTCTCGCCTTTCAATGGTGATCAACTCTTTAGGAAGCCTTTCAGATTTAATGTTTTGCTGTTGTATCCAGCGAAAATCCATTCCTAAAATATCCCTATTACCTGTTTTAATCAAATGTTGCACTAAAGTATCGGCATTGTCCTTTAGTTTATAGCCTGATTCCTTTGCCATTTTTGCAGACATAACGCTAGTATCGACTAACTCTCCAACCACAATAGACTCTTTACCATTATCTATATAATGATACTCAACTACATCAGCTGGCCAAAAGTGCCCTAAGCCACGTACTGCGATCAAAAATAACAAACCTACGACTAAAATTATACTGGTACTTACAGCAGCAGCATTTAACCAGACCCATGGGGACCCACTTTTAAACCATTCTTTAATCATCATCCAGGAAACCTCATTTGAGCATGGATTTTGTGGGAAACATGAGCGTGCAAGACAAAGAAGAGCTCGACGACAATGGCCTTAGTCCTTGTCTAGAGCTATTCTGCAGGATTTCTCGTTCATATTTATTCACAAAACCATGAAGCGAAGGTATAAAACTTTTTCTATTTTTCATATAAAACTTTGGTATTCTTATTATTTGATAATTTATTCAAGTCAAGCGATCAAATGTGATTTTCTGGATCACAATGAACTGTACTTCTCTCTTAGGTTCTGACGAATTAGCTCAGCCAGGGTATTAAAAATAAAGGTAAATAGAAATAAGACTAAAGCCGCTAAAAACAACACTCTGTAATGAGTGCTATTAACCTCTGCCTCTGGCATTTCTACCGCAATATTTGCTGCCAAGGTTCGCATACCTTGAAATATGCTTAAATCCATTACTGGCGTATTACCTGTTGCCATTAACACAATCATGGTTTCCCCCACAGCACGGCCAAAACCAATCATTACAGCAGAAAAAATACCTGGACTGGCAGTTAGTAATACAACTCGGGTCATTGTCTGCCAAGGCGTAGCACCTAAGGCTAATGAACCTATTGTTAGGTTTTTGGGGACACTAAAAATAGCATCTTCGGTAATAGAAAAAATAGTTGGAATAACGGCAAAGCCCATAGCTAACCCAACAACTAATGAGTTACGTTGATCATAACCAACCCCAAAAGTGTCCTTCATCCAGACCTGCATATCCCCTGCAAAGAAAGTTGACTCAATCAATGGGCTAATAGCAAATGCAAACCAGGCTGAAATTATAATCACAGGGATTAATAGTGCGGCATCCCATCCATTAGCAACACTATGCCTAATAGCTTTAGGCAACTGTTGCCAGCAAAAAGCAAAAAGCATAACTCCACATGGAACCACCATAAATAAAGAAAATACACCGACTAAATGCGCTTCAACAAAGGGGGCTAACCACAAACCCGCTAAAAAACCCAAAATCACTGTTGGTAATGCTTCCATTAATTCAATAGTGGGTTTAACATAGCTACGCATGGCAGGTGCCATAAAATACGCTGTATATATTGCACCCATAATAGCTAAAGGAATCGCAACCATCATCGCGTAAAAAGCCGCTTTTAAGGTTCCAAACACTAGTGGTGTTAAACTCATTTTAGGTTCAAAATCATTACTGGATGACGATGATTGCCAAATATAATCAGGTTTAGGATAACTTTCGTACCAAACCTCTTTCCAAATGGAAGAAAAAGACACGTCTGGATGTTCATTATGCACCGTCCAAAAGTTTATTTTATTATCTGCAGTTTGCAGTAAAAAACCATTGGCTCTGGGAGATTGAGTTAAATATTCAGGCCTTGATTGGGTAATATTTTCATTTATCAACTGTCTTTCTGCGGTTGAATGATATATTCCTATATCACCCTTGCTATCAGCTATCATAAATCCTTTACGACGTTGTTCAGCATTAATAGCAATAACAGCAGAATCAGAGACTTTAAATGATCTCAATTTTTGCATGCTTTTTTGGTTACTTTCGTTTCGCACCAATGACCACTGAGAGACCAAGCCATTACTATCTCCAATTAATAACGATATTTCAGCATTTAAAAAAACCAGGCTGGTAATTTGAGCACCTTTATTGGTAACATTAAGATGTTCAATTAACTTTGGCTCTGCTGTGTTGGCAATATTGTAAACACTTAAATCGCCTTCTTTACTCGCCAAGTACATTAACTGCTGTTCTTTATCAACCTTTAAATAATCAATAGGCATTGTTACTGACTCTAAAACAGATGTTGTTTGTTCTAGCGTCTCATCACCAAACATAGACTCTTCTTTAGTATAACGACTTAAAACAATTCTATTATCCTGTGTTTTAGCCGCTATTATTGTGCCATCTTCATTAATTCTAATCGCTATTTTCTCTAAAGCATGTTCTTCACGATCAATCAATAATGCTTCTTTTCCCATTGGGTATTCAATAACGGGGGTAATTAATCGCTTATCATTTGGGTAGCTGATTTTATAAGCATGCTTAGCGATAACAGCTCGCCCATCTGATAAACCATAAGCAACTACGCCTGTTATTGGGTTTCCCTGCGAAAAACTGGAAATTTTGGCATTTTCTGGTATTGCAATTGAATCTGTTAAAATGATTTTGCCGGTCGCCACTTCAAAAAAGATTACTTTTCCTTGGTCTGTAAACCTCACAGCAACTTTATTCTGCTCTTCCATTGCCAGTAATAAAGTCTTACCAGCATTTACTTCAGGCACATTATATTGTGAGACTGATTTCGCTTCTGCATTACTAAATAATGGAGCAACAACATAAAGCAGGTAAAAGAAAATCAATACAATGGCTACGATAACACCAAGGCCGCCAACAGTGACCGCCTTACTTGCTAAACTATCTTTAAGCAATCGCCAACGCTGGTGGCGGGTCAATGTTCCATGCTGGAATAAAGAAGAGGGCTGTTTATTACTATTTAATTCATTCATTGCAATAGTTTAAAAAACAAATGTGACAGCTTTATGACAACGTGTGATATGTATCACATTATAGGAAACATTATTTTTACAATTCTTACTTACCTCTTTACTTCACATATAAAAAAGCCAGAAGCTAACATGTAACTTCTGGCTAATCTTTAATAAAATAATCTCTTTCAACTGAGGGAGAAAAAAATTACTTTAAGACATCCTTGTTGTATATCCTTATACAAATCCTAACTCTTTAAACTACCCTCTTGGATTTTTCTGAACCATTACTTTTTACTTCCCTATAAGTACCCACGTAAAATTAATTTAACAAAAAAA
>CAYYNM010000077.1:0-13897 GCA_964472945.1 uncultured Methylomarinum sp. | reverse complement strand
GTATCAAAAAATCTTCATATCAACGAAAAGAAGCCCCAGGGTTCCTTGAACAACTTGGTGTTAAATATTATCGTTATTTAGCTGAAAAATCTGGCACTATTAATATACAAAATATTAGTATTGATGATTTGCCCCCTGATATTAACTTACAAACCTTAGCCCGAAATATCACTGATTTTGCGATAGTTATCGCCTTTTCAATAGGCGCATTAACAACCTTTGTTACTATTTGGTTAGAATGGACATACCAAAGTACGATGGAAGCAATGTCTTATTATTTTCTTTATGGCACTGTGCTTATTATTATGTTGCTTATAGAGATGGCCGTATTGTTCTGGCTTGGTATTAAAACTGTTTACAGCTTGGCTTGCTTAACCGGACATAACCATGCAACTGAAGGTTCTTGCTTACCAGGTGATGACGCTGTTCCCAATATATTAGCGCGTGCTGCGCTCGAAGTCCCCGACCCTGTTATTCATTATTTAGGGATAGATCCTCTTAAACATTTATCAAAGTCCAAATTATTTTTGGTTGCTTTTTTATATAAGACTAAAGTCATTTTAAGTGGTATGTTGATCAAATTTCTATTAATTCGGCTTTTTGGTAAAGGTGAAATTCGTAATGCTTTTAGCTGGGTCGCTATTCCTATTACAGGAATTTGGGATGCTTTTACTTTATATAAAGTAGCGCGTGAAGCCCGATTAAGACTTTTTGGTAATAAACTAGCCGCGTATATCAGTAATGATGTTTTAACGGAAGCATTTATTGACAGGCTTTCTCCTAAAGCTCGTGAAGGATCAATCCGTGCTATTGCGACAATGATGGTACTGGCCCAAAACTATCACCCTAATATGCTTATATTACTGATTAGGTTATGTGATACCTTTGAAATTAATGATGATTCTGAATATGATAATTGGGAAGATTTTTTGCAATTATTAACTGAAGTGTCAACAGAAGAACGCTATTTTCTTTTAGACTTATTAAGTATCTCAGCGGCTTTTGATGGTCACTTATCTCGACTAGAACGTTATCATTTACCTGAAGCTTTTAAAGAGTTAACCGATGTTTATATGCAAAGGAGTGAGAAATTAACAAGCATGTTATTAAATGGTCAGTTGCATGCCGCTAAAGAATTGTGTTTTCTTGATTTTAAACCTGGTTAGTTCTAAGCCTATAACATTAAAATTTTTCACCCTATCAAATTCTAATATGTTCACACCGTTTAAACAAGATATACACGCCTACAACTTACCTGAACGCTTTACTTTTCCTTTCTATTATACGCCCCACCCTTTATGTTTATTAGCGGCAAAAGAACTGCAACAACATCTAAAAATCCAAAAAAAATGGACTCATAATTTTGGTTTTTCAGAAAATAATAGCCCCGCTATCGGTAAAATGTTTGGTGTTTTACTGGTTAAAAATAAACACGGTGAGGTTGGTTATTTATCTGCATTTTCGGGTAAGTTAGCCGAAAAAAACCACCTACCCAATTTTGTACCTCCTGTCTTTGATATGCTTACCGATGAGAGTTTCTTTTTAAAGGGGCAAGAAGAAATAATTCTTATCACTGAACAAATTACTCAACTAGAGCAGAACCCTCTGCTTTTAAAATACGAGTTGTTTTTAAAAGCAGAAAAACAGTTATCTATCAATGAGATTTCTAGATATAGACAGGAAATAATTGAAGCACGCAAAGTAAGAAAGGCTAGCAGAATTTCAGCTAAAACTTTGCTTGGGTCAGCTGAGTTCATACTGCTCAAAGAGCAGTTAAGTAAAGAAAGTATTAAACAAAAAAATCAACTTAGAGATTTAAACAGTTATTGGAATAAAAGAATTAATAAAGCTGAGCGACAGCTTAATCAACTTACTATTCCACTGACTAAGTTGAAAGACCAGCGTAAGCAATTATCGACTGATTTACAGTATAAACTTTTTAGTCAATACCAGTTTCTTAATATTAAAGGGCAAACTAAAAGCTTAAATTCAATTTTCAAGCAGACACCTCAAAAAATACCACCCGCCGGCTCAGGTGAATGTGCCGCCCCCAAATTATTACACTATGCCTTTAAGTTTGGTATGCAGCCTTTAGCAATGGCAGAGTTTTGGTGGGGTGAATCTCCCAAATCAGAGATTAAAAAACACCTTAATTTTTACGCTGCTTGTCAAGGCAAATGCCAACCTATTTTATCTTATATGCTAGAAGGGATAGATATGGATGAAAACCCTTTATTAAACAACCCCGCTGAAGAAAAGAAAATTGATATCATTTATCAAGATAATAACATGCTGGTTATTAATAAACCCTCTGGCTTGTTATCTGTCCCAGGTAAAAGTATTGAAGATTCAGTTTATTATCGAATGAAACAACTTTACCCTAAAGCCACAGGCCCGTTGACCGTACATCGCTTAGATATGTCTACTTCAGGTTTAATGTTGATCGCTTTATCAAATGAGATACATAAAAAATTACAACGGCAGTTTATTAACCGAAGTATAAAAAAACGTTATATTGCTTTATTAGATGGTTTGCTTAGTGAGGATAAAGGGGCTATTGACCTGCCCATTAGAGTAGATTTAAATGATAGGCCACGCCAGTTAGTTTGCTATCAGTATGGAAAAACAGCAACAACTCAATGGGAAGTGATAGAGAGAAAAAACCAGCAAACCAAGGTATATTTTTTTCCAATAACAGGCCGTACACATCAGTTACGTGTACATTCAGCACATGGCAAAGGCTTAAATACTCCCATAGTAGGCGATGACCTATATGGTAATAAAGCTAGTCGATTACACTTGCATGCAGAATTTATCGAATTTAACCACCCAGTTTCTAAACAAAGAATCTGTTTTCAGGTTGACCCTGAGTTTTAGGTTTTGGACTTTTCTGCGTTAAACAAAAGCTAATAAAAATAAGAGAATTATTTGAGCCTTTCTCTCACCTGGAGGGCTTACAAAAGCGTCTCTATTTTATTCATCAAACTAATATTGACTCAACTTGCAAGTTGGTTTCTACCTCTTTTCTTTGCACGGTATAAAGCGGTATCAGCCAATTTTAACAAGCCCCATGCATTACATTTCTTTATGCTGGAGTCAGCAAGGCCTATTGACACAGTAACTTGAACTGTTTTTTGGTTTTTAGACCTGGATTTATTAGAATTATTTCTTCGTTTTTGCCTATTAACAACAAAAGGCATATCGGCAATTGTTTTTCTTAAATTTTCTAAATGGGTTTCAGCCTCACTCATACTTTTTCCAGGAAAAACCACAACAAACTCTTCACCCCCATACCGATAGGAAAAGCCGCCTCCAGCTACTTTTTTCATTTTAAAAGCAATCATTCTTAGTACGGCATCCCCAGTATCATGCCCATAAGTATCATTAAATTTTTTAAAATGGTCAACATCAAGCATTGCAACAGTATAGAGACCAGAAATAGATTGAAATTTTTCTTTTAATGCTCGCCTACCAGGTAGTTCAGTTAATTCATCAAGGTATGCCATTCGCCAGGATTCTTGTATAACTGCATACAAACACATTAATAGAGCAGAGCTAATAAAAATATTTAAACTGTATGCATTTGTTTTTAACTGTAAAACAATTAACAGAAGAACTAAAACACCAATAGAAGCCGCTTTTAATGGTGATGGTTTTATAAAATCCATTAAAAATAGGCTAAAAAACACAAATATAGCACTAAAGACAACTGTTTGAGATAAATATGTCCAATCAAAATATCGTGCAGGCAGCCAATCTTTGAGTAAATAAAAACTGACCTCAGTTGGTTTTTCAAGGATAATCCAAATTGAAAAACCAAGCAGTAATAGGATTAAAAAATATAACGGTATGGCCTTAAGGCTAAATAGACTACGCTCTGGAGTAACAGTAAAGATAAATAGTAGTAGCAGTGAAGAAATTGATAGTACCGCGTAATGCAGGTTTGTTGATAGCCAATGAAAATTGAAAGATAGATTAACTACCATTAGCAGTACAATAATAAAAAATATTGAACTACGATTAAAATGTAAAGCTAATATAGCTATAAAGATAGCTAAAATTGCTGGCAAATACACTAAAGTCTCAATAACGGGATACGTTATACTTAAATTTTGTTGATAGCCATATATTGATAAAAATAAAATCAGAAAAACAGCTACTAAACTTTTGAGAGTATTAAAAATCATTGAGGGAGTGTATTAGAAGACCGTAGGTGTGAATAGTGTTAGCAAACAATTCATACGTTGTCGTTTGTTAAGAGCCATGTTATTAAATTATTTTTTCAATATACTGCAACATTAACTGTACAGATTTACTTCCTCGGAACTCATTAATATCTAGTTTATATGCGGCCTTAATTGATCGAGTTCCCAGCCAATTTTCGGGCTTATCAACAAAAAAACAAATAGCATCCATTAATAACTCTCCCATAGGAAATCTAAGTACAAACTTTAGGTGTTGCTGCCCTACAATTCTGCATTGAATCACATCAAATACACCATCAAACACAGGTTCAGGAAATGCTTGTCCCCAAGTTCCAGCATCGGCTAATTGCTGAGTAAACTCTTGGCTTATTTCATTTTCAGATAATTTTCCATCAGAATAAATCTTTTGTTCAAGGTCCACTGCATTTAAGTGTTTTGCAACCACTTCATCAAAGGCTAATGCAAAGACAGGATAGTCATGCATTTGAATGCTCATTCCTGCAGCCATTGCATGCCCCCCAAATTTACTCAGTACTTTTGGGTGAGCCACTGCAATTTCGCTTAAAACATCTCTAATATGTACACCAGGTATTGAACGAGCAGACCCTTTTATTTCACCATTTTCTGCTGCCGCAAAAGCCACAACAGGTCGATGTAAACGGTCTTTTATTCTGGAAGCTAAAATACCAATAACTCCTTGATGCCAGCCTTTTTCAAATAGACAAATTCCTGATGATAAATGATTGTCATCTAACAGATGCATTTCATTTAATAAAGACATGGCCTCATTTTTCATTTGAGCTTCTATCTCTTTACGGTCTTTATTTAATTCATCCAACTGTTCAGCCATATCTTTGGCTAATGGTAGATTATCAGTTAATAAACATTGAATCCCTAAAGACATATCATCCATACGTCCTGCTGCATTTAACCTAGGCCCCAGTGCAAAACCAATATCTGTTGAACTAATGGATTGAAATTGCTTACCTGCCTGTTCGATTAAAGCCATAATCCCAGGATGAGCATGACCAGAACGTATTCTTAATAAGCCTTGGTGAACCAAAGCTCTATTTACTTGATCCAAAGCCACCACATCAGCCACGGTTCCCAAAGCAACATAGTCTAATAGCTGGGCAAGATTGGGTTGCTCAATATTATGTTGTTGAAACCATTTTTGTTCTCTCAACCGGCTTCTTAATGCCATTAACACATAAAAAATAACCCCAACACCCGCTATATTGCCGCTGGGGAATTTATCACCTTGCATATTGGGGTTTACGATGGCATCAGCATCAGGTAACTTATCCCCCGGCAAGTGATGGTCTGTGACTAAAACTTTAATACCAAATTCTTTAGCAACTTTAACCCCATCAATACTTGAAATGCCATTATCTACTGTAATAATAACATCAGGTTTTTGTTGTTTAACCAGTTCAACAATTTCGGGCGTTAGCCCATAGCCATATTCAAACCGGTTAGGCACAACATAAGACACATTTTTTGCGCCTAATAATTCAAGCCCCTTTATAGCAACAACACAGCTTGTTGCACCATCAGCATCAAAATCTGCAACTATACTGATATTTTGTTGTTGTTTAATGACTAAGATTAAATGCTCAACCATTGTTTCCATTCCTGATAACAGCCAAGGTGAAGGAAGGTTTGCTAGAGTACGTTCAAGTTGCTCATTTTCTGTAATACCGCGAGTTGAAAAAATATTATTTAATATGGGGTTTATATCTTTTAAATGCGATTTTTTCTTACCAGCTGGTCTGGGGACTATATTTTTCTGAACACCTTGGTGATACATAAACAAACCTTGTAGAGCAGACTTCAGTCCGCAATAGAAATTGGGGTAATTTTATTAACCATAGAACCGTAGTGGACTGAAGTCCGCTCTACAGTGTGCTGTATATTACTTCATGGTTTTTTAATATATTGTGATGAAAACTTTGGGGGATTCTGTTCCAATCCATCACTTGTATAATAATAGGAATATTTGATGCTTGTAACTGTTCTTTAAAATCTATTAATTCGTTAATAGCCAAAGGGATAAAATCAGCCGTGCGAACAACTATATCCAAGTCACTGACATCATGACTTTCACCATTAATACGGCTGCCATAAGCCCATATTTCTATTGGTTTTGTAAAACATTCATTAGCGATATTACATAGGGATTTATGATCTTTATCCCTTATATCAATCATCACAAACTGATTTAATGGCTTGAATTACGCTATTAGCATCAACAATAAATTGTGGTAACAAAATAATGGTTTGCTCAGCAAAACCCTCGCCATAATCATAAGCGGTGTTGTTTCTATTATCTCTGTATTTTAACCAACGTTCAGCTTGTTCTATTGTTATTAAGCTATGGTTTGCAGCATGCCTGAAAATATCCTTAAAATATAACCGGTCTGCTTCTTTAGAACTGTGAAAGTAAGGTTTTAATGCTTTTTTAAGTAATTTACCACTCTGTTCCAGGATAATTTCAAATTCTTTAACGCAGGCAGAACGATACATATCATATTGAACTGACTCATTATCACTTTCACTAAGTAATTTTAATGACATTTCTAGTGTTTTAACACAGCGTTGCAAAAAAGAAGTATCAATATACATGAGTTGAGGAGAGTAGAGCGGACTTCAGTCCGCTATAAACAAAATGGCTATGAGTCAAAAAATTTGTTGTGCCTATTTAGGATAGCGGACTAAAGTCCTCTCTACAACCTTACATTTTATCTAAAATTGCTTTTTTTACTGCATCCAGATTTGCTTCAATAGTAACAGGATGAGAGTCTTTACATTGGTTTATCGCCGTATCAGGGTCTTTTAGACCATTACCTGTTAGTGTACAAACAATTTTACTGCCTTCAGGAATTTTTCCACTGGCAATATCTTTTAAAGCACCCGCTAAAGAAGTAGCCGAAGCAGGTTCACAGAAAATACCTTCATACTGAGATAACATTTTATGAGCCTCTAAAATTTTCTCATCAGTAAAGCAGTCAAACCAGCCACCTGACTCTTTTTGTGCAGCCCAAGCATAATCCCATGATTGTGGTCTGCCTATTCGAATAGCGGTGGCAATTGTTTCTGGCTTATCAACCATTTCCCCACTAATAAAAGGAGCGGCACCTGCCGCTTGGTAGCCACACATAACAGGTCGTTTATTTGCTACAGCTTTTAACCCCCCCTGGTCGGCCGCATATTCTGTATAGCCTTTCCAGTAAGCTGTAATATTACCGGCATTACCCACAGGTAAACAATGATAATCAGGTGCATCACCTAATTCATCAACTATTTCAAAAGCAGCTGTTTTTTGACCATCAATTCTAAATGGGTTTATAGAGTTAACAATTGTCACGGGGGCATGGTCGACAATTTCTTTCACTAAAGACATACCATCATCAAAATTACCATTAATCTGGATAATTTCTGCACCGTACATTAGTGTTTGGGCCAATTTACCTAAAGCAATTTTGCCATCTGGAATTAATACAAAAGCTTTAATACCTGCGCGTACCGCATAAGCAGCAGCTGATGCCGATGTGTTACCTGTAGAAGCACAGATAATAGCTTTACTACCCTCTTCTACTGCTTTGGTAACAGCCATCGTCATACCACGATCTTTAAAAGAACCTGTTGGGTTTAAACCTTCGTATTTAACATAAATATCAACATCTTTAGCAATAATTCTTGGAATATTTTGTAACTGAATTAAAGGCGTATTACCTTCACCAATACAGATAACACGAGTGTCATCACTAACGGGTAAGCGTTTTCTATAACGATCAATTAATCCTGTGTAACGAGTAGCCATAAGTTATCCTAATGTTTCTAAACGAATTCGGCTGATAGAGCCTGTAATAGTTGATAATGCTTCAATTTCAGTAATCGCCGCATTCATTTCTTTTTCTAATGTTGTTTGTGTCAACATAATAACAGGTAAGCGGGTATTACCCTCTAAAGGTTCTTTTTGAATTAAAGCTTCAATACTAATATTGTGCTTCGCTAAAATACTGGTGACATCAGCCAATACACCTGGTTTATCTTCTGCACTTAATCGCAAATAATAAGCTGTTTGTATTGCTTCAGCAGGTAAAACAGGAATATCACTGATTGCATCTGCTTGAAAGGCCAAATGTGGCACACGATGTTCGGGGTCGCCAGATAAAACTCTGACCACATCCACTATATCAGAAATTACCGCTGAGCCTGTTGGTTCCGCTCCTGCTCCCGCACCATAATAAAGTGTTGGGCCAACAGCATCACCTTGAACTAAAACGGCATTCATTACACCATCTACATTTGCAATTAAACGTTTAGCTGGAATTAAAGTAGGATGAACTCTTAACTCAATCCCTTGTGCTGTTTTTCTAGCAATACCTAAATGTTTAATGCGATAGCCCAATTCTTCAGCATATTCAACATCAGCACGGGTAATTTTAGTAATACCTTCGGTAAAAACTTTCTCAAACTGTAATGGAATGCCAAATGCTAATGATGCAAGAATAGCCAATTTATGTCCAGCATCAATACCTTCAACGTCAAATGTTGGATCTGCTTCTGCATAGCCTAAAGCTTGTGCCTCTGCCAATACATCAGCAAAGTCTCGACCTTTATCACGCATTTCTGTCAAGATAAAGTTACCCGTGCCATTAATAATACCTGCTAACCATTCAATTTGGTTACCACTTAAACCTTCACGAATAGCTTTTACAATTGGAATGCCGCCAGCAACTGCTGCTTCAAATAAAACCATCACACCTTTTTCACTGGCTTTAGCAAAAATTTCATTGCCGTGTAATGCAATAAGTGCTTTATTAGCCGTAACGATATGTTTACCGTTATCTATCGCTTGTAAAACCAGGTCTTTGGCTAAAGTCGTACCACCAATGAGTTCTAAAACAATATCAATTTCAGGGTTGTTAATGATGGCAAGAGAATCAGTCGTAAGCTCAATACCTTGAGTGTCGCATATTCTTTCACGCGTTATATCTCTGGCTGAAGCGCAAGTCACAACAATTTCTCTTCCTGCTCTACGAGAAATTTCTTTTGCATTTCTTTTAAGTATATTAACGACACCGCCACCCACAGTCCCTAATCCTAAAACACCAATTTTTACCGCTTTCAATTGAAACTCCTAATATTTTGTAGGGCGGACTTTAATCCGCATATCTTCTTGAGCTTAGTGGACTGAAGTCCGCTCTACATCATTACTCTATAATACCGTCTTTTTTAAGCATTGCTCTAATGCCACGTAGTGCTTGTCTTGTTCTGTGCTCATTTTCAATTAAACTAAAACGAACATGGTCATCACCATATTGACCAAAGCCTACACCTGGAGAAACAGCCACCTTGGCATCAATTATCATTTTCTTACAAAATTCAATTGAACCCATATCTTTATATTGTTTTGGAATAGGTGCCCAAACAAACATGGTTGCTTTGGGTTTTTCTACTGTCCAGCCCATACTATTTAAACCATCACACAATACATCTCTGCGGCTTCTATACATTTCTCTAATTTCAGCAACACACTCTTGAGGTCCTTCAAGTGCTGCAATTGCCGCTACTTGAATGGGTGTAAACATGCCATAATCTAAATATGATTTTATTCTTGTCAGTGCGGAAACCAAAGTTTTATTTCCACACATAAATCCTACACGCCAACCTGGCATATTGTAACTTTTTGATAATGAAAAAAACTCTACGGCAATATCTTTAGCCCCTTCTACCTGTAATATCGAAGGTGCTTTATAGCCATCAAATACAATATCCGCATAAGCAATATCATGGACCACCCATATATTATGCTCTTTAGCCACGGCTACAATTTTTTCAAAAAAATCTAATTCAACACATTCACTGGTTGGATTACCCGGAAAGTTAAGAATTAACATTTTAGGCTTTGGCCAAGAGTCAATAATGGCTTTATGTAATTCATCAAAAAAATCAATGCCTGGAACCATTTTTACATGACGTAAATCAGCCCCTGCGATAACAACGCCATAAGGGTGAATCGGGTAAGCTGGGTTAGGGACTAAAACAACATCGCCAGGCCCCAGGGTTGCTAATGCCAAATGAGCTAAACCTTCTTTTGACCCAATGGTCACAATGGCTTCTGTTTCAGGATCTAAATCGACATTAAAACGGTTTTTATACCAATTACAAATAGCTTGTCTTAAACGAGGAATTCCACGAGAAACTGAATATCGATGCGTATCATCTCTTTCAGCTGCCTCAACCATTTTTGCAACAATATGTTTAGGTGTTGGTTGATCAGGATTTCCCATGCCAAAGTCAATAATATCTTCACCTGCTGAACGCGCTTTGGCTTTCAGTTCGTTAACAATATTAAAAACGTAAGGAGGTAAACGGCTGATACGATGAAATTCTTCCATTGATGATGTCGAATAATGAAGTAATATTTAAACCCTATATTATAACCTGAATTGAAGTATCTTAGGGTGATGGATTAAGAGAAAGTCAGATATTGATAACAAGATCAATACCTTCCTTACAATTGGCTTGTTATTATTGCTCGTTCAACTCGCTCTAAATCAGCTTGGGTATCCACTCCGGCTTCGGGTGCTTTAGCAACTGTTTTAACTAATATTTGTTGCCCATACCATAAGATTCTGAGTTGCTCTAAAGACTCAACAGCCTCTAATTCCGAGGGTCGCCATAAACAATAGTCTTTTAAAAATTTAACTCTATAAGCATACATACCTATATGTCTTAAATAAGGCATCAGATACGATGGCTCGCCACCTTGCGCAGAAAATGAATTACGATCCCAGGGAATAGCTGCCCGGCTAAAATACAAAGCATAACCAGCTTGATTAAGCACAACTTTAACCGCATTTGGATTAAATATTTCTTCCGAATCATCAATTTTAGCTGCTAAAGTAGCTATTCCAGCCTGACTTTGCTCGCCTAAAGCTATTGCAACATCTTTAATATATGCTGCTGGAATTAAAGGTTCGTCACCTTGTAAATTGACAATAATATCGTCATCAGCCCAGCCCATTTTTACGGCAACTTCAGTGATGCGCTCAGTACCACTTTGATGATTCGCATCAGTCATTACGACTTTCAAACCTAAAGCATCTACCTGCTCAAATATCCTTTGATCATCGGTAGCAACAACCACTTCATCTGCCTTGGCTTCAATTGCTGTTTCACAAACATGAGCAATCATAGGTTTTCCTGCAATATCCAATAAAGGCTTTCCAGGTAACCGAGTTGACCCGTAACGAGCAGGAATAACGACCTTAAAGGGGGTGTTCATTACTTTGCCAAAGCATCAATTTCTTCATTTGATAATTCACGCGCTTCATCTGCTAGCATAACCGGAATACCATCTCTTACTGGAAAAGCTAATCTATCCGCTTTACACAATAATTCTTCAGCCTCTTGTTTATAAATTAAAGTGCTTTTACAAATAGGGCACGCCAAAATATCAAGTAATTTTTTATCCACGAATTTTCTCTTTTATAAGGGTTAATAGTTTATCTATAAATTGTTGCTGAGGTTTTGCTTTAATAGGTACGAACCAATGTTTTTCAGTAGCAAATTTGAAGCATTTTACGGCATCTTTTTCTGTCATCAAGACGGCTTTATCATCATTAAAATTAATATCATCAAGGGTAAATTTATAATGATCAGGAAATGCATGCTGCTCTATCGTAATTTTATTTTTTTCCAGTAGGTCAAAGAATCGTTTAGGGTTACCAATGCCGGCCAATGCATGGCTAGGTATAAAATTAAAATCAGATAATAATTTTTCTTCTTTAGTGACTAAGTTTACGGCAGTTTCACCCTCCATAAACATAGAGAACTCATTCTCTTCTTCTGCTTCACCATTTACAATAACCAAATCAACTTTATGCAATCTTTCAGTTGATTCTCTTAAAGGCCCACAAGGTAACACATAGCCATTCCCAAAACGCCTCTGCCCATCAATTACTATAATTTCAATATCACGCTCTAAAGCATAATGCTGTAAACCATCATCAGATAAAATAATATCACAAGCTGATTTGTCTAATAACATTTGCGCTGCTTTTACACGTTCAGGTCCAACGGCTATGGGACAATCTGCGTGTTTTGCCATTAATACCGCTTCATCCCCAACTAATTCAGGCTTACTTTGCTGGTCAACCCATTGCGGCCAAGTTTCAGCATTACCGCCATATCCTCTGCTGATAATACCGGGTTTATAACCCTGCTCTATCAAAAATCTGGCCATCCAAAGTATTAATGGTGTTTTCCCAGTCCCACCCACTGTAATATTGCCAACGATAACAATGGGTACAGCTAGTTTTGTTTTCTTTTTTATACCTATTCGATATAAAAAAGCTCTAAATCGCATAACATCATCATAAACCATAGAAATCGGCATAAAGGCTGCTGAAATATACATTTCTTTATACCAGGCATCTTGTAACCAACGTGAAATTTTTTGTTTCATTTTTCTATAGTCCAGGCTTATTTTTAGTAGCAAATGTGATTTTCTTAAAACCCAGTTGACTTGCCACATCAAGCGCCGTAATCACCGCTTGATGTGGGGTTTTACCATCCGCACTAATAATGAAAGGAATTAATCGTGTATTACCTGCAGTTTGAAGCAATGCGCGTCTTAAAGTACTCGTTTTTTGATTGAGTAATTGATGAGGTAAACCATCATCACCATTAATAAAATAAAGGCCATCAGCATTGATGGTTAAAACAATCATTTTTTCTACAGTTTCAGATTCCACTCCTTTTGCTTCAGGTAAGTTAATCTTTAATTCTGATTGTTTACTAAAAGTAGTTGTTACCATAAAAAAAATCAATAACAAAAAAACCACATCAATCATGGGAGTTAACGATATATCAACTTGTTTTTTATCTCTCCGCGAAAAATTCATCAGGTTTACTCTCTGTCCCCAGACATTAAATCAACCAGTTTTAAGGCTTCTTCTTCCATTTTTAATACATAATCATCTATTAACCGTTCAAAGTAACGGTGAAAAATTAAACTAGGGATTGCAACGGTTAGACCTGCTGCGGTGGTTAATAAGGCTTCTGATATACCACCCGCTAAAATACCAGGATCACCGACCCCATGAATCATAATGGCTGTAAAAACCTTAATCATCCCAACAACTGTGCCTAATAAACCCAGTAATGGTGTCACTGAAGCAATTGTACCCAATGGGTTTAAGTAACGTTCCAATTCATGCACAACTTGCCGCCCAGTTTCTTCAATACTGGTTTTCATCATTTCACGCCCATGATGCTTATTTGTTAAACCAGAAGCCAGGATAGCACCAAGTGGAGAATTCATTTTAATTCTTCTCAGTGTCATATCATCAATTTGTTTTTCTTTGGCCAGTTTCCATAATTGAGGCACCAGGTCTGGCGGTAAAATTTTGTTGCGCTGTAATGACCAGAAGCGCTCAGCAACGATAGCCATTGCAATAATTGAGCAGAGAATGATTGGTAACATTAACCAACCACCATTTGTTATTAGTTCAAACACTTAACTTATTCCTTTTAACTAACTATATTTTACTTTGTTTTGAAAAGTATATTACACAACTATATACTCTATGTTCCAGTTTTTAATTGTTGCTTTTGTAAAGTACTGAAAAACAGAGGGATAGAGAGAATCCTTTTCTACAGATGCTAGATTTATGGGG
>CAYYNM010000076.1:0-13950 GCA_964472945.1 uncultured Methylomarinum sp. | reverse complement strand
GCTGTGGAATCAATAGCTTGTGTTCTGTGCCGTAGTGAAGTCACGGATTCAGGATTAAGTGTAGGAGCGGCTTTAGCCGCGACAGACATCGCGGCTAAAGCCGCTCCTACAAAATATCCTTTATTTCTTAACTTAATGGCAATGGCCCAACCCAGCCAGGAAGGTCTATAAGCAAAAGCAGTGTACCCTAAGCTTATCGGTAACCAGGTAGTCATATGCCCAATTCCCTAATATTTAATAAAAACCTATATTTATGTTAAAAACTATCTTAGTGACCGCATTACTATTTTTCTTTTCTTCAGTTTATGCTGAAGAATATCAAAGTACCAAAGATTTTCTACAACAGGTTTTTGAGGGCTCACCTCCAAAACCAAAAGTATTTTGGATAAAAAAAGATATTCGAGAAAAAGTCATACAAATTCTCCATCATAAACCTGGCTTTTTAAGAACTCGTTATTGGCAGTCAAACGATAAATCTGTATGGATTATTAATGAAATAGGTAAAACAAAACCTATTACTGTTGCCATTGTGGTTCAAGATAATAAAATTAAATTCATTAAAGTTTTGGCCTTTAGGGAAAGCAGGGGCTGGGAGGTCAGGCATGATTTTTTTACCCATCAATTTAAGCAAAATACTCTCAATAACAATTTAAAGTTGAATAAACCCATTGATGGTATTTCAGGTGCAACCTTATCGGTCAGAGCATTAACTAAAACAGCTAAACTAGCCCTGTTTTTTAATGGTCTAATTAAACCATGAGCAAAAGAAAAAGAAAAAAACTTTGGGGCTTAGTCTATAAACTTCATCGTTATGCAGGGTTACTCTCAGCAATTGTGCTCCTTATGCTCGCTACTACTGGCATTATTTTAAATCATACCGATGACTTAAAATTAGATAGTAAAATGGTTCACTCCCCTTCCCTATTGAATTGGTATGGTATTCAAGCACCAAAAACACTGACGAGTTATGCAACTAAAAACCATTGGATAAGCTTAATTGGTCAACAGTTGTATTTTGATAAATTGTTATTAGAAACACATCAAAAACAACTGTTAGGTGTTATTGAAACAGATGATTTTATTGTTATTGCCTCAAAAACCACATTATCTCTGGTATCATCCGAAGGGGATTTTATTGAATCAATTCCTTTTAACAATATTGAAAAAATTGGTGTAGATAATCAAGCCATTGTTATTAAGTCGAAAGAAGGCTTTAATTATAGCGATGATAGTTTAATTACATGGAAACCTTTTAGCCATAAAATAATTTCATGGTCAACACCCTCTCAATTACCTAGTCACATTGCACAAAATATTAAAAACCAATTCAGATCTACAGTATTACCCTTTGAAAGAGTAATTCTTGATATTCATAGTGGCCGGTTTTTTGGCTATCTAGGCGTGATTATTGTCGATATTAGCGGCCTATTTTTAATCATACTGGCTTTAACAGGCTCAGCTGTGTGGTTAAAACACAAATTCAGATCTTTTAAACGGCGGTAAACCGCTCTTGTCTAAAGATTAAAACAGTAGTTCTTCATCACTTTTCAGCAATATGATATTCTAAAGCGACTTATAACTCCCTTTTCAGAATAATCATTAATACATGAGTAAAAAACGCCCTGTTGTTTTATCTTTTTCTGGCCATGACCCCAGTGGTGGGGCTGGGGTACAAGCGGATATAGAAACCTTTATCAGCCATCAATGCCATGCTTGTAGCGTTATTACTGCATTAACGGAACAAGATAGCCATAATGTTAAAAAACTGATTCCACAACAGCCTCAAGATGTTATAGACCAGGCGCGCACTGTGTTAAATGATTTTCAGGTAAGTGCCATAAAAATCGGACTTATTGGGCATGACCAAACAGCAGAAGCCATTCATACTATTTTATTGGAAAACCCTGATATTCCAGTTATTTTAGACCCTGTATTAGCAGCAGGCGGTGGCTCATCTTTATCGAATGAGTCACTTATTAATAGTATTATCGAAAAATTACTACCTTGCACAACAATTTTGACACCGAATACAGAGGAAGCAAGAGTGTTAGCAAAACAAAGTGATTTATTATCTTGTGGAAAAACCCTTCTAACTCTAGGCTGTAAGAACATCCTTATAACGGGAACACATGAGCAATCGACCACTGTCGATAATCAGTTTTTTCAAACCAATGGAAAAATAGAAACTTTTAGCTGGGATAGGTTAAATCACGAATATCATGGTTCTGGTTGCACACTTGCTAGTGCAATTGCAGCCTTAATAGCGCATGGTTTAGATCCCTTTACAGCGGTTGCCGAAGCTCAAGACTATACCTGGAATAGCTTAAATAATGCCTATCACCCTGGGCAAGGTCAATTTAATCCAAACCGTTTATTCTGGATGGAAGATAATTAATGAAATTTCCAATATCTGGGCTTTATGCTATTACCCAAACTGAAGCAAAACAAAGTGATGTTATTATCGACGAAGTATCCAGAGTTCTTAAAGGAGGTGCTAAGCTTATTCAATATAGAGATAAAAGCTCAAATGATAAAGTTTATTTAGCCACACAATTACTCAAATTATGTAGACAATTTCATGTCCCTTTATTAATTAATGATGATGCAACATTAGCCTATCAAATAGGTGCTGATGGCGTTCATATTGGTAAAGATGACGGTGAATTAACAGCGGCAAGAAAAATACTAGGTCCTAAAGCCATTATTGGCCAGTCTTGTTATGATAATATTAACCTTGCGCTTCAAGCCGAAAAAAATGGGGCTGATTATGTAGCCTTTGGACGTTTTTTCCCCTCTAGTTCTAAACCATTAGCTGCACCTGCTCATATTGAAACACTACGTTTAGCACGCACTAAAATTAAAGTGCCTATTGTTGCGATTGGAGGGATTTTACCTGAAAATGGTAATGAACTATTAAAGGCTGGTGCCGACTTATTAGCAGTTATTGGTGGCGTTTTTACCCAAGATCCTGAAACCTCAGCTCGACAATATAGCAAGCTTTTTAAAAACAATTAAAAGGGTTTAATGATGATTAAAAGCCGCAGACAGTTTATAACAAAGATTATTACGCTTACTTCATACGGTTTAACTCTAGCTTCAGGTATTTTATACACGCCCATCCTTGCCGCTCAAGGATTACAAAAAAAATTTACTTTAAGTAATTTCGATGAAACTATCGCTCTGCTATTTAACGGCGAAAAGCTGATTGATAATCATAATAAAATAAAGATTACTCGACTACCCAATGTCGCTGAAAATGGTGCAGTTGTTCCGATAAAAATCAGTAGTCATTTTGAAAAAATAACTAAAATATATATTTTAGTTAAAGAAAACCCTCACCCCTTAAGTGTAGAGTTTTTTATATCACCAGCCGTTGAAGCAGAAGTATCCGCCAGGCTTAAAATGGCAAAAACAAGTGATGTTATTGTTATTGTGGAAGCGGACAGCAAGTTTTATCGTAAATTTAAAAAAGTTAAAGTTTCTGTCGGCGGGTGTGGAGGCTAATATGTCAAGTATAAAAATAAGAACAAAACGCTTAGCAGGTAAAACTCAAATTAGAACTTTAATTACTCACCCGATGGAAAATGGCCGCAACCGAGACGATAAAAATAACTTTATCCCCGCTCATTTTATCCAGCATCTTTGGGTTGAACATAATAAAGTTAAAATAATTAGCTGCAATATGGCAGGTAGCATCTCTAAAAATCCTTATTTTGATTTTTTACTTAAAGGTGGAGAAGTTGGAGATACGATCACTATCTCCTGGCTAGACAATTTAGCTCAATCTGATACACAAAACCATATAATTAAATAATGATTTCTACTCAAGTAAATTGCAACGATATTTTTGAACCTGGTTTACTGGCTGTTGAAAAAGCCACCAGTAATATTCTATCCGCCCTCCCCTGCATTGAAGAATTTGAAGTTATCAATATTGAAAAAGCAAAAGCACGTACCTTGGCTGAAAATATTATTGCATCCTTCAATGTTCCTCAATTTGATAACTCGGCAGTGGATGGCTATGCAATTAATGCCATAGACCTGCCCAAGAAAGGTACGACCTCTCTAACAATTATTGATACTGCTTATGCAGGCCAACCCAGCACCAGAGCAATAGATTCTGGGGAATGCATTAGAATAATGACTGGAGCAATTATTCCTGCTGGTGTTGATACCGTTATAATGCAAGAACATGTTGAGCTAAAAAGTAATTTAGTGAGCATAGATAATAGGCATTGCTTAGGGCAAAATATTCGTTTAGCGGGTGAGGACCTTCAACAAGGTAGTACCATTTTACAATCAGGAAGATTTATTACGCCTGCCGATATTGGGCTGCTTGCCTCTTTAGGTATAGCTAGCATTAAAGTTAAACGAAAACTAAAAATAGCCATTGCTTCAACAGGAAATGAGTTAATTAGTATGGGTGATACGCCAAAGCAAGATAGTTTGTATGATAGTAACCGCTATAGCTTATATGCTGCCTTAGATCGCCCTGATATTGAAATTATAAACCTGGGCATTCTTGAGGATACTCCTGATGCTTTATTAAATAGTTTTAATAAAGCGAGCCACCAGGCAGATATTATTATTTCAACAGGCGGAGTTTCTGTCGGTGACGCTGACCACACTAAAACGGCACTTAAACAATCAGGAAATATTGATTTTTGGAAAATTGCTTTAAAACCAGGTCGCCCACTTGCTTTTGGTCATATTGCTAATAGTGTTTTTTTTGGTTTGCCTGGTAACCCTGTCGCGGTGATGGTTACCTTTTATTATTTTGTAGTTCCTGCAATCGAAGCAATGCTGGGTATTAAAGATAAAGCAGTCGCTCCAAAATTAAAAGTTAAAGCAAGCGAAAAAATCAGCAAAAAAGTAGGTCGTACTGAAATTATCCGGGGTATTTTACAACAACAGAATAATGGCGAATGGACTGTTAAACCCACGGGTAAACAAGGTTCAGGAATTCTTCGCTCAATGAGTTTGGCGAATGCATTTATTATTCTTGAACATGATAGAGAAAATGTTAATAAGGGTGATCTGGTCACTGTTCAAACTTTTTCTACTTTATTTTAATGGCCTAAAGTATGTTACCTAGCCCGAAGCATGTTACCTGTAAAAACTGTAGTTTAGATAATATTTGCTTTCCTCGTGGTTTATCTCATGATGAAATAAACCATATTAGCCAAGTTATTAAAGCAAAAAAAATACTCCAAAAAGGTGAATATATCTTCCATGAAGATGATCAGTTTAGAGGAGTATTAGCTATTAAATCAGGTGCTGCAAAGTTAGTAAGCAATGACCATCACGGCAATGAACATATACTTAATATACTTTTACCGGGGGAATTACTAGGTTTTGATGGGCTCTATAATGATACATACCGCTGCTCTGCTATTGCACTAGATACACTCAGCTTTTGTGAACTTCCCGTACAAAGCATGGAAAGCCTGTTTAAAAACATCCCTAGCTTAACTAAAGAACTTTTTCGTCACAGTAGCGAAAAAATGAATGAAAATAAGAATTTTATTATTTTAAGTAAGCGACCTGCAGACGAAAAAATAGCTTTTTTCTTGATGAGCCTGTCAAATCGCTTAAAAAAACGTGGTTTTTCTGCTACTGAATTTACCTTATCACTCACCCGTCAAGAAATAGGTAATCACCTCGGTTTAGCATTAGAAACAGTGAGTCGTGTCTTAAAAAAGTTTCAGCAAGACGGCCTTATTCAGATCAAAGCCAAACAAGTTAAAATCTATAATATAGCTAAACTAAATGCTGTCTTTAAATTTACCAAATAGCTAAGGGAGGCAATAATTAATTTTTTATCCCAATTCCTTTGTGTAATAACAAAAGGCTGAAAAGGGTTAAAAACACAATAAAACCCCCCGTAATAATAAAAGATACTTGAATATCAATATCGCTCACTCCAATTAGACCATATCGGAATGCATTGATCATATACAGAATAGGATTTGCCAAAGATATTTTCTGCCAAATATCAGGTAACATTGAAACTGAGTAAAAAATACCACCTAAATAGCTTAGTGGGGTTAATACAAAGTTAGGAATAATTGAAATATCATCAAAGCTATCTGCAAAGACAGCATTAATAAATCCAGCTAGGGCAAACACCGTTGCCGTTAAAAAATAGACTGAAATTGTTATCGCGAAATTATTGACCGTAATTTGAGTGAACAATAAGGAAATACAAGTGACAACAATACCCACTAATAATCCTCGCGCTATTCCGCCTCCAACATAACCAAATAAAATCACCCAGTTAGGTATAGGTGCAACCAATAATTCTTCAATATTTCTTTGAAACTTAGTCGAATAAAAAGATGAAACGACATTGGCATAAGAATGACTGATTACAGACATTAAAATAATACCAGGGACAATGTAGTTCATATAGCTTACGCCATCAATACTACCGATACGATCACCCATTAATTTGCCAAAAATCAAAAAATATAATGCTGTAGTAATAGCGGGTGGTAAAAGTGTTTGAGGCCATATTCTAATAAAACGGAAGATTTCCTTTCTTATAATGGTATAAAAAGCAATAAAACTATTCATTAACTAAATCCATAAATAATTGTTCAAGGCGATTCGTTTTATTTTTTAAACTTAGCACCGTTATGTTTTTTTCTGTGAGTTGTTGAAACAGTAGATTTATATTTTTACCTTTAGGGACAGTGACATGCAAAGTTTTTTGATTAATAAGTTCACACTCATAACCCTCTATTTTTGGAGCTTTATTAATAGGTTTTATCAAATCAAGTACAAAGTGATCCTTATTTACTTTGGCAAGTAAATCACTCATACCTGATTTTTCGACAATCATTCCATCATTAATAATGGCTATATTTCGGCATAAACTTTCAGCTTCTTCTAGGTAGTGAGTGGTTAAAATAATCGTTGTCCCTTGTTGATTAACTTGTTCCATCATTTTCCACATAGAGCGACGAATTTCTATATCTACGCCTGCTGTAGGCTCATCTAAAATCAGCAACTTAGGTGAATGAACTAAAGCTCTGGCTATCATCACCCTCCTCTTCATACCCCCTGATAAACGCCGTGAAACCGTATCACGCTTATCCCAAAGAGACATTTGCTTTAGACATTTTTCTGCACTTTTTAATGCTTGCTTGTTGGGCATTCCATAATAGCCTGCCTGATTAAGTACAATATCTTTTACCGTTTCAAATTGGTTGAAATTTATTTCCTGTGGTACTAAGCCGATACATGATTTAGCTTTAGCATTTTGTGTTTTTAAATCATATCCAAAAACACTGATGGAACCACTGGTTTTATTGACTAAAGAACTGATAATACCTATTGCTGTTGATTTACCCGCTCCATTGGGGCCAAGCAGTGCAAAAAAATCCCCTCTTTCAACTTCAAGGTTTATCCCCTTCAAAGCCGTAAAGCCATTACTATAAGTTTTTTTTAAATTTTTAATAGAGAGTGCATTCATAGTAACTAATACTTAACGAAAACTGAAAAATGAGTTAAATTAGTGGATTAAATAAAAGTCCAACGAAAATTACCCAGTAATTTTATCAGATTTTTTATTTCTGACTCAAAAAAAACAGGATAAAACCGTGACAAACTCATTTCCCTCAAGTGTTGCAGCTATAGACTTAGGATCCAACAGTTTTCATATGATTGTATGTAAACTAGAAGACGGCAAACTACGCACAATAGATCGTCTTAAAGAAATGGTTCGCCTGGCCTCAGGTCTGGATGATGAAAAAAACCTTAATGCTGAAACTCAACAAAAAGCATTAGAATGTTTGCAACGCTTTGGACAGCGAATTGATAACTTTCCTGCCGGTAGTGTCCGTATTGTTGGCACAAATACCCTACGCACAGCAAAAAACTCTCGGGAGTTTATCGCTAAAGCAGAAAAAGCTTTAGGTCACCCCATCGATATTATTGCAGGTATAGAAGAGGCACGACTAATATATCAAGGTGTTGCAAATAGCTTAGGAAGTAATGCCGATTCTCGCTTTGTGATGGATATTGGCGGAGGAAGTACTGAGTATATTATTGGTATTGATGATATTGCTCATACCAAAGAAAGTTTACATATGGGCTGTGTTACTGTTAGTAACAAGTTTTTCCCCCAAGGAACTATTAGTAAAAAAGCGTTTAAGAAAGCCGTCCTTTTTTGCCAACAAAAGCTAGAACCTTACCAAAGAATTTTCAATAGCCGCCGCTGGGATGAAGCTATTGGAGCATCAGGTAGTATCCGTTGCATCCATAAAGTACTTATAGCGACTCAATGGAGCAACAATGGAATTACCCAAGAAGGGTTAGATAAACTTGTTAGCCATATTACTCAATGTGATCATATTGATAAGCTAGATTTGCCTGAGTTAAGTGATGAGCGGTTACCCGTCTTTTTAGGAGGCGTTGCCGTTTTGTATGCCACTTTTAAAAAATTAAATATTGAACAGATGACCGTATCTGACGGAGCACTGCGAGAAGGCTTGGTCAATGATTTATTAGGCCGTATTTATGATCATGATATCCGTTCAAAAACAGTAGAAACGCTAGCTGAGCATTACCATACTGACCATGAACATTCAGGCCGAATAAATCAAACTGTTGAGAATATTTTAAATCAATTAGATTCTAGCTGTTTTACACAGAATGATAAAAAAAATATCACTCAATTTCTTAATTGGGCGGTTTGCTTACATGGTATAGGTCGAGATATTGCCCATAGTCAATATCATAAACATAGCGCATATATTATAGAAAATGGCGACCTGGCCGGGTTTTCAAGACAAGATCAACATTTATTAGCCACACTTGTTCTGACACACCGAAAAAAGTTTTCACTATCCCGCTTTAAAAAATTACCCGACCCCTGGAATAAGGACTCCCCTTATTTAACTATTATTTTACGACTTGCTATTTTAATGCATCGAAATCGCCATACTCAAAATACCCCTAAATTTACTATTTTCATAAACACCAGCACCATCGAACTCAACTTTGTTGATAACTGGTTAAGCAGTGCCCCCTTGACCCAGGCAGATTTAGAGATAGAAGCTAAATATTTAGCAGCGGCAGATTACAACTTACTTTATTCATAACGGGTAAAGGGAATGAAGCAATTTGTCCAACTTGTGCTATCCCCTTTGTTTACCCCACTTCGCCTGTTTTTCTTTATTTTTTCAGCAATTCCATTATTAGCGGCAATTATTTTGTTTTTTGCTATTGAAAAAACACCTATAACAAAGAGTAGTTGGGCGTTTAATCATGGTGATATTCAAAGAGCCAAAGATATTGTTAGTAATGCAAACTTAAAGGCACAGAAAACCATAAAACTTAATGAAAAAGACCTTAATATTGCCTTAAGTTACTTATTAAATTATTACATACCTAGCACATCAAAAATTACAATTGCAAATGGGCAATTACAATTTAAATTTTCTTTATTATTAGATAAAAATTTATTTGGAAACTACCTTAATTTTAGTTTCAATTTAACAAAACATGCAGGTTACCCAATTATAAATACTTTGCATATTGGTTCAATAAAAATAGCGGATGAATTAGCAGGTTTGATTATTGAAAACATCATTGAATACACACCTTTAAAAGAATTTTATATTCTTACCATACAATATATTAGAGAACTGCAAATACAGCCTAATGGGATATTAATCAGTTATATTACTTCTGATGACCCCAGTTTAAAATCAGTCCTCAACCTTAATAATAAAAATTATAATTCCGTTCTTTTTTACCAACAAAATATCACTACAATTATTGCAAAACATAACCCAAAATGGCGCTTATCTTTAGCAGAATTATTACAACCTTTGTTTCTACATGCTTTTCAACGTTCCACTACATCTACCGCAATTGCAGAGAACAGAGCTGTTCTTATTGCAATTAGTACTTACGTCAATAAAGCAGAAATCCAGGCTCTTATCCCTTTTGATATTAGCCCGGCCACACAACGCCAATATTCAGCATCTTTATATAGAAGAACGGATATGGCTAAACATTTTATGGTATCCGCCGTATTAGCAGCAACAGGTGCAGAATCTTTAGCTACCTTTTTAGGCCAGGAAAAAGAACTCACAGATTCTCATAAAGGCAGTGGTTTTAGTTTTATTGACTTAGCGGGTGATAGAGCAGGCTTACATTTTGGCAAAATAGCCATTGCCTCCCCCTCTCAGGCCCGACAACTGCAAAAAAGAATGGCTTTTATAAAAGACTATACTGCCTTTATGCCTGAAGTAAGAGACCTGCCTGAAAACATGACTAATAAGGAGTTTAAACAACGTTTTGACTCTGTATATAGCGTGAAATACCAGGCAATGTTAAAGAAAATAGATAGCAGGATAGCTAATCTAACCATTTACCAGCCATAACAGTGTTAACAAAATTAAAATATATATTTTATCAATAAAGAGAAAATAATGACCGAATTTAACAATGTAACTATTATCAAAAAAGCCAATATTTATTTTGATGGCAACGTCAGTAGTCGTACTATCAACTTTGCAGATGGGTCGACTAAAACACTCGGATTTATGTTACCTGGTGAATACACTTTTAATACTGCAGCCCCTGAACTAATGGAAATAATTGCAGGTGATTTACACGTTTTATTACCTAAAAATAATGATTGGCAACCAGTTAAAGGAGGTGAATCCTTTAATGTCCCTGCTAATGCTAAATTTACCGTAAAAATACAAACACCTACTGATTACTGTTGTTCTTTTATTCAATAACAAAGAAGTAAGCAGGGGATCAAAAATTATTTTAACATTTCGAGCCAATAAACTTTGAAAGTGAGGCTTTAGCCTCGCCTGACTTGTGCGAAGCTAAAGCCTTATTTCTAAATGTTAAAATAAATATTGTTAGCTACTTAGAGTCCTTAATGTCTGAAATAAAAATGGAAAAAATTGCAATTTTTGTTGATGTACAAAATATTTATTACACCACTCGGCAACAATTTAATCAGCAGTTTAATTATCGTGCTTTTTGGAACAAAGCGACAAGCAATAAACAAGTTATTGCCGCCTATGCCTATGCTATTGATAGAGGTGATGTTAAACAACAAAAATTCCAAAATGCATTAAAAAACATTGGCTTCCAAATCAAGTTAAAACCTTATATTCAACGTAAAGATGGTTCCGCAAAAGGGGACTGGGATGTTGGAATTACTCTGGATGCCATTGAACTTGCGACCACAGTGGATAAAATTATTTTATTATCAGGTGATGGGGATTTTGATTTATTGCTACAAAAAGCCAGAAAGGTCTATCAAACCAAAAGTGTTGTCTATGGTGTACATGCATTAACAGCACCCAGTTTAATTAATTCAGCTGACCAATTTATTACGATTAACAATGAATTACTGATGTAATTTCTTATTCAAACAAATCGGTTAGCAGGGTCCTGTCGGTAATATAATTTAAGTTGCTGATAAATATCATTAAAGTGAGTGTTTAAAATTTGAGGGGCAGAAAAAAAACATTCACTAAAAACTGCAAAAAACTCAGCGGGGCTAGTAGCTGCATAGGGGTCTATATATGGCCTTTGGTGATAATCTAATTGTTGATTAAGTTTTTCGTAAGACTGGCTAAAAGTCTCGGTCCACAAAACTGTCTGCATGGAATAATGTAATGCAGGCATTCCGTTGACACGACCATTCAGGGCATCCAGTTTATGAGCAATTTCATGCACAATCACATTATGACCTTGATATCCTCGTTGTCTATCCTTCTCAATATCACACCACGAGAAAATAACAGGGCCTCTAGCCCATGACTCACCGCTTAATAACTGTTTTTCATGGTGTATAAAGCCATACTCATCTCGCACATCTCGATTAACCTGAAAAGCATCGGGATAGATAATTACATCACTCCAACGGCTAAATAAAGAGATGCTCAAGCCCAATATGGGCAAGCAGGCTTGTACGGCAATAATAACTCGCATTTCATCAGTTAATTGCAGACCTTGCACAGCAAAAATATTTTTCTCATATAAAAATAGTGTACTTAGCTCACGTAAATGTGCTTTTTCAACAGCAGACATGTTTTGTAATACTGTCAGGCTTTCAGATACATTAAGCCAAAGGTCATGCTTAATGGCATACCGCTGAAGAACATAAATAATTCGAGCTCTTTTAAAAATATTCACTACTCTTTATTAACCTGTGGATGTATATAGCCATGTTTATCAATGATCTTTATATGCCATCAATAAAATAATCAGAAAAATAATCAGTAATAAAGGCCAAAAATAAGGAGCTAGCATTAAAGTTGTCAACATAATGCCTCCCAAGACTGCAAAAAACATAAACATACTGACACCTAAAAAAGCAAAAAACATCAGTACACCAGTTAAGAATAAAGCAATTAATAACGTTGGAATTGCAGCAAAACGTACTAAAGGTTCAGCAACGGGCTCACCGTTGATAACCAAACTAAACTGCCCTACTCCAGGATGAAAAAAATAAATAAGTGAGGTAACAACTACACCAATCAACAGTGTTTTTAAGATCAACGTAGTATTTCGTTGTTGTGCCATACGAATAAGTCTCCAAAACTAAAGTTATAAATACTTTAAACAAATGCTTTAAATAAATACATAGCCAAGCGAAAGAATAAACAAAAATATTAGCCAGAATGCCGCTACCATAACAGAACGATTACGTGCTACTGCGACTATATAAGTTGCTTTTAATAAATTATTACTGCCACTAGCAACTATAACAGCAGAAACAATAGCATTTTCAGTTACTCCAAACTTACCGGATAATAATGATAAAATAAAGGGGTCAATATCTGTAAAACCAACAACTATTGATAAGAAATCTAACCCTTTATCCCCATAATTTTGAATAACATATTGTGTAATAAAGGCAAAAAAGATAAACATAAACGCAAACAAAATTGCTGTGGTAAGCTCTAAAGGATGTTGGTTTGTATCACTTGTTGGTATTGTGGGTGTCCTTCGGTCCCAAAAGTTTAGACTGATTGCAACTAGACAGGAAAATAGAATAGCTATCGTAAATGGGGTCAACAACTCTTTTCCAGCAACCCCATCCATAAAGAAAATAATGCCCAGTAACCTAAGATACATCATTGCGGTGGCCAGAACCAAAGCTGAGGACACTTGGCTACGATCATTTTTCATAAGTTGAGCACGACGGCTTATAACGACAGATATTGCCGTACTGGAATAAAGCCCACCTAACACCCCAGTAAGTAATAAGCCTCGCGTTTTAAAAAAATAAATTTGGGCAAGATAACTAAAATAAGAAAAGCCAGACACCACAATAACAGCTAACCAAACTTTGTAATAAGTTATTGGTAATGAGCTTGCCAGCTGCTTATCAGGCAATAATGGTAAAATAACACCTGACAAAATTAAAAATTTAGCTAATGTAACAATTTCATTATTATTAATTGACTCAGAAAATTTTTTAATACGCGGTTTTTCGCCCAACAATAAAATTAAAACTACCACAATTAAAATTAGAAACCAGCTAGGAAAATGTATAGCAATAGGGCCAAGAGAGAAAACCAGTAATGTTAATATTATTTCAAGTAGCGAATAATGTTTTTCAGCAGACTGATACCAGTAATAAATCAATAATAAAGCACCCAGTATCCCCATACCCATGGCAAAAAATAAGCCATCATTATTAAGCTGGAATAACACAAAGCCAAGTAAGCTGATTAACACAAAAGTTCGAGTACTTCCAAAGCCATATTGATATTGATTGACTCGTAGGTAACTATGAAATTCCAATCCAACGATAAAAGCAAAACCAATCGTTATAATAAGATGGAAAAGTATAGGGGGGATAAATTCGATCATGGTTATTTATTAAATTAATAAGTTAATCTTAGCAATACCTTCGCCAAATTGATAAGAAATTAAACAGACGAAAGATGGTCAGAAATC
>CAYYNM010000075.1:11784-14078 GCA_964472945.1 uncultured Methylomarinum sp. | reverse complement strand
TTTCCTGCACACTGTAATGCAAGCCATTTTCAAACTCATCAATCAGTAAAAAACCCCCTTTGGCCGTCAATGTTTTTAATACTAATTGCAAAACTCGCACCATACCATCGCCTAAACTATTTAATGGAACAGGGTGAGGGGATCCCTTTATTTTTACTTTTGCAATCCGACGAGCCGAGGCTTGCCCCAAATACGCAACATCATTAACAAAGGTAAGGTTTTCAAAATCAGGCAAGATAATTCTCATTGCAACTTTAACGCTATCTTCTGCCTCTGTTAAAACAATACGATCCCACTCATTGGCTAACTCATGCATCGCAATTAGCTGCGTAGGTATAAAACCACAAGGTAATGGAACACCTAGGGTCACAAATCGTCTGAAATTGGGATCAATAACATTAAAATCAATGCCTGTAGTTTCCTTATTTTTACGTATTAATAACCCTTCGCCGAGTATTTGATCAAATTCAGTTAAATCGAGTGAGGTTATTGAAACAGGACGTTTAATTAGCTCTTTTTTACCATCCTCATCAGTGACCGTATAATCTTTTTCAACCTGATAAACATGATGAATGCTTAATGCACTCTCACCCCCTATCTCACCAATAACAATAGGCTTTTCTTCTTTAGGAAATTTTCGTCCGCTAAATAAATCTTCATAAGGCAAAGAAGCATCAACGCCTTCTTCACCCTTTTTATCTAAAAAATGTTTTTCATCATGCGCTTGTGCAACTTTTTCCAATAATTCCTGATGAGCATTGCCAGCATAAATCCTTAATGCTTCAAGCACCGAACTTTTACCCGAATTATTTTTGCCAACAATTAAATTAACACGGCCTAACTTTTTAACCTGAAAATCTTCCAGAGAGCGAAAGTTTTTTATTTCTAATGAATCAAGCATATTCAATCCTAAACATTACACACACTATTTTTATATTAATTATACCCATTATTTCTTCCCTGTAATGGCCTTAACCTCTGCCAGCAAATCACCAAACTTGCCGTAATTCACTTTTACGCCATCATCTAAATCTAAGCTGATATGTCTAACGGCATATTGTATCAATGTGTTTTCACCCAACGACCACGTTCTAAAATTTGATCCAAATGAAAATCACATTGATCATTCCAATAAATACGTTTATTTTTAAACTGAACAGCATTAAATAATGCCTTATCATAAAGTGATTGATAACAAGGAATACGCTTCAACTCAGCTTTTACATCAAAATCCACAACAGAATTGTCATCTAAATAAATGCGTAAAATATAATCATTTCTTGGTTCGATATTTATCAGTTTCATTTTATCCTCCTTTTATCGTAAAGGTTCAATACGCAATGGTTCTTCGCCTGATACCGCTAATTTCCAATCGACCATTAAAGATTCTTGATGCAATTCAACCCATGCTTGTACCAGGCGTGTTTGTTTTCGAGGTAGGCTTCCAGCAATCACATTTCCATCTAAAATTGAAAAAACAGCCTCATCATCCTGATATTCAGCATGGATATGCGGCATATTATGTTTCCCCGTATCATAAAAATACATCATGATACGAATGCCATAAAAAATAGAAATAGTAGGCATTACTGACTCCTTAAATTGCTAATAAACAGCTTAAATTTATTCATCATTTCTTCCCCGTCACTGCTTTAACCTCGGCCAATAAATCACCAAATCTACCATAATTCACTTTCACACCATCATCTAAATCTAAACTGATACGCATATCGGCAGTGTGTTTTAATTTATCGTCAAATTCGCTGAGTTCGGTTTGTTTTTTCTCTAATGCTGTGAGGGATTTTTTAAAGCGGTTGCTTTCTGCGGTGGTGCTGGCATCTTGCATTTGTTTTTCTAATACCATTGCAGAAGCCTCGTATTTACCTAATAACGGGGTCACATACTCGGTGCGCATTCGCGATAAGGTGCTTTCGTTGTAGCGGTGTAGGTACACCAAACATTCAAAGGCTTTTTGTTTTCCTGAACTGAATAGCCAGTAGATCGGGCGTTTTTTGTAGGTTTTTAAATGGTTTTTATAAAATTGGGTCGATAAATAACGGCGGATGATTTCTAGGCTGGATTCACCGCTTTTGGGTTTGATGGCATACAGGCATAAGCTTTCTGCTACAAAGTCTAGGTTTGTTTGTAAATTGTCTTCGCCCCAGACTACACGGACAAATTCACGGAAGCGGTGGGTGGCATCGTCTGCAAACCATTCTTGATCGGTGAGTGGGATAATACCGTCATCATCGGCGATAAAAGGATTCAACTCGTTCCCATGCTCTGCGTGGGAA
>CAYYNM010000075.1:4739-11684 GCA_964472945.1 uncultured Methylomarinum sp. | reverse complement strand
ACCGTCATCATCGGCGATAAAAGGATTCAACTCGTTCCCATGCTCTGCGTGGGAACTAGCGGGTGTGTTGTATATTTCTGCAAAGCCTTTATCCCCTGCATGTGCATAGATTAAGCCTGCTTTATCCACGCGATACCGTCCCATCATACAGCCGACGGCATAGCTAATCAGTTCTGCGAGGGTATCCGATTGAAAACGGTTTTCCAGTGCTTCATCGGATAAGTTACCGCCATAACGGTATTTGGGATTGACGGTTAAGGTGATTTGCTCCAGTGGTACATCGGGCGTGAGTTCGTCTTGCAAGCCGTAGGCATCGATAAACAGGCGGTTGTTTTCTTGTTCGAGGTGTTGCATTTCGGTGATGGTTTGCTGGTTTTGGGTTTGCCAAGCCGCATAAATATCCTCCAATTCGTAGGCTGGGTTAGCGGCTTTATCGCGTAACCCAGCATCGGTGGCTTCGGTTTGCTGGGTTACGCTATCGCTAACCCAGCCTACAATTAAGGGATTGCTTTGAAAGTCCCATGAGGTTTCAAAAGAGTTCCAATCTAATTGAGACAGATCAATACAATCTTTAACAAAAGAAGAGTGCATTGAAATATGGGGGATTGATTTAATATCTCTTGGAAGATAAGTTAATGTCGGGTTTAAAATATTCAAAACCAGTTGAGCCACTTTTGAATTTAATAACCCAGAAATATCTTCTAAATTGTATTGAGAAAAGCCACATGTTCCCGTTGTATCAAAAGATGCTCCTCCAAATACAGAACGAGCACTAAAATTACCAGTTCCAATATATGACCAAGAAAGCATCGGTTTAAAAAAGTGTTTTATACCGTCAGGTCTAAACCCCTTCTCCTCTTTCATTTTTAGTAATTCTTGATCAGAAAAAGATAAACAATACTCACCATTTCCATACCAACGTCGAAAATCGCCACCTTTCATATGTGGAACATATGTCTTTTTATTTGGGATCACACCTGCATCTAAATATTTATTAAAAGAGTCATTTTGAATTTCATACCATAACCTTAAGTATTTTTCATTACACCCTGTGGTGATTCCAGCGTAAGGAAAAAACACCTTATCTAATTTTTCCATTTCAAACTTACCAAAAATACCTTTACTTACCCAATAAGCAATAGGTTTACCTGGAATTTTTTTAAAGTCGTCTTGCTCTGCATGGATAAACTGATACTCTCGATTTAACAAAGCCAGTCTTTTTTCTTCCTCCTTCCCTTCAATTAACCGAAAGAAAACAGGTTGATAATGTTTAATATAATTATTACTTAACACCCAAGCCGTAGTTTGCACTACTTCCCCTGATATTTGGCTAAAGGCTCTTGCCCCTAAATGTGCCATCGTTATAAAAGTTTTGGTTTCTAATAGCTGTTCACGCATTTTTTCGTAGCTGGATAAAAACATCCACGATTGCATATTAACCTGAGCATTAAAACCATCCTCTTTTAACCAGCTAAAACCATGCTCCATAAATATCGCAAACAAATCTGATTTACTATCAGGATAATACGCTTTAGCAAATATTTTCAAGTCTTTGTTCATGCCTTTACTGCCCATATACGGTGGATTTGCGATGACCGCATCGTATTTCTGTGCAAGGATTTGCGCTTGTTTCACCAGCGGTAATAAGGTTAGCGCTTCATGCTGGGAAAAAATATCACCTGCTTGCGCTAATGCCTCCACTTGCTGTCTTATCTTAGGTAAGCGTTTAGCGAATGATTCAGGAATAGAAATCAATGAACCCAATGTTTTCGCGTCTTCAAAAATTTCGATTAATTTCCCACCACCTGACACTTCGCCACCAAACCCCAGACTTAAGTTAGTTGATTGCATTGCCATCACATTAAGCTGAACATCACGGGTAAAGATACGGCGATCATCCGCACGCGCTAACATCATCAAGGCAAAACCTGATAATTGCGCTGCTCGATCATCAATATCTAAGCCAAATAGATTATTTTCTAAAATCAGTTGTGGAATATCACGGTTTCTATAGCCCCGTTCTTCATAAATCGCTTTTAGCACTTGATAGGCTTCAACCAAGATATGACCTGAACCACAGGCGGGGTCTAAGACTTTAATGCTTTCGGGATTGATGCTGTCTGGGGTGTTCGCGGCTAAAGCCGCCCCTACGGCTTCGGTTTGTTTTGCTGGTTCAATATAATAGTCCATCCCTACTTTAATACTGGAATCAGGATAGGTTTGTAACCACTGCCGACCGACTGAGTTTTGTACTAAATATTTTACAATCCAATTCGGGGTAAATAGTTGAGTAGCAGCAGGAATGTCTTCTGATTTAACCACCTTACCAATCACTTCATCTTTCTTTTCTGAAATATAGAATTGATACAACCAGCCAATCACTTCCACCTGCTCCCAGTCTTCAGCAGGTAACTCATTAACCAGTCCACGTAAAATAGAATCGGTACGGGTCAGGTTATCAGGTAATAATAATTCGGTTTCATCATCAATCGCTTCAAACAAAAATGGCATGACTTGATGTAAAGCATGGCATTGCCCTAATAATAAGGTGCGATACAAAACCTCGTCTTGATTACCTGCCAGTTTGAGTTCAATAATATGATCACGATTTAAACCCAAATCATCAGCCACATCTTGAGCATGTTCCAGTATTTCAAAACTATTATTATCAGGGTGGGATAAAACGCGGAGTCCATGATCTAAATAATCATGTAACTCCATATATCGAATAGCACATAAGCGGTTAAACCATGTATAAGCAATATGTTCCATTAATTGGGTAAAGCCCGTACTTTCCACCCGAGCAATTAATTTATTACGCGCACCTTTAAGTTTTAAATCAACACTGCGCCCCTCAATTTTAAGTACCTGCCCTTCTTCTATCGCTTCTTCTATATGGCTGTCGTAAATACCGAGTTCATTAGCGCGTTTGGTAACGGCTGTGATAAAGGCATTTCTGGCTAGGGGGGCGTATTTTTTGATGTGGGTGGTGTTCATGGGGTGTTTATCCAGTCCGATAAAAGCATCACATTAAGATTAGATAATGATTTAAACCCCACATCATTGGTTAATAAACAGGTACAAGAATGTATTAAAGCAGTGCTTGCATGGATGGCATCAGGCAGTTTTATACCTGTTTCTGCACGTAGTTTTGCCGCTGCAATAAGAATATCTTCATCTATTGGCATAATGCTTAAGTAATCACTAGGCGTTAGTGCTTCTTGGTAAACAGCAACCAATTCAGGGTGCTGTTTAAAAGGAAAAACCAAACATTCTGCTAAGGTTAATTGACTGGTTATTGCTTTGCATTCACCTTGCACTAGCCCTGTAAATACCTCTGATAATAGACTTGCCCAAGGCTCTGCTCCTTCTAAAGCATAAATAAAAATATTCGTATCCAGGTAGATATGTTGCTGGGCAAGTATTGCTCTCAATCGTCCCATTTATCACGCTCTGCACGAATTAAGCTATCAATTTCAGCTGCATTTTTATAACAGCCTTTAGCTTGACCAATTAAATCAAGTAAATGGCGCTTTTTTGGTTTATCTATTACCTCCTCATCATCAAGCGGTAAAATAATGACTTCAGTACGGCGATGCTGTAGTGCCTTAGGAATAGTAATAGTCTCTGGTGTGTCATTGAACACTAAGCGTGCATGATTCATGTTTGTATGTAGGTTGTCTGCATTAAAAACAAATATTGGGTAAGCATATCAACTCTTGAGCTATTGTTAACACATTTTCCTTTAGTCCTGCAAAATAATTGTTGCTCGGTTTGTTCACCTTCAGTGGCAATCACAATGAGCGAAGGATCTCGAATTCCACTGAGTCGATTAAAATCACGCCTTTCTCTAACCATTGTTATTTAACCAAGAAAGGTTATCAAATTCAGTCAATAGGGGAAGTCCACCAAATCGGCCTGATAAATAGCCACGGCGTATATCCATATCAAAACGGGTTTGATATTCTTCTAATGAATAAAGCTTAGATTGACCCTGTTTATTTTTTTGTACAAACCACAACTCATCTTTGCGTAATATATCTTGGTTGAGCAAGTTGGTTTCATGCGTTGTGACAATAAGCTGGCTTTTTATATCGGGTGTATTGTTTAGAAACGCTTTAAAAATTGATGTGGTAATGTCTGGATGTAAACTTCGGTCTATTTCATCAATAATATAGGTTCTACTCTGCACAAAGATTTCGAGTAAACCAGGTGCTATATCCAATAGGCGTTGTGTTCCATCAGATTCCTGATTGAGTTCAAACAAAGTTTCTTCACCCTCTGCATTGATATGGGCTGTCATCAATTTATAAGCTTTTATTTCACCTGTTGGTTTTTTACAAAATTGATAGCGGATACTTTGTGGAACAGCTAATAATAGATTAGTATTTTCTTCCAGCTCTTCGGCTGTTTTTTGTTTTAAATCAGTAGGAACACCCACTAATTCTGAATTAAAGTCAAGTTCCTGTAAGCGTAAATCATTAATACCTGTATCAAAAATATTTAGCAATTTTGCAAATTTTTCATTGGCTTTTTGATTATTTTGCATCTCTATTTCTAAGCCCGTGTATTTCGAGTCAGGAAAGATAATTGTTAAGCCATGTTCAAACCAATTGCTAACATTAATAATATCAGTCAGGTAACTGAGTTCTTTATTAATATTTCTTTCTTTACATTCATTAAGAAAGAGTCTGTTATCGGGTGTGCCTTTGGCTGTGAAGTCTAAAAACAATTCATCTTGTTCATTAGCAAAATCTAGCTTACCAAAACTGAATTCTTCGTCCTGATTTGCTTTGCGTTCAAAAATTAATTCATCTTTAACTTTATCTATTCGATAGAGCCATTCTTCTTTAATTTCAGAGTTATCCGCAATAAAGCCATAGGCATAGCTTTGTTCATTTAATTTAATCTCAAATTCAATTCGTGAAGGAGTTTGTAAACATTCTGGGTCAAGTTTGTAGGGATGAAAAGCAATTTTACGCCCAGATTTACTCCCTAATACAATCATTTGTTGAGCATGCCAGATGGCTTTAATCAAATTGGACTTTCCTGAAGCATTAGCTCCGTATATCACTGCACCTTTTAATGCGTTAATCCCATTTCGATTATTTGCTTTGACAATATGACTAAGTAGACAGGCATAATTAACTTAACAATTTATTTTCGTCATTCCCGAGTGTTCTTATCGGGAATCTACTGTGTAGGTCAGATGGATTCCTGCTAAGAGCACGCAGGAATGACAGTTGTTTTTGTTAAATTAATTTTACGTGGGTACTTAGCATGCCTTCTGACTTTACTTGGAATAAGAGATAACTCGGCTCGCTCCTTAAAAGACATGAAGTTTTCTACTGTGAATCTTAGTAACATCTTATTAAACCCAATTTGTATGCGAAAATTTCACATTTAAAGTTTATTGTAGACGCTACAATATAAAATATCACCTTATAAATGTGAAATTTTCACCTTAATGAAAGGCGCGTTTACTTTTAACTCATTCTATAGTCAATAAAATTAACACTGTAACCAAAATTCCAGACATCATAAAACCTGATTCTTCAGACCGCCTTAACTCACTATCTAAATATATGTGATGAGCAAAATAATTTCTAGCTAATAGGCAACACAAAAAAGCCTGTAAACAACGGGTATCCTTTTTTATAAAATCGTCAAGACCAAGATCCTTAAGCCAATTGACAAAAGTTCCTTCATTTCCTTGTTTTGCTGTAAGTAAGGTGTTTTGTGAGGACATTAACTATTTTATCCTGACCTTATCGCCTGATTTAACAACCATTAACAACTTTTCACGTAACTGTTTAAGATAATCATCAACCTGTTCTTCTGTTTCAATAAAAGCATTACCTGACGTTGCAACTATTTCAGCTGGGTTAATAGTGACTGTTCTTTTCGGCTTAGGTATAACAGGAGCTGGTTCAGCTACTTTTGATTCAGTAGTATTTTGTGACTTCTTGGCTTCTGCTTCTTTTCGTCTTTGTTCGTTTTCTGCTTTAGTATGTTCTGCATCAATATAGGCATTAATTAACTGATCAGCCTCATCTTCATATCCCTCTGCGTCAGCTTGTTCACTGATTATTTGTGGAATTGAGTTTGTACTGTTAATGTGTTGCTTACATCTTTGTAAAGGGAGCAATGCTTTGTTGCTTAGTTCACTGGGTGCGGCACAGTCCTTTAATGCTGTCGTTATCCTTTCAATTCTGAGATCAACTCTTTCCAGCGCATGTATTCGCTTTTCATCGACTAATTGATCGTTAATCTTTTCAACGGTTTCAATTAAGGGCTTGATATGGCGTAATTGTCCATAAGGCTCAGCCATCTGATAAATACGCTCTAGTTCCTTTAGCGCTTTTAAAGCTTCTTCATGTTTTTCTAATGCAGGACGATTTGCCTTAAATTGATTTTTAAGTGCGTCTGCTAATGATTGCCATGTTTGGAATTGGCTGTTATAAAATTCATCCAGATCTTCAAAGTCTTCTGCGAAGTCCTCTAAGGCATCAGCATCTTCTATCAAGCGTTTAATGAGCTCAAAGCTATTTCTTTGATCTAGTATTCCTGCTAATAAAACTAAACCTGATTCTATTTTTTCTTTACTAGGAAAATGCCCTGTTTGAGATTTAATGGAAAAAGATTTAAGTTCGTCTTGCCATTTTTTTAATTCTTGTTGAATCAGTTCTGTGAGTTCTTTTTCGCCTGATCCTGTGAAGGTTTTTGAGAATAAACTTTTAACTAACAAGATTGCTTTTTTGAGTTGCCTTTCATCATGTTGGCGTATTTTTTGTATGCGAATTTTGCCCCGTTTTCGACTATTTGTAAAGGGTTCATACGCTTTATTTAAAGCCAAAGGCATACTTTGCAGGGTAAAGCTTATTTTTCCAGCCAACCCAAGTCGAGCAGCAATCAATAATAATTCATCATCTAACCAACCGTATG
>CAYYNM010000075.1:0-4639 GCA_964472945.1 uncultured Methylomarinum sp. | reverse complement strand
GCCAACCCAAGTCGAGCAGCAATCAATAATAATTCATCATCTAACCAACCGTATGGACGACGAGTAAAGTGACTGATTAAATCGCGTAAATAAAGGGCTTCGTTACGCTCTACTCTGAGTGAGATGTATTGCTCTACTTCTTTCATTGCTTTTGGGTTGCATTCCTCTGCCTCAAAATCCATATTAGTTTGAGCAATATCATCTGCCATTAAGGCAGCTTGAATTTCTCTTTCTATATTTCCAGTTGTGGATCGTAACAGGTTCAGTTTTGCAAAAGTATTCTCAATAACATAGGTATAAGCAGCTTCTAAAATCGCACTAGGGGTTGCTGCTTTTTTGGTTAGTTTTGTGCCTATTGCGAAAAGATCCGCCTCAATAAATAGGCTCTCAAAGTCATGTCTTAAACGTTTTTCTCGCTCTATATTTTCTATTTGCTTATCACGTAGCAAATGTTCTTGTTCGGGACGTTGACCTGAATTTTGTTTTAAAAAACGGTCTGTTTGGATAAAAGTCGTTAGTTCATCCCATAAGCGTTTATGCTCACCTAATTTTATGAGAATACAGCCATCGCCTTCCAAGGTATGATTTATACAATGTTGATCATGAGAAAAGTTTTCGTAGTGTGCATCAAGCGGAGAAATTAGCTTTAATACCAAACCTTCTAATTTTGATCCATCTTTTGGATGTCCGTTACAAAAGCGACTGACTTTAAAATCTTGTTTATTGACTGGATAACGGAATTGATTTTGACGACGTAAAATATCATCAAAAACAATGGTAGCCAGCTTATTGGAGACCTCTGAAGGTTCAACATCAGTATGTCGAATTTCGTTTTCTATTTCTTTCTCTTCATTAGTGAGAAAGATAAATTCATCACCGTTTCGAGCAATTAATAACTGACGTTCCAAGCGATTTAAACTGTCATCAATTTGTTTTCGTAAGTTTATTTTGTCTGCATCTATGCAATCAATCGAAAGGGTTACTAAGTTATCTAAGGTGCTTTTGACGGTATCAACATAACGAATTAAAAACAGGGTTTTGAGTATATTGCCATCAAATTCAGTGAGTGAATCTAAATCACAAGCTTGATCAATCGTGCGTTTTACTGCTGGCTCTAAGAAACTTTCGATGGGACTGTAAAAATTATGAAAAGGAATTAATACATCTAAAGGACACTCTTTAACTTGTTTAGCAGCCGACTGGAATGCATCAAGTAAAGAGCGTTCTCCCATTGCCAGATGTTTACCTGTTGCCCCTTTTGTTCTTATCGATTCAAATACTTTTTGTACTAATACGTAATGAAACGGAATAAACGGATAATTATCAATAAATGAAGGTGCGTCAGAAAATGGCTTTAACTCTGCTGTAGTAGTTTTATCAAATGATAATTGATTGCGTAAAATATCACCTTTGTCTGCATAGATTTCACCAAGTTCTTTACTGGCTTGTTCAGTTTTAGCCAGTAAACGTTTTTGAATGACTTCTGAGGTGTTCGAACTGGAGAGGGATGGCTTGGTGGCAAATCGCCCCTGAATTTTTGAAAAATCATCACCATCACGTTTTTCCATATTGCCAATAGCGGCATCTAAGTCAGCTTGTGAGGTTACGATAATCCATGCACGTCCTCCGCAAGTTGTCCCTAGGTCTTCCACAATGGTTTGCAGCTTAAGCATCATTTGAGTGTTTTTGCCAATGAACTGACCGACTTCATCAACTAGAAATAAAATATGTCTACCGTTTTTGCTTTCAATATATTCGTTTACCCATTTACAGAAGTTTTTTACATCGAGAGGAAAGTTATTTCCAAGCTCTTCTATTACTTGACGAGCTGATTCTTGGCTTTGTTTGCTGGCTTCTGCAAAAGCTTCTGTGAGTTCATCACGATAAAAATCATAGGCATCGCGGTTGGTCTCCCATGTATCGCCAGTTAGTTCAGCAAATTTTTCTTTAAATGTTTGGTATTGCCCGCGTTTATCAAGCTCTCTTTCTAAGTGAGCAATATGAGGAAAGTCGGCACAATAACCTACTCGTTCATTAAAGACCTTAAGAAAGACTTTTAAAATCGCGTTTTCTGCTTCATCAGTATTAGCTCGTGAATCTATATTGAAAAGGATAACATCAGCGTCTTTATTGACCGCACTGTGAATATCACTGATAAGCATTGCATCGTTTATTTTTTCTTTGAAGAACTCAAATGCTGTACGAGTTTCGCCATCTTTTTCTACTTCTCTATTTTCTATTAAATAAGACAGTATTTTTAAGAAATGAGATTTACCTGAGCCAAAAAAACCTTTGATCCAGACTCCCATCTTGGTATTAGGGTTGAACTTACCATTACATGATGGCAAATAAGCTTCAAAAAATTCCCTGAAATGTCGATCTAATTCCTGTGTAACTACATATTCATCCAATTCGACATAAACACTGTCATTATCCATTTGTTCTGCTTTAACAACGCCATTAATGGGTCTGGTCAGTTCTTTTGTAAAGATTTCTTCAACTATCATAATGTGTTTTATACTGCCTTGTGTTTATTGTTATTGCCATCTTCAGGAACAAGTTTGAAGGCTCGGTAATAATTTCTTGATTCAATCATGCCAAAGGGATGTAGATCTTGACCGCTGTATTCACCCGCATAAAACAAGATGAGCGGTGTAGTCCCCATAACATCTTGTAAGGCACTAAGTAGCTCATGCCCTCTGACTAAAGGCCATGCGTTACCCAAGCCTGAAAGAATTACAAAATCTAAGGGTTCAGAATCATTTCTGTTTTTTATAACTGCGTCTGCAATATATTTTGCAACCTTATCCTGACTAAGCGGCCCTGCTAACGTTTTTCGCAGTGCATCGGCACCGACTTCCTTTTCTCTGTTAAAGGTTCGTTCTAACAGATTGCGTGATTCCAACATATCAATCAATATTTGAAAAATATTAATATGTTCAAAATTATGGTTATGCTTTTTGAGTTTAGTTGTTATGTGCTCAAGATTTTTACGCACGACTAACTCATATTGTGCAGGATAGTCAAAAATCCAAAAGCCAACCTCATTACCTAAGCCATCATTTTTTAGAAACTTGGGATTTTCAATTCGCTCTAAAACTAAATCAAGGCGTGCTTGTAGGGTTTTCTCTGTTTGCTGAGACATTATTGTGTACACTCCATTACGTCTATTACTTCCTGCTTGTCTATATTAATCAATAAACCTTTTACTTCAGGCAATAAATAGACTGCTTGAATCTGGCGTTGGCGAGTTGATTTTAGGTAGCCTGTATTCACTAATGCCTTAATAACATTGCTACCCATTCTCTTAAGTGTAGACTCTGAATAAGAAGCTAACTCAGGAATTACTTTTTTTCGATCATCAATAAAGTTGACCCATGCATCGCTAGCAATATCAGGCTTATAAGTTCTTCGTGCTTCAGCTAAACATTCTTGCATAAAATCCACTATAACAGGAGACTGAATCATAAATGCTGCCATTAACAATTGTATGTAAGCTCTTTCTGAAGCATCTAGTAATAATAGGGAAAAAGGTTCACCCATAGCATCCAGCCGCTTACGAATCACATTAGCAAAACGTAGTGCTGTTTGAGCTGATTTTTTCTGTAATACATTTTCATCAACAATAAGTTGTTTCCAATCTTTCTCAGACAGTTTTTTTACATGTATTTCTGCAATAGTTCGACTTTCAGTTATTAAGAGTCCCCCACCGCTTAGATCACCCAGATATTTTTTTACGTTCATTACCATGTTGCTATGATTTATATAGTACACATTGTCCCATATTTCAAATCATGATAGATGACAGAAACCCAGTAAGTCTTAATCATAGTAGAGTCATCTTCATAATAAGACTAAAAAGAAACTCTAACTACCAAAAGTAAAAGATTTATTCGGCAATAACTACTTTTAACAGAAAAAATCAGTATAAAAACAATTTATAACCAGCATCGCTTGTCACCATTGAGTTCAGAATGATTTTATAGGAATAAAAAATGTGATAACACAGGTTATATTTACACTTTTAGAAATAAAGCAAGGTTTATTTAAAATATAACTTGTAGCTATCTCCAAGACATGCAATAACTCGTCACACATTGAAACACAAGCCATTGTATTTATACATCAAATACACACTTATCGTTTTAATGTGTTTTACCTCGCAGCACGCCTTAGAAATAGAAAAATCAATTTCCCGATTGATCTGTTAGCCGTCGTCAAATGTACGGATTTAAGAATAGGCATATTCACCAAAGACTACGCCTATTTTCAAATGCATTCCTGATCTCCCCTTGCCACTTCACCACAAAAGAATCAAATCCCGAAGAAACCTAAAAAGGTAGTTATTCACTGTAATTGAAGCTGTTAGGAAGGATCTACATGTTGATAGATACACTTATGTTCAACAGAAAGAATCTGCTGTCTATTAACATTGAAAGGATTGAGTATTATTATTGAATAATTAACTGTAATTAATTACAGACGAACTGGGTACTACCAATACCCAATCCGTCTGGTTAACCTGCACTGCGTCAACAGTAGCAATTACCATCGTCAAAAGTAAGGAATTGACATAACAATATTATTTCCTGATTACATATAAGTCTCAGCCAATACTTAATCTACAAAAACCTTGCTT
>CAYYNM010000074.1:0-14247 GCA_964472945.1 uncultured Methylomarinum sp. | reverse complement strand
GAATCAATAGCTTGTGTTCTGTGCCGTAGTGAAGTCACGGATTCAGGTATTAGTATCTATTAAAAGGTCAATTATCAGTGAGCAATAACAAAATAAGGAACTAATTTTACAATAAGGCTTCTATGAAAGTGAGTTCTAAATTGCTATCTGCTTTGAATATGAGTAATATAAACATACATTCTTAAATGTATGGTATATACAAAGTTAGGATGGTGATTTAATATACGAATTTAGATGATAGTTTAAATATCGGCATCATTTTTTAGGTTGAAGTTGTAATATTAAAATAAAAATAACATAAGGGGTAAACAAAATGACTTTTGGTGGAATCATTGCTATCTTGGTAGCGATATGGATTTATAGAACTGCGATTGAACAAAAAACAGGTAATGTATTTTATTGGGTAGCAGGCAGTTTTGTGGTGTTTTTAGCTGTACAGTTTTTATCGATTGAATTTAATGGCATGATTATTGACATGTTTGATACTGATATCAGTAGTGAATATGATAATGCCGGTGGCCTTAAAGCAGTAGAAAATAGTGATAGAGCCGGTTTAGAATCTGGAACAGGTGGGACGTTAATTGGTATCTTCTTTGAGTTATTTACCTGGGTACTTCCTTTCTTTGTTGTTGCTATTCTTAGGCAACTTTTTATGCTGAAACAATCTTTCAATTTTATGGGACTGTTTGTTGGTATTAAAGAAATGTTTATTAGCATTAAAAACAGCTTTAAAACAACAGCATAAATTTAATATTTATATTGAAACAAAAAAGCCTAGATTAATCTAGGCTTTTTTGTTTGTAGACTATTTTTATGGCTCTTAATAAACCACAGTTTATGGATTGTGAAGAGTGGTAAATAAACACTCGCTTGTATAAGGCGAGTGTTTATTTAAAATTAGCTTGTTACAACAGATACGACCGAAACAATAGCTAAAATAAATAGTACTACGGCAACAAGGCCAACAATAATGTAGCTGGAAAGGCTACCCTGTTCAAAATCCGCTTCTCTATTTTTGTTACTTTGTATGCCAATACCTGCAGCAATAACGCTTTTTATAACATTTAGTAAATTTGGTTTTGACATTTTTTGCTCCTAACATATTTATTAGTGTTTTATGATGTAGCTCTGAATTTTATCAGGCATTCGTTAAATATACGACTCATTAGTTCAAACTCCTATTTTTATTTCTATGAATAATACCGAATTATTAAAACAGCAATTATCACAGCGTATCTTGTTTCTTGATGGTGCCATGGGCACAATGATTCAAAGTTATCATTTAGAAGAAAAAGATTACCGGGGCAAACGCTTTGCCGATTGGAACTGTGACCTTAAAGGTAATAATGATCTATTATCCCTGACTCAGCCAGATATTATTAAGGCGATTCATCGCGCTTATTATGAGGTGGGTGTTGATATTGTTGAGACCAATACCTTCAATGCAACCAGTATTGCGATGGCCGATTACAATATGCAGTCACTGGCTTATGAAATTAATTTGGAATCCGTTCGCTTAGCTAAGCAGGTGGCAGCTGAATTTACCGTATTAACTCCAGATAAACCAAGGTTTGTCGCTGGCACGTTAGGGCCCACTAATCGTACAGCATCCATGTCCCCCGAAGTTAATGATCCTGGTTTTAGAAATATCAGTTTTGATGAGTTGGTTGAAGCTTATACAGAAGCTGTACGTGGTATGTGTGATGCTAATGTTGATATTATTTTAATTGAAACTATTTTTGATACGTTAAATGCAAAAGCGGCTATTTTTGCAGTTGAACAGTATTTTGATGTGTTGGGCTATAAGTTACCGGTGATGATTTCGGGGACTATTACTGATGCATCGGGGCGTACACTTTCAGGCCAGACAGCCGCTGCATTTTGGAACTCATTAAGTCATGTTAACCCTATTTCTATTGGTTTTAACTGTGCATTAGGGGCCACTGAATTACGCCAATATATTGAAGAGGTCTCAAATATTGCTGATACCCATATTTCAGCACATCCCAATGCAGGTTTACCGAATGAATTTGGTGAATATGATGAAACCCCAGAAGAAATGGCCAAAGAAATAGCTGACTGGGCTAAGCAAGGCTATTTAAATATTATTGGTGGTTGTTGTGGTACTTCACCAGAGTACATCAAAGCTATTGCTGATAAAGTGCAAAAATATCCACCAAGAAAAATACCTGAAATTGAAAAACAATGTCGCTTGGCAGGCTTGGAGCCACAAAATATTACGCCTGATTCACTGTTTGTAAATGTAGGTGAAAGAACTAATGTGACAGGTTCGGCAAAGTTTAAACGCTTGATTGTAGAAGGTGATTTTGAAACGGCATTAGAGGTTGCTAAAGATCAAGTTGAAAATGGCGCACAGATTATTGATATCAACATGGATGAAGGTATGTTGGAGTCAAAAGAAGCGATGGTACGGTTTTTACATTTAATTGCCTCTGAACCTGATATTGCCAAAGTGCCTATTATGCTGGACTCTTCTAAATGGGATATTTTAGAAGCCGGGTTAAAGTGTATTCAAGGTAAAGGCATTGTTAATTCTATCTCGATAAAAGAAGGTGAAGAAAACTTTATAAAACAGGCTAAATTAGTTCGTCGCTATGGTGCGGCCGTTATCGTCATGGCATTTGATGAACAAGGGCAAGCGGATACCCAGCAAAGAAAAATTGAAATTTGCCAACGGGCTTATAAAATTTTGACAGAAGTCGTTAACTTTCCACCCGAAGATATTATTTTTGACCCCAATATTTTTGCCATTGCTACAGGAATTGATGAGCATAATAATTATGGAGTGGATTTTATTGAAGCAACGCGAGAAATCAAAGCAACATGTCCACATGCTTTAATTTCTGGTGGTGTATCCAATGTTTCTTTTTCCTTTCGTGGGAATAACCTGGTTCGTGAAGCTATTCATGCCGTATTTCTTTATCATGCGATTAAAGCGGGTATGGATATGGGAATTGTTAATGCAGGGCAGCTTGCTATTTATGAAGATATTCCTGATGAACTACGAAATGCTGTTGAAGATGTTGTGCTTAACCGCAACCCTGAAGCAACAGAAGCCATGCTGGAAATGGCGCAAAAATATCAAGGGGCTGGTGGCGTAGCAAAAAAAGAAGATTTGGAATGGCGAAGCTGGCCAGTCAGTAAAAGGCTGGAACATGCTTTGGTTAAAGGTAATGCTGATTATATTGTTGAAGATACCGAACAGGCACGTATAGAGGCAGAATTGCCTTTACACGTGATTGAAGGGCCATTAATGGACGGTATGAATGTAGTTGGCGATCTGTTTGGTGAAGGCAAAATGTTTTTACCGCAAGTGGTTAAATCGGCTCGGGTAATGAAAAAAGCAGTTGCCCATTTAATGCCTTTTATGGATACTGAAAAAGACGGTGGACTGAAGTCGAATGGAAAGATTCTGATGGCTACTGTAAAAGGTGATGTACATGATATTGGTAAAAACATTGTTGGCGTGGTGTTGCAATGTAATAATTTTGAAGTCATTGATATGGGGGTGATGGTGCCCGCAGAGCAGATTTTAAGAAAGGCAAAAGAAGAAAATGTCGATATTATTGGCTTGAGTGGATTAATTACGCCTTCATTAGATGAAATGGTGCATGTTGCCAAAGAAATGGAAAGGCAAGGGTTTGATGTTCCTTTATTGATTGGAGGCGCAACCACTTCCCGAGCTCATACTGCTGTGAAAATTGAGCAAAATTATCATGCACCGACTATTTATGTGACGGATGCATCAAGAAGTGTCGGGGTTGTTAGTTCATTGTTAAGTGATGAATTAAAAAACAATTATGTAGAGAAAATTAGAGCTGAATACGAGAAAGTGCGTGAACGTCATAAGGGGCGTAGGGCTCAAGTGAAACAACATCGTTTAGAAAAAGCCAGGTTAAATAAATTTGATGCAGGTGATTATGAACCTGTTAAACCGGTATTTTTAGGCACAAAGGTCATTGACTCTCTGTCTTTGGATGTTTTAGTGCCTTATATAGATTGGTCTCCTTTTTTTCAAACCTGGGAGTTATCGGGTAAATACCCCAATATTTTAAAAGATGAGATCGTTGGAGAAACTGCCACAAAATTATTTGCAGATGCTAAACAAATGTTGCACCAAATTGTTAGCGAAAAATGGTTAACAGCAAAAGCGGTTATTGGCTTTTTCCCCGCTAATAGTATCGGTGATGATATTGAGCTCTATACAGATGAGTCGCGTACTGAAATACTGGAAACTTTGCATCATTTGCGCCAGCAGAATGTAAAAGCACCAGGGCGAGCTAATTTTTGTTTATCTGATTTTATTGTCAGTAAAGAGAGTGGTAAAGCTGATTATATCGGTGGTTTTGCGGTAACGACAGGTATTGGTATTGAGGAAAAAGTAGCTCAGTATGAAAAAGATCATGATGATTATAATTCTATTATGCTTAAAGCTTTGGCTGACCGGTTAGCAGAAGCATTTGCTGAATATTTACATCAGCAAGTAAGAAAGCAGCATTGGGGTTATGCCTCAGATGAAACGCATGCAAATGAACAGCTAATTACCGAAGAATACAAAGGTATCAGGCCTGCACCGGGTTACCCTGCTTGTCCTGACCATACAGAGAAAGAAAAATTATTTGAATTATTAAATGTAACAGCCGCCACCACCATTGAATTAACAGAAAGTTATGCGATGTTCCCGACTGCGGCAGTCAGTGGTTGGTATTTTTCTCACCCTGAATCACAATATTTTAATGTGGGTAAAATAGATGATGAGCAACTTGAAAGTTATGCTAAAAGAAAAGGTATGACTAAAGAGGTGGCAGAGCGCTGGTTGTCAGCTCATTTACATCATTAAGGGTAAGAAAGGTATGTCTGTAAATAAGCTTGAAAAAGCAACAGAAAGACTGATGTATGCTAGTCGCTGGATTTTAGCTCCTGTTTATTTGGGGCTTAGCTTAGCCTTATTTGGGCTGTTTATTAAATTTTTTCAGGAAATTTATCACTTTTTACCACAGATATTGGAAATTGATGAATCCACTTTGATTTTAAACTTACTGACTTTAATTGACCTCACTCTGGTAGGAAGTTTGCTTGTTATTGTCATGTTCAGTGGTTACGAAAACTTTGTCTCTCAAATGGATATTGGAGAGGATACTGAAAAGCTGGGGTGGTTAGGTAGCCATGATTATGGTTCTCTTAAAATGAAAGTAGCTGTTTCCATTGTTGCTATTTCATCTATTCATTTGTTGAAAATTTTTATGAATGTGCAAGAAACCGATAATGACAAGTTAATGTGGTATGTATTGATTCATTTAACATTAGTAATTTCTGCCTTTTTTATGGGATATTTAGATAAAATATCCAGGGATTAATTAATGGTAAAGTTAATCTTATTAGGGACAGCCGCTTGTCATTTATGTGAACAAGCTGAATTGATTCTTTCAGTCTGTACAAATGTTGAAATTGAATTAATTGATATAGCAGAGCAACAGCAATGGCAGGAAAGGTATGCGATTCGGATTCCTGTTTTATATCATCAACAGACTGGCAGTGAATTGGGCTGGCCATTTTCTCAAGATCAGGTTCAAGAGTTTATTGATAAAGTGAATTGAAGGTTATAAATGGGCAGCGTACAATTATTCGATCCTTAATACCATTGGCAAATTAAATTATTAGGCAGGGTGGAGAAAAATATCTTTGAAAAATCCCCCCCTAACCCCCCTTTTTCAAAGGGGGGTATTTAAAATAAAATGAGTGAAATAGTAGATGTTTGCTCTTTTCCTCCCCCTTTGGAAAAGGTCGCAATCGGCTCCTGCTTGGTGCGACACTACTACATCCATGTACAATGGGAAATTGAGGGGGATTTTTTAAATATATAAGGTTTTTAAATGACTAAACAATACAGAATAGAAAAAGACAGCATGGGTGAGCTAGAAGTGCCAGTTGAAGCTTTATATGCAGCACAAACACAAAGGGCTATAGATAATTTTCCTGTTAGTGGCTTAGTTTTACCCCCTGCATTTATAAAAACAGTCGCCTTAATTAAAAAAAATGCAGCTAAAGTTAATATGGACTTAGGCGTGCTCGATCAACAAAAAGGTGATGCTATTATTACAGCTGCTCAGCAAGTCATTGATGGTCAACACGCAGAGCAGTTTCCTATTGATATATTTCAAACGGGATCAGGTACTAGCACTAATATGAATGTTAATGAAGTCTTAGCACATATTGCAACTGAGCTGGCTGGTGTTAATATCGGTGCTAATGACCATGTCAATATGGGGCAAAGTAGTAATGATGTTATTCCTACAGCCATTCATGTCAGTGCGGCTCTTGAATGTCATAAAATATTATTACCAGGTCTTACTCACCTAGCTGAAACTGTCGAGAAAAAAGCGGAATCAGTTGATAAGGTAACCAAAACAGGACGAACTCATTTAATGGATGCTATGCCTATTAGAATGAGTCAGGAACTTGGTGCCTGGACATTGCAAATTCGTAATGGCATAGAGCGAATAAATTCAGCTTTGACTAGAGTTTATAAGTTAGCATTAGGTGGAACAGCGGTAGGGACTGGGATTAACGCTGATCCAAAGTTTGCAGAGAAATTTTCACAAGCTCTATCTGCAGAAACAGGTTTACCTTTTCAGTCTAATGATTCTTTTTTTGAAAGTTTAAGTGCACAAGATGCGATGGTTGAATTGTCAGGCCAGATGAAGGTTATAGCGGTTAGTTTAATGAAGATAGCTAATGATTTACGATGGATGAATAGTGGGCCTTTAGCGGGTTTAGGTGAGATAGAGCTAATAGCATTGCAACCGGGTAGTAGTATTATGCCTGGGAAAGTCAATCCTGTTATCCCCGAAGCAACAGCAATGGTTGCCGCTCAAGTAATTGGAAATGATGCAACCATAACGGTAGCAGGGCAATCAGGTACTTTTCAGTTGAATGTGATGTTACCCGTTATTGCTTATAATATCTTACAGAGCATTGATATTTTAGGAAATGTCTCTACTGTTTTAGCTGATAAGGCTATTGCTACATTTAAGGTGCGAGAAGGTAATTTACAACAAGTGCTCTCTAAAAATCCTATTTTAGTCACAGCTTTAAACCCTATTATTGGATATGAGTTGGCGGCTAAAGTTGCAAAGGCTGCTTATAAACAAAGCCGCCCCATTGTTGATGTGGCAGAAGAAATGACAGATTTAACGCGTGCAGAATTAGAAAAATTATTAGAACCCAGTCATTTAACAAAAGGTGGAATTAGCCAGTAAGTTAAGGCATAAGTAAGATGTGCTGTTGATAGGACGCGCATTAAATGTAAACGATGTACTAAACCTTACAAACTGTAGAGCGGACTTTAGTCCGCCATAGAATTAGTACTTGTAAGTTAAAGTTGGTTCTATAAATGACTAAGCCTTAGTTTATAAAATAAGCTGTGGCTTGTAATAACCATGTAACTTAAATAACAGGAAGGGTGGTGATGGCGATTTTATTATGTAATAAATGTAGTTATTTACATGAAGTCTCCAATGATTTTGTTGGCCAGACAGTTAGTTGCCCCATTTGCAAGGAGCCTGCTCCTATCCATAATACGGCAGCATTAGTAAAAAATGTTATTTCTAAATACCAAACTTTGCTAGAGAAGTATATGCAATTAAAGGCTAACGCAACAACTTCTAAAGATATTGAATGTGTTGAAAGTTTAGAAGATGATATTGACCTGCATAACACATCAGCAATGACTGATTTAACACAGTTTAAGCCAATAATAGATTGGTTTGCGAAAAAAAATATTACTCTGGATATTGATATAAAAACGATTGATACTCAAGGTTTTTTTGATGAAGTGGCTGTTGCATTAGGAGAGAATTACCAACTGCTTAAAACAGTTAATGATCAAATTAAACGGTCACAAAGAAAGGGGTATAGCTCCGCATCTATTGCTATTTCAAGCTACTCTCAAAAGGAAATACACGCCTTAACGCAATATTGTAAAGTATTGTACGATTTTTCATTTGTTGCAAAGTATTTTTATAACAAGCAAGAAAAGAAGATTCACTTAACTTTACAGCAAGCACCTTCAGTATTAAATTTTTTTAATGGTGAATGGCTTGAGTGGTTTGTTTTTATGAAACTTTTAATCTTGTTTTATGAAAAAAAGATTCCATTCTCTGGATTAAGGAGCTTTAAAGTTCATTTCCCAAATGAAGATCAGTATGAGGTTGATGTTTTTTTTCTTATTAAAAATGACACTCCTCTATTTATAGAATGTAAATCAGGTGAGTTTAGATCGACAATTGAAAAATATCAAAAGTTAAGAAAACGAATGGGAATTGATAAACAAAATTTCACCATGCTGGTACTTGGAGTAACTGATGAGCAGATAAAAGGCTTAACCAGTATGTATGATATTACTTTTGTGAATGAAAATAATTTTATAGCTTATTTTTCTGCAATGCTTTAAAGAAATACAACAGAATATAAAAGTAGTCTGTGAAGGAAAGTAGGGGTTAAGTTTCTAGTAATCACCGGTTTTTCCGGTTTCAATTGTAAGATCTTCCCCTATTTTTTCCTATATGGCTTAGAAAGTTATTTTTTTATAAAATGATAAATACCGCCAAATCTGGCTTTCAGTGTCATACTTTTTTCTTCTTTGTTGAGTACAGAGAAGTTATCAAATTTTCCTGACCTTCCTAAAATAGAGACTTTTAATTTATTACCTTCAATTTCATAATTTACTGGAACTTGATCATAATAACTGCCTTCACGTAGAATATGTTTAATAGTAACAGTGTCTTTATCAAATACCCAAGTATCTTCTCGCTTTGCTGTTTCTTTTGATTTTTCTGATTTTTTAGTGTACTCCAAAGCCCATGAACCTTGAATATTTTGATTAGTTAGTGAGGTGCTTGTGCTTTCAGCATATAGATTACCGCTGAAAAGTATGGCAGTTGATAAAAATGCAGCTACAGTTATTTTCTTCATTTTATTTTACGGGGGTCAAGTTAAATAATCATTATACAAGAGCTCTATAAATTAAGTAGATTATCTTCAACTGTAATTCGCATGGCCACGACGGTGTATTTTTAACCGTTAAATTCAGTACCTGTAACCAGGGTAACCGCATGAAGCATAGCTACGTAAACCTGTTTTCAGGTGGAAAACCACCTGAAAACAGCAAAAACTTAGTCTTTGGGCTCTATTTCTGGTTCGGATTTTTTAATAATAGCCGCTATACAATCCATCACACTTATTGTGTAGTTACTATGTGCATTAGCTAGTTCTTGAGGAGAACCAAAAATTTCACGCAAGTCATTAAGCATTTTTTGTTTATCTTCAACGGTATCCATCAATATCATTTTCGTATATTTTTGATAGGCTTCAAGTCTATTAGGGTCAAATCCAAAAACACCGGGCATTTTTTTGGATGATAAATCTACAACACACTCCGTCATTTGTTCGGGATCTATTTTGTAGTCTTTAAGGTCTTTTTCTGCCTGCATCTGGGTAAGGACGGCAGCTTCATAATTTTTTTTGTCTGCACATGCTGTTAAAAAGATGGTGACTGTACAAATGAGTAATAATTTTTTCATGGATTGTAATATTAATAACTTATGATAAAGGTAAGGAATGAATACGAAATAAAGTACGCAACTATTTATCTGGAAGTGGAACTTCAGCCCCACATACGTCAAGCGAGGTTAAAGCCTCACATCCAAGTTGTCGAACTTATTCCATCATGTCCTAAGTTGAGCTGATTTCTTTCATTGCTTGAGCAATCCATGCTTCAGCTTCAGCATTAATTTCTTTTGCCTTTTTGCCTGTTGATTCAATAACAGGACCTATTCTAACTGTTATTGTTCCAGGGTACTTTAAAAAACTGTAACGTGGCCAAAATTCTCCAGCATTATGGGCAAGTGGAATAACAGGGAACCCCGATTTTTGTGCCAGCATTGCTCCACCGATATTAAACTTCTTATCTTCACCTGGTGCGGCTCGAGTTCCTTCGGGGAAAACCACCACAATAAGTCCTTCTTTTAATCTAGCCGTCCCTTGCTCTATTAACATGCGTAAAGCAGTTCTTGGATCATCTCTATCTATAGCAATGGGTTTTAATGAAGCTAGAGCCCAGCCACCTAGAGGAATTTGGGTTAAAGATTTTTTTAAAACGGCCGTTTGCATGGGTAAAAATACTCGTGAAGACAAAGTTTCCCAAGCCGACTGATGCTTACTAAGCACAATGTAAGCTTGATTTTTTGGCAGATTTTCTAAGCCCTCAATATGGTAATTTAAATTACAGAATATTTTTGCCGCATAAGTAATAGAGACCGCCCAAAGGTTTGCTGCTTTATACCTGACAGGAAAGGGAAGTACAATACAAAGTAAAATAACTGGGCTGTAAAGAATAAGAGAAGTAAAGGTATAAATAAAAAATAGAGTTGAGCCAATATAAACTCTTAAATTATTTTTCTGAGATAATGAATTTTGCTGCGTCATAAAGGTCCTTAAAAATAGGGCAGTTAATGTCTGGGTTATTCTTTAAAAGATCTTGTTCTCTAACCGTTTTAACAAGCATGGGTTTTGCATTTGCTGCTAAAGCTGCTTGTATATCGCTTAGTTTGTCACCAATAAAATAGATATTTCTTAAGGATACATTATTTTCTTTGGCAAACTGTTTCAACAAGCCGGGCTTGGGCTTGCGGCAATCACAATTATCAGTAGGGGCGTGTGGACAATAATAAATAGCCTCAATTGTCCCCCCTTTTTCAGCTGTTAATTGGCGCATTTTTTTATGTATTTCGGCGAGTGTCGCTTCATTATAATAACCACGGGCCAAGCCAGATTGATTGGTAATAACGACCACTTTATAATCATGCTGGTTTAATAATGCAATCGCTTCAAGGCTACCAGTAATGGGGTGCCATTCATCAGTTGACTTAATATAGTCATCGGAATCATGGTTGATGACCCCATCACGGTCTAATAAAATATATTTTTGCATTATGACTGTAATTTGGAAATATCAGCAATTTTAAGGAACTGACTCGATAACATGGATAGCAATGCGAGCCGGCTGGCACGAAGTGCTAGATCATCAGTATTAACCATCACATTATCAAAAAAAGCATCGACATCACCTTTAAGTTGGGCAAGGCGAGTTAATGTTGCTTGGTAATCTTTGTTATCTAATAAGGGTTGAATTGCTTTTGCTGATTCAACAGCAGCGGCATGAAGCGTTTTTTCTTCAGTTTCAACTAAGCCTGTAATGGAGTCAGCCGCTTTGGTTGCCGATTTTTTTAGAATATTAATAATACGTTTATTGGCAGCTGCCAAACTTTCTGCTTCTGGTAGAGCTCTAAATGCTTTAACAGCTTGTAGCCGCTGAATAAAGTCTAAAGGCTTTGTTGGCTTGACAGCAATAACGGCATCAAATTCATCCGCAGTATATTCGTGATCTAAGCAATAACCTTTTAAACGGTCAAATACAAAATCAACCACTAACTGTTGAGTTTTTGCTTGATCAAAATCATGGTTGAACTGGGTTAAAGCAAAGCTGATTAATTCAACAATATCCAGCTCTAAGTTATTTTCAATAATAATTCTTAGTGAGCCTATAGTGGCGCGTCTTAATGCATAAGGGTCTTTATCGCCTGTGGGAATAAGGTTGGCACTAAAAATACCTGTTAAGGTATCTATTTTTTCAGCCAGAGAAAGAATTTGACCTGTGACACTAGCCGGTGTTGGGCTACCTGATTGTTTAGGAAAATACTGTTCTTCAATCGCAATGGCAACTTCTGTTGGTTCATTGTCAGCTAGCGCATAATAACGACCTACAATACCTTGTAAGCTGGCAAACTCACCGACCATATCAGTCATTAAATCTGTTTTAGCTAAATGTGCTGCCCGTTTTGCTAAGGCAATATCGGCATTTAATTGTTGAGCAATATGCTCGGCCAATTTTTCAGTACGTTGAGTTTTATCTGCTAATGTACCTAATGTTTTTTGAAAAACAATGGTTTCTAAACTGGGGACACGTTGTTCAAGTTTTTGTTTTCTATCTTGTTTCCAGAAGAACTCCGCATCAGCAAGGCGGGGCATAATAACGCGTTCATTCCCCTCTTGAATGGACTGAGGACGAGTACTTTCAATATTACTAAAAGTAATAAAGTGTGGAAGCAAGTCCCCCTGTTTATTTTTGACAGGAAAGTATTTTTGATTACTTTGCATGGTGGTAATCAATACTTCATTTGGCAAATTAAGAAAGCGTGAATCAAAATTACCTAAAACGGGCACAGGCCATTCATTTAAGGCGGCAACCTCTTCAAGCAGGTCAGCTTCGATATGAGCAATACCATTGACTGAATTAGCGGCAGCATTGGCTTTATCAGCAATAATAGCCTGGCGTTGAGCATAATCAGCAATCACTTTTTGTTGTTCCAAGGTCGTTAGATAGCTGTCTGCATTTTTAATGGTGATTGCTTCAGGCGCATGAAAACGATGGCCATGTGATTGGTTCCCTGTCTTTAAGCCTAAAATTTCAGTATTAACAACTGTTTCACCAAACAGTAATACCGCCCAATGTACAGGGCGAACAAATTCTGTGTTGTCACTACCCCAGCGCATTCTTTTGGCAATAGGCAATAAATGGATACTTTTAGCTATTATTTCAGGTAGCAGCTTTTCAGTTGCCAAACCTTTAATATCTTGGTTAAAGGCTAGCCACTCACCTTTATCAGTTGTTAACCGACCAAGTTTATCAACCGTTGTACCACAACCCCTGGCAAAACCTTCAGCAGCTTTGCTGGGTGTGCCATCTTCTGCAAAAGCGGCTTGCACAGCAGGCCCTCGTTTTTCAACAGATTTATCTGGTTGAGAGGTATTTAAAGCTTTAATAATAACCGCTAAACGTCTAGGGCTGGCATAAGCGTGGGCTGATGCATAATCAAGGTTTGCTTCTTTTAATCCCGCTTCTATACCATTAAGTAAGGCATTACTGAGTGTTAAAAGCGATTTAGGGGGTAACTCTTCACAACCTAACTCAAATAGTAAATCTTTAGTTTCTGACATGATTATTCTCCCTGCTCAGACTGTAACATCGGAAAACCTAAAGATTCCCTTCGATTATAATAAGCTTCGGCGACTGATTTAGATAAGTTACGCACACGTAGAATATAACGTTGCCTTTCTGTAACAGAAATAGCATGGCGTGCGTCTAATAAATTAAAAGTATGCGAGGCTTTTAACACCATTTCGTAAGCTGGCAAGGGAAGGTCTTTTTTAATTAGCTTTTGACATTCTTGTTCGTAAGTATCGAAACAGGTAAATAAAAAGTCAACATTAGCATGGTCAAAGTTAAACTCTGACATTTCCACTTCATTTTGATGAAAAACATCACCATAAGTCACTGGACCTTGTGGACTGTTGGTCCAAACTAAGTCGTACACACTTTCAACACCTTGAATATACATGGCAATACGTTCAAGCCCGTAAGTTAGCTCACCACTAACAGGTTTACACTCTAAGCCGCCGACTTGTTGAAAATAGGTAAATTGAGAGACCTCCATACCATTAAGCCAGATTTCCCAGCCAAGCCCCCAGGCACCAAGAGTAGGGGATTCCCAATTATCTTCAACAAAACGCACATCATGTTCAAGTAAATCTAAACCTAAATGTTTTAATGAACCTAAATATAAATCCTGGATATTATCAGGAGAAGGTTTTAATATGACCTGAAACTGATAATAATGTTGCAAGCGCATAGGGTTTTCACCAAAGCGGCCATCAGTAGGCCGTCTTGATGGTTGCACATAAGCGGCATTCCAAGGCTCAGGGCCTATTGCACGTAAAAAAGTAGCCGGATGAAATGTTCCTGCCCCCACTTCCAGGTCCAAAGGTTGCAATAAAATACAGCCCTGTTCAGACCAGTATTGTTGTAAGGCAAGGATCAGACCTTGAAATGTTGATAAGTCGTTGTTTGTGCTAGACACGGCGATTACTTTAAAGAATAAAAAGCAGTCGATTATAGCCTAAATTCAAGGCGTATAAAATCTCTGTTTGCAAATGATAGAGCTAAAAGTACAATAGAATTTTGGGGGCTAATAATTTAATAACTAACGATAACAAATCAACTTATTCAAAACAGACTTAAAACCATTGTTAATGGTTCTTTTGGTAGTGGGTCGAACTTGTAGTTTTTTGATATAATGAGATTCTATGCCATGTTATCAAAAAATACAT
>CAYYNM010000073.1:0-14391 GCA_964472945.1 uncultured Methylomarinum sp. | reverse complement strand
TGCCAGCGGATTTAACCGGTACAGAAATTTATCGTCCACAACAAGGCTTATTTGAATTTCAAAAAGGACCTTTATTTCATAACCTGGTATTAGCAGATGAAATTAATCGTTCGCCCGCCAAAGTTCAAGCCGCCTTACTGGAAGCAATGGCTGAAAGACAGATTACCGTAGGTAGTACTACCTATCCATTACCTAAATTATTTATGGTGATGGCAACACAAAACCCGATTGAACAAGAAGGAACCTATCCTCTACCTGAGGCGCAATTAGATCGGTTTCTGCTACATGTTTCAATTGATTACCCTGAAGCAGAACACGAAAAAGATATTTTACATTTGGCACGTCGAGAAGCTAGAGGTGATTTTCAGCAAAAAACTGAATTTAAAGCGATTAGCCAGCAAACCGTATTAACAGCACGAGACGAAGTATTAGATGTTTATATGGCAGATACTTTGGAAGAGTATTTGTTACAAATCATTCTAGCCACACGTAACCCAGCTACTTATGGGGAAGATTTAGCGGAGTGGTTGCAATATGGGGCAAGTCCAAGAGCCAGTATTGCACTGGATCGTTGTGCAAGAGCCAAAGCCTGGTTACAACAACGTGATTTTGTTGGGCCAGAAGATATTCAGGATATGGCTTTTGATGTGTTACGGCATCGCCTTATTTTATCTTATGAAGCCGAGGCAGAAGGCATAACTACAGACCATTTTATTAAAGAATTAATTGCTAGAATTGCTGTACCATAAGTGAGTAAAATGGAAAATAATCGAGTCTCTATTCAATTAAAGACACTGGTTAATTTAGCAAAACCTGCTTCCTTTCTTAAACTGCATCAATCTGCTATTCGATCCAGGCAAAGTGGGGGGTATGTTTCCCGTTTTAAAGGGCGGGGGATGGAGTTTGACGAAGCTCGCTTGTACCAGCCAGGTGATGATATTCGCAGTATAGACTGGCGAGTCACAGCGCGAACAGGAAAAACACATACTAAAGTATTTCGTGAAGAACGTGAACGGCCTGTATTCATTTCGGTTGATAACCGTTCCACTATGCATTTTGCCACCCGGGGTGTTTTTAAGTCAGTACAAGCGGCAAAAATTGCAGGGTTATTAGCTTGGGCTGCTCAATATAAAGGAGACCGAATTGGCGGACAAGTTTATACCGATTCAAACTGTCAAGAAGTGAAACCTCAAAATGGCAAGCATGCTGTGCTACGTTTTTTTAATGCTTTGATCCATGCACAAGCTACAATCCAGCTAGACATTAGCCTGGAAAAAACTTTGGCGCGATTAGTTCAGCATGCGCGTCCTGGAAGCCTGGTATATATTATTAGTGATTTTAGGGGCTTAAACCAAAAAGCAGAAAATCATCTGTCTAAGTTATCAAGACATTGTGACCTGGTGTTAATACATATTTATGATCACCTTGAAAGCCATTTACCGGCAAAAGGTCGGTACCGTTTTACTGATGGGCAACGTGATGTGGTTATTGATACTGGGGATAAGCAACGTATTTTAAGCTACCAGCAACAGTATCAACAACGTTTGGAATTTTTACAGCACACGGCTAAAAAATTGGGGATACTGTTTATTCAATGTAGTACCACAGATGACCCTATAGAGGTTTTACGATAATGGGTGCTCAACAATTACCCCTTAGAGATATACATTTACCCGAAGCTGTCGGTTGGTGGCCACCAGCAATTGGCTGGTGGGTTTTAGCTGTATTAATACCCTTACTTTGCTGGCTTGTCTTTTGGTTATATAAGCGTATCACACGTAAAACAGCCGTTAAAACAGCAAAAAAAATATTAAAAAATATAAAGCAAGATAATGATATTGATACCTTAATTGCTTTATCTAAACTGCTGCGTCGTGTTGCTATCAGTCAAGCTCCCAGAGATGAAGCCGCTAGTCTAACAGGACAAGCATGGTTGGAGTATCTTGATAAATCAGTTAAGGGAAATCCTTTTACTGAGGGTGTAGGAAAAGTCTTTGCAAACGTACATTATCAAAAGCAAGTGGCAACTGATTTAGAGATAGCAGCAGTAATCCAGCTTTGTGAAACATGGTTAAAAGCTCAAAAATAAACTAAAAATGATTCATTTTGAATGGCCATTATTAATATTGGCACTCCCCCTTCCTTTATTAGTTCGCTGGTTCTTGCCGGCAGAACTTCCTGTGCAACAAGCTGCTTTAAAAGTTCCTTTTTTAGATGATTTTGGTAGTGGAGAAACTAAAACCGTTACTCAGGCTAGGCAATGGCCATTATTCTTAGCTGCACTGGCATGGCTATGTCTAGTTTTAGCCTGTATGCGACCTCAATGGATGGGGGAGCCGATTGAGCAAGCGATTAGTGGCAGAGATTTAATGTTGGCAGTTGATTTGTCTGGCAGTATGGAAGCAGAAGATTTTATTGTTGGTGATCAGCAAGTAGACAGGCTAACCGCTACAAAAAATGTTGCCAGTGAATTTATTCGTCGCCGGGTGGGTGATAGAGTGGGGCTAATTTTATTTGGAACCCATGCGTATTTACAAGTTCCACTTACCTTTGACCGGACCACTGTTATTACTTTATTAAATGAATCTGCACTAGGCCTAGCGGGTGAAAACACGGCAATTGGAGATGCAATTGGCCTGGCGGTTAAGCGCTTAAGAAAGCAAAAAACAGACAGTAGAGTGTTGATCTTATTAACAGATGGAGCAAATACAGCAGGTGAAGTTACGCCTTTAAAAGCGGCTGAATTGGCGGCTGAAAATCATTTAAAAATTTACACCATTGGTATTGGTGCAGATGAAATGATTATTCGCAGTTTTTTTGGTTCACGTAAAGTAAACCCATCCAGTGATTTAGATGAAAAAACCTTAAAAGCAATCGCTGATAAAACAGGAGGGCGCTATTTTAGGGCTAGAAACACGGAAGAATTAAATAAAATTTATCAATTACTTGATGAGTTAGAACCCGTGGAAAAAGATAAACAATATTTTCGCCCTATAACAGAGCTTTATTACTGGCCATTAGCTATTGCTTTGTTTCTTACTGGCATTATTAGCATTAACCGAATAAATTGGAGGAGTTTATGGAAGGAATAAACTTAGCAGATTTTCATTTTATTAGACCTTATTGGCTACTAGCCTTAATTCCGGCTATTACAATCATCTTTTTTTTATTAAAAAACAAGCTAAACCAAGGTAATTGGTCTACGGTTTGTGATGCTGAGTTACTGCCTTTTATTTTGCAAGAAAAACCCTCCACTCAGAGACGCTGGAGTTTATCTGTTGGTGCTATTGCAAGTTTATTCGTAATTTTTGCAATGGCAGGACCCACATGGGAGCGACTTCCTTCCCCTGTCTTTAGAAATGATGCTGCTTTAGTTATTGCCTTGGATTTATCCAAATCTATGGATGCTACGGATATTAAGCCCAGTCGGCTAATTAGAGCGAGGTATAAAATTGCTGATATTTTAAAACAACGTAAAGATGGTCAAACAGCATTATTAGTGTATTCAGGTGATGCTTTTACAGTCACTCCCTTAACTGAAGATAATGAAACTATTATCAGCCAACTTTCTGCGTTAACAACTGAAATTATGCCAAGCGCAGGCAGTAATACCACGCTGGCTTTAGAAAAGGCCGTTGCACTGTTAAAGCAGGCTGGGTTGCAATCAGGTGAGATATTATTGGTGACAGATGAAGTTAATTTTGATCAAGCAATAGCCACAGTTAAATCTCTGGGTGCCTATCATTTATCTATTCTTGGAGTAGGAACAACAGAAGGTGCACCGATAAAAATAGCACAAGGTGGTTTTGTTAAAGATAGCCAAGGCAATATTGTGCTACCAAAGCTAAATATTGCTGAACTTAAGCAATTGGCAAGTAAAGGAAAGGGGCAATATATTACTATCACGGATAATGATAAGGATATTGAAATATTGCTTAAACAGTTTGATAAGCCAACTGAAAAACAAGGGAGTGCAGATAATAATTTACTGATTGAGCAATGGGATGAAAAAGGCCCCTGGTTGTTACTATTGGTTTTACCTTTAGCCGCTTTACAGTTTAGAAAAGGGCTGTTATCACTGGCTTTTATCTGTTTAATACCTTTTCCAGAGTCTAGCTATGCACTGGAATGGAAAGACTTATGGCAAAGGCAAGACCAGCAAGCTCAACAAGCATTTAAACAAAAGCATTATCAACAGGCCGCTGAGCAGTTTGAAAACGAGCAATGGAAAGCTGCCGCACAGTATAAAGCAAAACAGTTTGATAAAACGACAGAAACCCTGAAGCATGATGAATCAGCAGTAGGCCTTTACAACAAAGGAAATGCACTTGCTCAATCAGGAAAATTAGCAGAGGCTTTGGAGGCATATAAAAAGTCCTTAGCAAAAAATCCTACTGATAAAGATGCAAAATTTAATAAAGATTTAGTAGAAAAACAATTAGAAAAACAAAAGCAGTCAAAACAGAATAAAAAGCAGGAAAAAGATAACAGCAAGAAAAAAAACCAGCAACAAAAAAAGGATAGTGACAATAAAAAGCAGGGTGAGCAGAAAAAAGATGAGCAAGGTAAACAGTTAGATAAACAAGGTGATCAAGATAAACAGCAACAATCAGATCAGGGTTCAAAACAAAAAAAATCTGATGTAGAGAAAAAGTCGAAGGAAAAGGCTGACGCACAACAAAATAAACAGGCACAACAAAATAAAAGTAAGGCTGAAAAAGAAAAATCTGCTCAACAAGCGGCAGAACCAGAGAAATACGATGAAGCTAAGCAAGCCAATGAACAGTGGCTTAAAAGAATCCCCGATGATCCCGCAGGTTTATTGAGGCGTAAATTTAAATATCAATATGGTCAGCGTGGTCGCAAGGCTACAAATGGACAGGCGTGGTAATTAATGATTTTAGCCTTGATGAAACGAAGTGGAATCAATGTTTTCAAATATAAAACTGAACTCAGAGCATGAGCAAGATTAATAAAAGACAGGGTTATTTAAAATTTAATACCATGATAGATAGAAAAAATATATCCCCATTTTTATATTTAATTTTATTGCTAGGCACTATACAAACAGCATTTGCAGTAGAAATTAAAGCAACATTAGACAGAAATCCTATTAGTGTGAATGAATCAGTTCAACTCACTTTTACGGCAACAGAATCGCCAGATGATGACCCTGATTTTGGAGTTTTAAAGCAAGACTTTGATATTTTAAACCAAACTCAGAGCAGTAATTCATCCTGGATCAATGGTAAATCAAGCAAATCAATTCAGTGGGTGCTTAATATAATGCCTAAAAAGACAGGGAATATAATGATTCCTTCAGTCCCTTTTGGTGATGATAATAGCCAACCCATTTTATTAAGGGTCACGCAAAGCCAGGCTACAAATACCAACCAAAATGCGGATTTATTTTTACAAGTAGAAGTCTCGACCCAATCACCTTATGTACAGGAGCAAGTGTTATATACACTCAAGTTATTTAGTCGTGTGCAGTTATCTCAAGCACGTTTAAGTGAGCTTGAAATGCCTGATGCACTGGTTGAAAAATTAGGCGATGTAAAAAAATATTCAATTAATCGTAACGGGGTTGAATATACCGTTAATGAATTAAATTACGCTATTTTTCCTCAAAAAAGTGGCATGATAAATATTGCACCTATGGTCCTTAGTGCTGATGTGGTTACTCGTTCTCGACCACAATTTAATAGTTTTTTTAACCGACAAATGACTCGAACCAAGCGAGTACAATCGAATGCAATTTCCTTGAATGTAAAAGCAGTTCCTGCAAATTTTAAAGGCACTCGTTGGATTCCTGCTAGTCAGCTTGTCATACAAGAAAAATGGTCTGGTAAAACAGAACAAATGAAAGTGGGGGAGCCATTAACGAGAACCTTAACTATATTGGCAGTAGGTAATACGGTTGCCCAGCTACCAGAGCTATATAAAGATACAGCCATTGCTAACATAAAAACTTATCCAGACCAACCTGTTTTAAAAGAGCAAAAAAAAGCAGAGGGTTTAATTTCTTTTAGGGAAGAAAAAATTGCTTATATTCCATCAAAGGCAGGGAAATATACATTACCCGCCATTGAGATTCCCTGGTTTAATACACAAACTCAAAAAATGGAGTTGGCAAAAGTTGCAGAGCAGACCATTGAAGCGATTGGCCCAGCTGTTGCCCAAACTAATCATTTTACAGATATAAAGCCTGAACCTGAAAAAGTGCTAGAAAAGAATGTTATTAACCCTACAAAACCTATTATTCAGACGGTGGAAAATCCTTTCTGGATGTGGCTTTCCATATTTTTTGCTACAGGCTGGATACTCACCATTTTATTTATCTTACTAAAGCGCAAACCTAAGCAAGTTGAAGAGATTGATAACAGTGCAGAGATTAATCTCAAACAAGCGGTTAAAGCCTTAAGAAAAGCATGCTCAGAAAATGATGCAATAGCCGCTAAAAATGCTTTATTAGCATGGGGAAAAGCAAGTTATGGTGGCGAAACTTTATCAGCTATTGCCCCTTATTGTGAGGCGCGATTAAGGGATGAAATATTACTGCTTAATCAATGTTTGTATGCAGACCAAGCAAAGCCATGGAAGGGGAAAAAATTATTTCAGGCTTTTTCAGAAAACAAAGCACGTAAAACTGTTGATAAAAAAAAGAATAATGAGCTTGAGCCTCTTTATAGGGTTTAAGTCAGTTTTTTTGGCTCAAAACCTGAAGTTTTCTGAACAAGTATTTACATGTTTATTACTAATTACGAGTAGAGACAAGGTATGCCTTGCCTCTAAAGTACGGTGGCAATAATCTTTTTTACTTTACACTGCGAATACTGTCTAATATGACCACAATCTCTAAAGTACTGCGCATCATCACTTAATCTACAAAAATCTTGCTTTTAGCCCTCTCCAGAGGGAGAGGATTGGGTGAGGGGGACATAAAATTATTCTTTATCTTTTTGTAATAACAAAAGAAATTAATTTTAATTCTCCCCTCGGCACACTGCTTCGCTGCTCCATGCATTGCTCTACCTCCTGCTTCAATGCAGTCGCCCCAACCCTCCTATCCAGCAAGGGAGGGCTAAGAGAAAAAGCCGTATTCCTTCTGAATTTAGCTGAGACTTATGGGTAATCAGGAAGTAGTATTAAGTAGGCAGGCATAATTAACTTAACAATTTATTTTCGTCATTCCCGAGTGTTCTTATCGGGAATCTACTGTGTAGGTCAGATGGATTCCTGCTAAGAGCACGCAGGAATGACAGTTGTTTTTGTTAAATTAATTTTACGTGGGTACTTATTGATAATGTCCTATACTCAACTGATTTCGAAATGACCTTAATAAAGTAGAGTTTTAAAATGAAACAGTTATATTTTTTGTTTGGCCTTTTGTTAATCGCTTGTACAACTAAACAAGCAACACAGGTTAATTTACAAGAAAGGCAAGATTCAGCCTTACATGCTGTGCAAAGTAAACGGTTAAAGGTATTAATGCAGGAGCTAAATGATCTAATGTTCGAACAAATGTTAAATGAAGTACAAATAGATCGCCAGCGTAAGATTAGAACTGAGGAAATTGTTAGAGTTGCTGATAAGTTGATTTATACCGTTAGGTTTATCCCAAATGCACTTCCTGATTTGGCATTAGGGGAGAAAGAAAAAGCTAAATTTATACAGTTAAGCAAAAGATTAAAGCAACAGGTAAAGTTGCTGAAATATGATGCTAAATTAAACCATGTAGATGTTTTGTCTAAACGAAGCGATCAAATCATTGGAACATGTAATACCTGTCACCATCTATTTAGAGCTAAATAATAGATAAGCAACTATCAACAAAAATCCTCTGCAATTTGGGAGGGGCATTTATTGCCAGCTACCTTAGTAGGAGAATTATGAAAAAGAAGACCGTATTATTTGGTTTTTTACTATTGCTTGTAGGCACTACTGTTCATGCCGCTGATGAAGATTTATACCAAATGGTTAAGGAATTACATAGTCAGATTGAAAAATTAACTGCCAGGTTACAACAGCTTGAGCAAAAACTAGATAAAAAAGAGGCATCAACTACTGTCGTGCAAATGGGTGAAAGCCAACCAGCCCATAAAAAAGTTGATGTCGGTGATATTAAAGGCTCTATTAAAATTCCTGGAACAGACACTTCCTTAGCCATTGGTGGTTATGTGAAGCTAGATGCTATTTATAACAGCCAAAGTGTTGGAGGGAGTGGAGGGTCAAATCTTGGTGATCAAATATTATCTGCTGGATTAATCCCTGTTAGTAACGATAGTACAGAAGCGGATCAAATTACCTTTCATGCACGGCAAAGTCGTTTCTGGTTAAAAAGCTTTACACCTACAAAAGAATGGGGTGATTTTAACACTTACTTAGAAATGGATTTTTTTGCTTTCCAAGCACCAGGGAATGAGCGGGTGAGTAATTCCTATGCACCTAGATTACGGCATGCCTTTGGAAGTTTGGGACGGTTTCTTGCAGGCCAGACTTATACTACTTTTATGAATGTGCAAGCCCTGCCAGAGCTAAATGATTTTGGTGGGCCGGTGGGTAGGGTTTTTGCACGTCAGCCTATGTTACGCTGGACCCAACCTTTTGATAAGAATAAAGCTGACTGGATGTTTGCCATTGAATCCCCTGAAACTACTTTGACCAATGTCGCAGGAAAAAGAGAATCACCTAATGATGATCATTTTCCAGATGTTATCGGTCGAGTAAATCTATATCGTCCTTGGGGAAATGTATCATTTGCGGGTATGGTCAGAAATATTCGTAAGCATCAAGGGCAATATAACAGCGATGTTTATGGCGGTGCACTAAGTGTAGCAGGTAGAGTAAAAACCATTGAGCGTGATGATATGCGTTTTATGTTAAATTATGGCAATGTATTAGGGCGCTACGTTTCATCAAATTTATTTAATGACGGTGTGATTAATGCCAAGGGAGAGATTGAATTATTTAATCAATATGGTGGCTTTGTTGCCTACAGGCATTGGTGGTATAACAACTGGCGCTCGACCGTGGTTTATGGACTTTCCTATGCAGATAATGTTGATTATATTGCAGGCACCGTCAGTCAATGGGCTCAATCAGGGCAAGTTAATTTATTATGGAGTCCGTTGCCACAAACAACCATAGGGTTAGAATATACCTATGCAGCCCGAGGTCTAGAGAATGGTAATAGTGGTAATTTACATCGCGTACAATTTTCTTCAGTATTTAAATTTTAAGTTTCTAAAATGCACTGGCATATAATGGTCAACGAGTTTTGAAGCAGAGAGGTCTGCCTCTTTACTAATTTCAAGCCAGCCAATATTTCCAGAATTAATTTTAGGGGGGGCTCATCTCCTTGGTGTCAAATGAAGAATCATTATCACTTGCCCTCTGTGTTGGTTCAAAACATTAGAGTAATTAACCGCAGGGTAAATGTAGTGAGGCTACTGAATTTTTTATTTTCAGGGGATGCCAGGTTAAAACGATGCACTTTCAGTTCATAATGATTGAGTCAAACCATAAAATAATAAAAAGTTTTATTTAATTTCATCTTGAAGTAAAACATCATATTAAATAAACTTAAAAAATTTATTGAATTTAAGCGACCAATGAAACAACTTTATAGTGTAAATTTTTAAGGAATATTTTTATGGCACAACCCCCACGTATTGTCACTGATTTTTCGAAAGATCTAGGTGGAATTCTTGCTGACTATTTAAGTAACCCTGAATTAGAAGATAAACGTATTCCGTTAAAAGACAGGCTAGCTATCAAGCTAATGCTGACCTTGAATAAAAAGATCTATAGGGACAAACTGTTATTTCGTGATTTCAGTCAAAAACCTTCTGACTTATTAGAAGATTATATGATCCCCGATGGCAGTACAAAAAAATTGCATATAGAAGCGATTTATTATACTCAAGATGTATTGGCAAAACGGTTAACTATTGTTAGCAAGCATAAATCCTTACCTAATAATCTTCACTTATTACTACTTATGCTTTTTCGCTGTAGCGAAGATGATAATTGGCTTCGAACTCGTATTAAACGCAAAAAGACCAGTACTTGTATCAATGATCTATATTTTAAAAGAACTGCAAACAAATTAAAACGGCAGTGTAAGCAATTACAGAAGGTGGGAGCGGTTTCAAAAAACTATCGAGAAAAGTATGGCATGTTCCATTTTATTTCTGGAAATAATAGTGCTGAATTAGTTGAAGAAATATCTTTATTTGATGTTATAGAGGCCGTACCAACGCCGTTAAAAAAAAGTATAACAAAATTCCCTTTAATAACAAATGAAACAAAAAAGCAACATTGGTATTTTAGGCTGCTTGAGCATATCTTACTCTCACTAAATGAAAAATATGCTTTATTACGAAGCTGTGGTTTGCCACCTTTTTATTGGCATGAGAGCGGTCTGTCTGTCAGTAAATTACGCGCTTTAAAGCAACTTAAAAAAATGGCAGACCTTCACCAAATAAACGGGCAGCAAAAAGATAATTATTCAGCCTATCAGCAGGCTTTTTTAACAATGCAGAATGAAAAGAACAAAGTTGCAGGTTTTGAGGGTTTTATTGCCTTTAGTCATAGTGCAGTCGGTAAAGCATTATTAAAACAGGATACCGTTTCTTTTGATGGTGAAAATGAAGAAAACTACAGTGTGGCTGAGACTTATTCTGAAAATAAAAATAACTCTACTGAGATGGAAGCAGCCTTAAAAAAGTTATTATCTGACTATTCAGGTAGTTTTTCAGAAGTAACTGCTTATTTCTTTGAACAAGTCCTTGTTTTACAAAGACCGCTATATTCTGAAAATGGAATATTTAAAGATGCTGAATTTTGTAAAGCAGTTAAAGCCGATGAAGCTTTTTCTAATTTAGAGGGTGAAAAATTAGTAAATAAAATCATTCGCAAAACTCAAAGTATTATCAAAAAACACATTACTATAGAAGATGCTAAAAAGTGGTTAGATGAAGAACCTATACCCTATTAATAGTCAACTTGCTGGAAGACAGGCTTTAGCCTCTAAACTATTACAAACTGGAAAAACTTTATGACAATAACTCACCAACAATCATGGAAAGAGGCTTATAAAAGATTAATGTTAGTGGATACAGAACCGCCTATTTCAGAACAGGCCGTCGATTTAATTTTAACAGAGTTGCCTCGACGTTTAACAAATGAAAACTATTCCGAGTGGTTGCTTCGTGGCAAAAAACTGGCAAAGGTTATTGCCTTTCCTGCACTCAAGTTTAACTACTTAACAGATGTGCAAAGGTTAGCGGCAGATACTCGTAAGACACAAGATGCCTTACCTGAAAAACCTCTGCTTTCTAGTAACAAACAATTTAGAATAACGGTTAAGGAGTTACCTGATAATAAAGTAAAGCTCACATTGGAGGCTTTAGGCTTAGCCAGTAGTAAATATGCATTCCAGCTAATTGGAATTTCTGCTGAAAACAATAAGAATGATTTGATCACAATACTCCAATTAGATGAGGATGGAGAAGGGGTTGATGATGCTTTAGAAAATACACAGGCTCTACGTGAGGCTCTGTTGAGACCAGTTATTTCCCTTATTAAACAGGATAATGCGTAAATTTATTTTAATTCCAGTTGTTAAGATGGGAAAAGAGCCTAAAGGTCTATTTTTAGAAATCATAAGTGAACCAAGCTGTTTTGGTGGAGTAGATTTTCAAAATTTAAAAAATAATGGCTTAGCTGAGGAAGTGGCAATAACTGAAAAAATATTAAACCGTTTAAAATACTTAAAAACAACGGCTAGCCAGTTATATTTAAGTGGCTACTTTTTAAATATAAATAATTTATCAATCAGCCTAGGCTTGACCCTTTCTGCCTTTTTACAGCAAAAAAATTGTCGGTATAATAAAATTATTGTTTTAGGTGAAATAGATGTCAATAGCTCACAGCTTTTAGTTTCTGGCGGGCCTTTTTTTGAAACACAAATAGCAACCATTTTATCCTTAGGTAGGCAACCTTCAACAGTGGCATTATTTGTACCTGCCCAACTTTTAATTGGGTCGCAGCATGACTTGTCAAATCATTTAGCAGAGTTGAATATTGAATTAAAAGTGGTTGCAACTTTATATGATGCTTTATCCCGTTTGGGTGTAGCATAGTAAATTGTAATTCTACAAGAGCTCAGAATCGATAATGCACTTATTACGCTCTACTGTTTATATTCCTTTAGTAGAACTCACCGATCAACCAAACCAGTTGCTTGAGATTTATTGTGAAAAGCAAAATTTTGGACAAACTGAATTAGACACTAAGGCGTTGGAAAAAGATTGGCATTATATTGCCGCAGAACTAAGGCGGGTTGGTTTATATGAAGATGCTTTACAGGCTATTAACTCGGTACGAAAATTAGGACTCAAAATCCCTTTTTGGGCTGTTTATCAAAAAGTTAGGAGGTATAGCTGGTTGGATAAGCAACGTCTGCATAGTGTCAGTGTATTAGACTGTGAAGGTGAAAGTGCTCAATTAGGCCTTGCATTAGCTCTGTTAATCAATGCCAGTCAAAGCCCTCACTATCATGTTATTGCTACAGGAAAATTAAGCAATGATACGGTTAAAAATCAACACCATCCACACGATGTTGCGGTTAAGCCGGTTGGAGGTCTACAGCAAAAACTGCAACTGCTTATTGAGAAGCGTCGTGCAAATAATTTTTTAGAAAATGAAGAACTCTATTTCTTTACGCCTTATTATTACACGCAGGGTGACAATACCTCCCGAGTTATAGAATTAGCTGAAATTAAAGAGCTTGAAAAGCTAAATATTCATGTTAAGCCAATACGCTGGTTAAGTGAAGCTGCAAATATAGTACAAGCAAATGTTAGCCAGCATTTATTTCAAGATAAAGTCATAGTCGCTGGTACAAGCCTTTTTAGCACTTTGCTTTTAGCGAGTATTTTATATTTTAGTTGGTTGAATAAGCCCATTTCAATTCAAATGCTAGTTGGTAAAAACAATGCAGAGCCTTTTTTAGTCTGTACTAATCAGGATGAAACTGAAGTGAGTTATTACGATTTAAAGCGTGACGGAGGCATCCCGGTACTCCCTGTTTTTTCCCATAAAAATAATCAATATAATTTAGGTCTTGCATGGCGAATGCAAGTAGAAAAAACAATTTTCAGCCAAAAATATTACGTTGCATTTATTCATTTAGGTGAAAAATCTGGGTTTAAAATTATCACTCATGATCCTTTGACAGGTAAAGAAATTACATTAGCTGCTAATAAACCGTTTAACTGGTTATGGGGAATGCAAGAAGAGGCAACCAAAAATCAAGATAATATATTAATGCTAGCAGTACAAAAAACACCTATTGATGTAGATAGAATTAATCGACTATTTATGCAACGTTTTCCTGCTTCTGCCTCTATTAAGTTATTAGCAGCACGAAATTATTTAGACACATTACTTCCCAATAATTATACTTTTACCTATCGATCAATTTTAACAGCTCAGCCATGCTCTATAGATTAATTTTAATCATATTCTTCTACTCATTAACGGCAAATGCGAGTAACAAAGCGGCTTGCTTAAAAGTCAAGCAACAACAAAATAAATTAACTTTTTTTTATACAAAGCCAGCTACAGAAGGGTTGCTTTATTTTTATGCCAAAGTAGAGACAAATAGTTCTCCTAGTGAAAAAAAAATAACATGGCATGATGTTCAAGGGATGGCTGAGCACCTACTTGTTTTGCAAAACACAGAACCTAAGCAATATCTTTTTCCTGAAAATGCAAAAAAACTGTATATTGTAAAATCACTAGAGCCACTAGGCTCTATTCAAGGGTTTGGAAAACCAGCACGTATAACTCCGGCTGATATTTCTAGAATGCATTCGAGTATAACAAAACGAAATGCCGGAAATTTTATCAGAATCTTACCAGCAGAAACTAAAATTCAGAAATCAGAGCAAATTAACAAGACAGCGAATATTTGTAAATTTACGTTGTAAAGAAAACCTTACGGTAGTGGGTCGAATCTGTTGATAAAGTTATTTTAACAATTTATCCATTATTGGGGCGCAGGCTTTAGCCTGCTCTTGCACTAAAGAATGCAGGTTAAAACCTGCGCTCCAAAAGGCGGTTATTAATGAGAATGTATTTGTTAAAACTACAGATCTAACCCACTACCCCTAAATCTAACAAATTTATTCCCCTGTGCGATTAAAAAAAATTTATCAAAAAATAAAAAAGGTTGTTATAAAACCAAGTGCCTCTGAAAGTGTGTTGGAATATATAGAGCAGAGTAGTTGACTTTTATTGGAAAAAAAATTATAGTTAAATTAGCTAATTTAACTATAATTTGTAATTATGAGAACAATTTCAGCAACAGAAGCAAAAAAT
>CAYYNM010000072.1:0-14485 GCA_964472945.1 uncultured Methylomarinum sp. | reverse complement strand
AAAGCAAGGTTTTTGTAGATTAAGTATTGGCTGAGACTTATATGTAATCAGGAAAAACTATATAAAAAGCGAAGTGTACTATAAAAAACAAAATAAATAAGTACGATTTAGAAGTTTTTGTGTAAAATCTAGAGCTTTTTGATCAAAAATTTGTCGCTGATATGAGAAAACAAATAGTTCTTACCGGTATAACAACAACGGGCACGCCTCATTTAGGCAATTATGCTGGCGCAATTCGTCCTGCGATAGAGGCAAGTAAAAATGCTGATGTAAGGCCTTTTTATTTTATGGCGGATTACCATGCCTTAATAAAATGTCATGAACCTGAAAGAGTTAGACAATCAAGTCTGGAAATTGCAGCAACTTGGTTGGCTTTAGGTTTAGATACCTCAAACGCCGTCTTTTATCGTCAATCTGATGTGCCGGAAATACCAGAACTTTGCTGGATGTTATCTTGTGTTACGGCTAAAGGTTTAATGAATAGAGCACATGCTTATAAAGCGGCTGTGGCAGAAAATGAAGAAGTGGAAGGAAATGATCCAGATAAAGGTATTAATTTAGGGTTGTTTAGTTACCCTGTCTTAATGGCAGCAGATATGTTGATGTTTAATGCTAATAAAGTTCCTGTGGGTAAGGATCAAATTCAGCATATTGAAATGGCGCGTGATATTGCCTCTCGATTTAACCACTTGTATGGTGAGCATTTTGCTATTCCAGAAGCAGTGGTTGATGAACATGCTGCGACCATTTTAGGTTTGGATGGACGTAAAATGAGTAAAAGTTATAACAATACCATTCCACTGTTTGAAACTGAGAAAAAGTTTAAAAAATTGATTAATAAGATTAAAACTAACTCTTTAGAACCTGGTGAACCTAAAGATCCGGAAGGTTGTACTTTATTTGGTATTTATAAAGCCTTTGCCAGTGAATCTGAAGTCGCGGAAATTAGCCAACGATATGCTGAAGGGATTGCATGGGGTGAAATGAAAAAAGTATTGTTTGAAAAAATTAATGCTGAAATTGCACCTGCAAGAGAACGTTATCACGCACTAATGGAAGCACCTGAGCATATAGAAGAGCAATTACAGGAAGGTGCCATTAAAGCCAGAGAAATTAGCGTCCCTTTTATGCAATCAATTCGTGAGGCTGTTGGTATCTCGCCTGTTACAAAATAAAAATTAAAATAGGTAGCCTTGATGTAGCAAAGCAAAATCAAGGTTTGATAGTACATGTATACCATTGAAAAAAGAAAAAATTATATATGAGTGATTTTATCCCCGGACAGCGTTGGATAAGTAATACTGAATCAGAACTGGGTTTAGGTTTGATTTTAGATGCAGAATTTAATCGAGTCTCTGTACTGTACCTGGCAACAGGTGATAAACGTATTTATGCTATAGATAATGCACCCTTAACACGGGCAAAATTTATGGTGGGCGATAAAATTGAATCAATAGAAAAGAATACAATAACGGTTGATGAAGTGATTGAACAGGATGGCTTGCTCATTTATTCAGGCGTTGATGGTTCTGGCGAACAGGTCTTCTTAGAAGAAATGGACTTAAATCATCATATTCAATTTAATAAACCACAAGATAGATTATTTACTGGGCAGATAGATCCTACAAGCTGGTTTTTACTACGCTATGAAACCTGGCGTAGGCAGCAACAGCATCAACAATCAGCGGTAAAAGGATTGCAGGGTGCTAGAGCCTCTTTAATCGCTCATCAATTATATATTGCACATGAAGCCGCCAGTCGTGTTGAACCACGTATTATGTTGGCTGATGAGGTAGGTTTAGGGAAAACTATTGAAGCAGGGTTAGTGTTGCAATATCGTTTAATTAATGGGCTCAGTCAACGACAATTAATTATTGTTCCTGAGAGTCTATTGCACCAATGGTTAGTAGAGATGCTAAGACGTTTTAATTTACGTTTTAGTATTTTTGATGAGGAACGCTGTCAAGCGATAGATGAACCAAACCCTTTTCTGACTGAACAGCTAGTTCTTTGTTCTCAAAATTTTTTTTCAGACTACCCTCAACGACAAAAGCAAGCATTGGAAGCGGGTTGGGACATTGTAGTGATAGATGAAGCACATCATCTAGAGTGGAGTGAACAAAGCCCAAGTGCAGATTATTTATTTGTAGAACAGTTAGCGGTGACTACTCCAGGGTTAGTTTTATTAACGGCAACGCCAGAACAACTAGGTAAAGAAAGTCACTTTGCACGCTTAAGGCTACTAGACCCGGACCGGTTTTATCAATTTGATCAATTTTTAGCAGAAGAAGAGCGTTTTGAACCTGTTGCAGAGGCTGCACGTTTATTGATTTCTGGCGAATTGATTTCAGGTAAGCAGCAAAAAAGTTTAACTAATTTGCTTAAGCAAGATAATGTAAATGTACTGCTTGAACAGGTAAATGTTAAAGAGACTGCTGATATAGCCAGGGAAGAGTTGATAAGGTTATTACTGGATCACCACGGTACAGGGCGTATTTTATTTAGAAATTCGCGTCAAACAGTGCAAGGTTTTCCTGAGCGAGAAAGTTACGGCTATCCATTGCGCGGGGAAGAATCTTCAATATTGGAGGAGAGTCCTTACTATAGCTGGCTATTGGATAAATTAGTCGAGTTGCAAGAGCAAGGTGAAAAAGCACTGTTAATTTGCAAGTGTGCTGAAACAGTTATTCAACTAGAAAAAACTTTAAAAACAGGTAAAGGTGTTGCAACAGCTGTTTTTCATGAGGGCATGAGCATTATTGAAAGAGACCGTGCTGCTGCTTATTTCTCTGATGAAGAAAGCACGGTTCCTTTATTGATTTGTTCTGAAATCGGTAGTGAGGGTAGAAACTTTCAAATGGTACATCATTTAATTTTATTTGATTTACCTGAAAATCCCGATTTATTACAACAGCGTATAGGACGCTTAGACCGAATTGGCCAAAAGCATGTGATACAGATTCACATTCCCTTTTTGCTCAACTCTCCTCAACAAGTGCTTTATCGCTGGTATGAAGAAGGTTTTAATGCTTTTCAACATAATTGTTCTGCAGCCTCTCAAGTCGCTAGTCGTTTAGCTGATGAACTATCAACCGTGCTTAAAACGGTTAATCAGCAGGATATTGATGCTTTAGTTATTAAAACTGAAGCACTGAACAAACAGATAGAACAAGAGATGCATAACGGACGTGACCAGCTATTAGAATTAAATTCGTGCCGTATGGAACAAGCACAAGAATTAATAAGGCAATTAAAGGAAAATGATCGTGATGGTTCTTTGTGGCTTTATATGGAGTCTCTATTTGATTGTTACGGTGTGGATGTGGAATATCATTCTACTGATTGTTATATTCTCAAACCCAGTGAAAACTTACGTATTTCTTATTTTCCAATGCTTCCAGAGGATGGGGTAACAGTTACGAGTAATAGAGAAACAGCCTTAGCTAGAGAGGATATGCAGTTTGTTACTCAAGAGCATCCGATGGTGATGGGCGCGATGGATTTGGTTTTATCCAGTGAAACAGGGAATGCAGCATTAAGTGTTGTTAAGCATCAAGATCTAAAAGCCGGACAATTTCTACTTGAATTGTTATTTATTGTAGAATGCAGTGCGCCAGCAGAATTAAAAGTAGGGCGTTTTTTACCCCATACACCGATTAGAATATTGATAGATCAAAATAAACAAGATATGAGTGAGCATATTAGCCACCAAAGTTTATTTGAGACGCGCAGTAAGTTTGATAAAGATCAGATTATAAATTTCATTAATAGTCAGCGAAGTCATTTAACCGACACCATTAAATTGGCTGAAGGGCTTGCTAAGCAAAAAATGCAAGGCTTAGTTGCAGAAGCTAATAAGCAAATGCTAGCAACTTTAAGCACTGAAATAAAACGCTTGCTTAGGTTGAAAAAAATCAATCCAAGTATTAAAGACCAAGAAATAGAACAATTAAAAGAGATGGCTATGTTATCTCATGAAAATATCAGTCAGGCACAGTTAAGGTTAGACGCTGTGCGATTTATTATTACGAGTTGATAAAAGCATAAATAATTAGGTAGTGGGTTAAATCTGTAGTTTTAACAAATACATTCACATAAATAAAAGCCTTTTGGGGCGCAGGTTTTAACCTGTATTCTTTAGTGCAAGAGCAGGCTAAAACCTGCGCCCCAATAAGGGATAAATTATTAAAATAGCTTTATCAACAGATTTGACCCACCACCAATAATTAGAATAAGTTTAATTGAAAAATATAAGGAAAAAAATTTTGAGTACCCATATCTACCATACAATTGACCGAGAGCAGCTTGCTAAAGACCTTGATGAAATACGTGCAGAAGTTTTAGCCGATTTAGGTGAAGAAGACATTCGCTATTTAAAGAAAATAGAGCGATGGGGCCGTATATGTACCCTACTAGGTTACGGTACAGCCTGGATTATACCTAACCCCATTTCAGCTTATTTGATTAGTCAAGGAAGTACTACACGCTGGACAACGATTGCCCATCATATTACGCATAGAGCTTACGATAAGATAGAAGGTATACCTAAGCGATATACCAGTAAAGGTTTTGCACAAGGAAATAGACGTTTTCTTGACTGGATGGAATGGATGGTACCTGCCGCATGGGATAAAGAGCATAATGATTTACATCATTATAACTTGGGAGAAAAAGCTGATCCCGATCAGGTTGAATTTAATATGGAACAGTTTTTAAGTATTAAAATGCCTATGCCAGTAAGGTATATTTTTCTATTCTTTATGGCTTGTACCTGGAAATTTTTATATTACGCACCATCAACATTAAATGAGCTTAGAAACTTTAATGCTAAAAAAGCAGGTAAACCAACGCCTGAATGCTCTCGTGCTGATGAATGGAACCCTTTGAAACCAGAAGGTTGGCAGCTGTGGAGCCAATGTTTACTCCCTTATATTGGTTTTCGTTTTGTCTTATTTCCACTGTTATTTATTCCTGTCGGCATTGTAACTGCTATAGGGGGGGCTGTTGCTGCAACTAATGTGTTGATTAATTCGTTAATGGCAGAAGTATTTGCCAATTTACATACCTTTTTAATTATTGGTACCAACCATGTGGGTGATGACTTATTTATTTTTGAAGATAAAGCAAAAAGTAAAGGTGAATTTTACCTTAGGCAGATTTTAGGTTCGACTAACTTTGCAACGGGCACAGATACAATTGATTTTATGCATGGCTGGTTAAATTATCAAATTGAACATCATTTATGGCCAGATATGCCTTTAAGCCGTTACCAACGTGCACAACCGAAAGTAAAGGCATTGTGTGAAAAATATGGCCTACCCTATGTCCAGGAATCCGTCTTTAAACGGTTATGGAAAACATTAGATGTGATGACAGGAAAAGCCAAAATGTTAAGACCATCAGCTGTAGAAAGTTAAAGTAACACTCTAGCTGCTGTGAGATATTTTGTTTGCAAGTGGGGGTAAAACTATTGAGGCAGAGGCTTTAGCCTGCTCTTTTATGAAGAAACCAGGTTGAAATCTGCACCCCAAAAGACTGTTACGAATAAGGATATATTTGTTAAAACTATAAATTTAGCCCACCATCAAATGACTTATATGTAAAGGGTAGTTTGGTAGGGCTTGGTGGTTTTATGCCAATTGAACAGAATATAAATATTAATTGACATGAAATAGACTTAAAACAGACATAAATATGTCATATCTGTTTGTTAAATTTGCATTTCAATTTAATTTACTTGGATATTGAAAATGCATCAATTTACAAAAAAAAACCTTTATACAGGCGTACTTTTAGCTTGTGTACAAACTGCTTCTGCTGGCACAGATGTTTTTTTTAACCCCCTGACTCAGTCAGCAGCTGTTGCACAAACTGCAAACCATGTGAATGAGAAAAATTCACCTTGGCAAGTGCCAGCGGGCGTTACATATAAAAATTTGACTAGCCTTCATGAAATTGAAGCAGATGTTCAGCAATCATCTGTTCGTGTCCCAGGTCTTGGTTCTGTTGCATCAATGACGGATATGAGCGCTTTTGATGCGACGGGTCATTACCTTTTTATTCCTCATGAAACAAAATATGGTGCTGGCTTGACTCGCTATGACATCATGGCTGATAAAGCAACTAACATTTTTAAAGGTGATATGGGTGGTAAAGAGGGTGATTGGAGTGCTGATTTTGGCGCATTAGATCCTGCTACATGGACACCAAAAAATACTTTGTTAATTGCTGAAGAATGGTCAGGTCAAGGCCGTTTATTTGAAGTTGTAAACCCAATGGCTGACGTTGCTAACGGTGAAGCGGTTATTCTTAATGAATTAACGAATGTGCCTAATGTGTCTCACGAAGGTCTGCGTTTAAACCATTCTGGCAGTGCTATTTATTTTATTGATGAAGACCGTTCAGGTTCTATTTATAAGTATGTCCCTTCAGTTCATGGTGACTATAGTAAAGGTCAAACATTTGTATTATCGGTAGATGGCTTTACAGGTGATGCATCGGCGAAAGCTGGAAAATATCCAAATAACAATCCTGCCGAACGTTCTGGTCCAGCAACCTGGGTTGCTATGACAGATGTTAATGGTAACGCTCTGACTACTATCGACCTCTTTGCAAACGAAAAACTTACAGATGGTCGTCGTGCGGGTCGTGCGGCAGCTGATGAGTTGAATGCAACTCCTTATCGTCGTCCAGAAGATATAGAAGTTGGTTACCTAAAAAATGGTCATGAAGTTCTTTATTTTACTGCAACAGAAGAGCTTGGTGTTTATTCAGTTGAAGAACTTGGGCATGGTAAAGCAATGGTTCGTTTAGCAGCTGATGAAAGCACCATTAAAAACCTTGGTTACCCTGCTACAACTGCTCATGTGACTTCTCCTGATAATTTGGCTCAAGACGCATTAGGTAACATTTATATCGTTGAAGATTGGCCAAATGGCAGTGGAATAGGTGGCGATATCTGGTTTATGCGTGACACTAATGGTGATGGTGTGGCAGAATCACTGGATCATTTTATGAGCTTACAAGTAAAAGGTGCTGAAAATACAGGTATGATTTTTAACCCTGCTAATCCAACTCAATTTGTTATCAATGTTCAACATCCTGAAAGTACTGCTGATGACGTTAATGGTATGGGTGATGCAACTTGGTTAATTGATATTAAAGATGTTGTTGCGCCTCCTTGTGCTGTAGAAAATGATGATGACGGTGAAGAATATGGTGATCGCAGACATCATGGCAAACACCACAAAGTAAAAACTTGTAGTAAAAGTGATGATACTAACTTTGTTCGTAAGTTAGTTAAAGCAGCTAAATAACAAGCAATTTGTTAGCAGTAAAATATAGTGCCCACACTCCCTTTGATTGTGGGCATTTTTTTTATCTCAAAGCAAGGGAGGGCTTAAAAGCATTTATTTTATAGTTACCTGTGGTTTGCTAATAGGCATGTAAGATAATTTTAAATATCAAACTGAATTAGTGCGGTTAGAGTTTTAAGTGGCTTTCCATTTCTATTAATCTCTCAGGTGTTCCAATGTCTAACCAAAAACCATTAAATTTTTCACCTGTTACTTTGCTACTGGGCATAACTTTTCGTAGTAATGGGCCCAGTTTATTAATGCCAGGCTCTAAACCTTTAAATAGTTTTGGATGAAACAGACCTATCCCGCTATAAGTTAGACTTTGCTTCCCGTGCTCTGAAACGTACCCAGTGGATAAATAAAAATCACCTTTAGGGTGGTGTGGCGGGTTTGGAATAAGAATTAAATGTGCCAAGGCTATTTTTTTATTGTACAACTGACTGAAATCATAGTCGTTAGCAATATCGCCATTAACAACTAAAAAAGTGTCATCTCCGAGTAGTGGTATTGCATTAGATATACCCCCTGCTGTTTCTAAAGCAGTGTCTCCTTCATCAGAATAAAACAGTGTTGCGCCAAATTGATCTCCAGTACCTAAGGTGTCTTTTATTTGTTGGCCTAAGTGTGCAATATTAATAACTATTTCTGTAAATCCAGCCTTAACTAATTGCTCAATGGTATATTGAATAATAGGTTTACCCGCTACTAAAAGCAGAGGTTTTGGAGTTGTATCCGTTAGCGGACGCATTCTTTCACCACGTCCAGCCGCTAAAATCATTGCTTTCATTTTTTATTGTTATAAGTGGGTAAAATAGACTTGTTAAGAAATTGGTTAAATTCGCCAAGCTCAGGGTATTTACTACAAATATGGCTAACATAAGTTAAAGTTCTGGGAATGTCAGTTAAATAGTCTGGTTTGTTATCACGGAGGTATAAGCGAGAAAAAATGCCAATTGCTTTCAAATGACGTTGTAAGCCCATCAAGTCAAACCAGCGAGTAAATGTTGTAAGGTCAGTATTAAGTAAGCCTGATTTTGTGAGTTGCTGAAAATATTCAGTCATCCAAAATAACACGTCTTCTTCAGGCCATGCAATATAACAATCTCTTAATAAAGAAACTAGGTCATAGCTGATAGGGCCAATAACGGCATCTTGAAAATCAATGATACCCGGTGAATTTTTAGCTAAAAACATCAGGTTTCTGGAGTGGAAATCCCTATGCACACAGGTTTGTGGTTGCTCTAATGCTGAGCTAATTAAAGCCTGGCTCAATAATAATTTAATATTGGATGGAATTGATAAATTAAGGTATTGATCCAGGAACCACTGGTAAAATATATTAAGTTCTTTGTTTAATAAGGCTTCATCATAACAAGGTAATTGTGATTGATATAAAGTGGTGCTGGATTGTAACTGCTGTAAACTTTTAAATGCTGAATGATAGAGTTCGGTAGCATTGATAGAGTTGAGCTTATCCAAAAAACAACAGCAACCAAAGTCCTCGAGTAATAAAAAACCTTGCGCCTTGTTTTGTTGATAAATTGCTGGGACATTAATACCGGCTGATTTTAGCTGTTGGGCTATGCGAATAAAAGGTTCCGTATTTTCTTTCTCAGGTGGCGCATCCATAACAATGTACTGGCCTTGTTGATGCGTTACTCTAAAATAGCGTCTAAAGCTAGCATCACTTGAAGCAATTTCAAAGTTAATAATTTTAAGCTTAATAGTGCCTGTTAACCAATCAATGATTGCTTGAGCACGTATATCAGTTATAGGCATGAGTTTATCAGGGTATTTAAAGTTTATTGCAATCAGTTTTATAAACTAAGGTAAAATAAACGGCTATTTTATTCGATTTTTGAGCTGTTAAGCTACTATTACTGATACTAACCTTTTATGCAGTACAAATATTTTGTTGTTCTCTCTCTTTCTTTGTATGCAGAATTAAATATTGCAGATACTAATGCATGGAATTGTGAAAAGGTTGTAGGCGGGGAATGGAATTGTGCTTCTGAAACAGTTGTGAAAGAAGTACCTAAAGTAAGTGTTAAAGCGATAGAAAATGTAAACAAGCCTATAAAAACTGAAGAAAAAACACACCCAATTGCAAACCTGACTCACGCTATTACAGCCCCACCCACAGAATTAAACCAGCCAGGTTTTAGCTGTCACTCAAATGATGAAGATGAAACATGGAGTTGTACTTCCTCTCGAGTATCCTTAGTGAGTAACGAGCCAGGCGCAGAGTCATCTGGTTTATTTGCAGCGGCTTTTAATCACCAACAAGAGCAAATATTTACTCAACTACATAGTCAATTAAAGTATGACCCTTGGGAAAATTGTAATAGTTCAGCGCGTGTTATAACCCCCTATTTAGCAGATGATGATTTAAGAAATACTGCACCAATGGATGTAACCGCAGACTATTCAGAAGTTTTTGATAAAGAAGTTACCAGCTTTTTTGGAAATGTTGATATTGTACGAGCTGACCAGCATATAAACTCTGATAGAGCCAGTTACAATACAGCGTCCGAAACAATGGATGCTCAAGGTAATGTTTTTTATAATGAAAATGCAATATCACTTTACAGTAATACGGTGCTATTAAATTTAGCGACGGATGAAGCAAGGTTGAGAGATGCTTTATTTATCTCTCCTTCTGGCCCTATCAGGGGAAGTGCTGATGTGGTTTATAGAGATAGTAAAACTCTTTCTCGGTATAGCAACACATCATTTACCAGCTGTCGGCCTGGTAATGAAGACTGGGTAATTCATGCTGACAGGTTGAAAATGAATAAAAAAACAGGTAAGGCGGCTGCCAAAAATGCATGGTTAGAGTTTAAAGGTCTTCCTGTTTTATACACACCTTATATCTCTTTTCCTTTGGATGATCGAAGATTATCAGGTATATTGCCACCATCATATAGTCAAAATGTAAAAAATGGCTTTGAACTGACAGTTCCCTATTATTGGAATATGGCACCTAATTATGACTTGACCGTTTGGCCACGATATATGTCTAAACGCGGTGGAATGATAGGTGGAGAATTTCGATATTTAACTAAAAAAACATTAGGCTCTGTTGCTCTGGAATATTTGCCGTATGATTTATTGCTTAAGAAACAACGTTTTGCCGGTTCGCTTAAAAATAATTCTAAAATAATTGAAAATTTAAGCAGCCATATTGATGTGAATTATGTCTCTGATAAAACCTATTTTGATGACTTGAATGATACGCTGGGACTTTCAAATAATCGGTTTTTAAGAAGTCGGATTGATCTAAATTATAATATTGAAGGGCTTAGTTTTGCGACCCAATTACAAGCCTATCAAACGATAGATCGAAATATTACAGATGCTAGTAAGCCGTATCAAACTTTACCTAAAGTGACTTTAAATTTAGACCATTCCTTTGAGCAATGGCCAGTTGATATTGCCATGGAAAATGAATATGTTAATTATTATCGTGACGGTAGAGTCAGTGGGCAGCGTTTTAACACCAAACCATCTATTGAGCTTCCTTTAGAAAGTGCTGGGGGTTATATTAAGCCTAGATTCTCTTTACAACATACACAATACTTTTTAACTCAGCAAGCGGCTAATAAATCAAACCACCTTAGTCGTACCTTGCCAATTGTCTCGGTTGATAGTGGTTTATTTTTTGAGAAAAACTTTAAGCTTGCAGGTTCAGGCTATATGCATACCATAGAGCCTAGGCTATTTTATTTATATATTCCTGAAAAAAATCAGAGTGATATTCCTGTTTTTGATTCATCGCTATATGATTTTGGTTTTAGTAGTTTATTTAGAGAGAATCGATTTAGTAGTGTCGATAGGGTGCAAGATGCTAATCAAATTACCATAGCGTTCACGTCGAGATTAATTGATTCAGATTCGGGGCAGGAACGACTAAATTTTAGTGTTGGTGATATTTTTTATTTTCAAGATAGAAATGTTACTTTATCAGGTGTACCAGAAACGAATAGTTTTTCAAATGTTGTTGCTGAGTTAAGTGGTCAGTTAACGGATAATTTATATTTTAATTCAGGAGCTCAATGGAATCCTGATATTAATGATGTGGTGAGAGGGGATGCTGAATTAAGATATAAGGATAAGACTGGAAAAATTTTAAACCTTGGTTACAGATATAGAAACGATAACCCGGATACTCTCGCGACAATTATTCAGACAGATACATCATTTAGATGGCCAATATATGATAATTGGTATGGTGTTGGGCGTTGGCAATACTCATTAAAATTCAATTCAACCAAAGAAAGCTTTCTGGGTTTGGAGAAAGAAAGTTGTTGTTGGCGTTTTAGAGTGCTTTGGAGAAAATATGCCAATAGTATAACAGGTAGTACAAACGATCAAACAGATACCGGTATTTTCTTTCAGATTGAACTTAAGGGTTTAACGGGTTTTGGTGATAAAGTTGATGATTTTCTCGAGAAAAATTTAAAGGGATATACTGTAGAGAAGAATAAATGAAAAAAAAATTATATATAATAAGTATTTTATTTTTATGGGCACTCTTTGCTAGCTTCACTGTTAATGCGGAAATATTAGATCGTATTGTCGCTATAGTTGAAGATGGCGTAATTTTAGACAGTGAGCTCACTAAAGAAACCCATCGTATCGTTGCAAACTTACAAGCTAAAAAAGTAATGATTCCCCCTGCTTTTATACTAAGAAAGCAAGTATTGGAAAGGTTGATTGTTGATAAATTGCAACGTCAATTAGCCGAGAAGTCAGGGATTAGAGTAAGTGATGAAATGTTGCGTCGTTCAATTAATGATATTGCTGCACGTAATGGTTTATCTGTTGATGAGTTTAGAAAAGAATTACAAAGCCAAGGTGTGAGTTTTAAAGCGTTTGAAGAAAATATTCGAAATGAAATTATTGTTAATCAATTAAGAGCGAGGGAAGTTGGCTCACGAATTAAAGTAACTGATAGAGAGGTGAATCATTATTTAGAAACCCAGGGTGAAGTGAGTAAAGAAGAAGTTCAGTATCACCTGGAGCATATCTTGATCTCAATTCCAGAGGCTGCTTCTGCTTCTGTTATTCAGAAAGCAAAGGAAAAAGCAGAGAAAGTGATTAATGATTTACGTCAAGGCGCAGATTTTAAACAAACGGCTATAGCGGTTTCAAAAGGAGGGAATGCTTTAAATGGTGGTGATTTAGGTTGGAGAAAATTAGGCCAAATACCCACACTATTTGTAGATATTGTTACAAAAATGAATAAAGGTGATATTTCTGAATTGATTCGTAGCCCTAGTGGGTTTCATATTGTTAAAGTATTGGAGTTGAAAGGTGTCAATAAACATATTGTTACTAAAACAAAAGTACGTCATATTCTAATCAAGACTAATGAACTTATTGATGATAATGAAGCTAAAAAAAGGTTATTATCATTGAGGGAGCGAATTATTGATGGTGATGATTTTGCCACATTAGCGCGTGCTAATTCTGATGATAAAGGTTCTGCTATTAATGGGGGGGATTTAAATTGGGTAGGCCCGGGTGACCTAGTTCCACCTTTTGAAGCGGCAATGAATAAATTAGCTATCAATGAAATTAGTGAGCCTGTTCAAACTCAATTTGGCTGGCATATTATTCAAGTCTTGAAAAGACAGGACAAGGATAATAGTGTGGATTTTAAAAAGAATCAGATAAGAAAGCAAATTCGAAACCGAAAAATAGAAGAGGAAACTGAGTTATGGTTGCGTCGGTTGCGTGATGAGGCTTTTGTCGATATTAATTTGGATCGTTTGTAGATGAAGGGTTGCGAAATCAATACTAAAGAACAGTTAAAACAGCATTTAAAACCCCTTTTAGTTAAGCAAGAGTTCGTTTTACATAAGGAATTGATTAACAGTATCTCTGACGAGCTTCAGATAAGTGTTCTGGAATGTGCGGCGGCACTATCGCTATTGAATCACCCTCAACTGGTATTAACAGAACACGCTAGAAAAATTAATGGAGCAGATACAATTCCAGCAGTTGCTTTACCAAAACAAAGACTTGTAAGGTATCGCCTTGATATAGGCCGGAAACATTTAGTTTCTGTTGAGGAAATAAAAACAACGCTGATTGAAGTGTCTGGTGTAGATAAAAACCGAATAGGCAAAGTGGATATTCGAAATTATTATAGTTTGATCGATTTACCGGATGGAATGCCGGCTGATATTTTTCAGCTATTAGCTGATGAAGAAATAAACCAATATAAATTGAATATTAAACGTGTGAAATACCAATCACGGTTTTACCGAAGAAAAAAATAATAGGGTTATACTTCGCTAGGCCACGCGAAGGCTATAAAGATCTGATATTGTTACCACATAGGTCACTGAGAACACAGAGTTTTTTTATCATTAAGTCGCCGTATTCTCAATGCTTATCATATTAATCTGTCACCTTAGACAAAGATAACAGATTAAGGTAGAAAAGTTATATGGTTTTTTTGCGTGAACGGCTGATACCAGCTAAACCAAATAAAGCACTACCAAATAACCAGGCAGATGCTGGAACAGGAACGGGAGCAATGGCTACGATATTTGAAATTCCACCACTTGATCCTGTGACTGTTCCTGTAAAATGAATACCGTAAGTACCTCCGGAGACATGCATAGGCATAGGCATAGGTGTCGCCATTGATGGAGGCATACTAAAAAAGATGCTATCTCCTGCTGAACCCCAAATGGACATTTGATGGCCTAGATCATCAGTAAGAGCAAACTTGAAGTTATCAATACCGAAAAATGAACCTAGTTCAATAGAGGTTGCTGTGGTGCTGAGTAATGAGGGTGCTGTAGTAGAATCAATATTGAAAAGATAAACATCATCGATTATATCGCCTGTAGCAAACGTATAGTTAGAAAAAAAACTATCAGGGTTTGTTGCTGAACCAAGGGTGTTGCCCGTTGAATGTATTGCTGGGCTGGTAGTGGCATTTGCACAGATAGAAATGCTTAGCAAAGAAAAAATGATAAAAAGTTTATTTAAAATATGCATTGATATGCTCCATAATAAGATACAAAAGATAGAAAAACTATCATTCGAAATTTCTAACTGCCTGTACGGTATTGATATACTAACAGATAACAACAGCGGCGTATAATAAA
>CAYYNM010000071.1:0-14516 GCA_964472945.1 uncultured Methylomarinum sp. | reverse complement strand
GTTTTTAGTATTTTCTGAATTCAAGTTAAAAAAACTGGAACATCGAGTATAAGCAAGTCGATAACGATTTCTTTGTAAGTGCACAGGCAAAAGCACCAGAACCAGTGCCGATAATAGCCTCATGCAGTTGCCGGCCGTTATTTTCGGAGGTAGGTACGGGGGTATCTGTAGTAGCCACCTGCTCATCGCCAATTTCGGTTACCACTCATCTCTAGTTGTCCAATACCTTCAGGGTAAGAAACTTTAATCTTCACGCCTTTAAGCACATTGAGCTTTGTTTCAATTCCTGCCGCACAAGTTGGGCAGGTCATGCCCTCAATTTTTAGTTGTTTAATCCACATAAATGTTCCTTGGTTTATTTTTCTGAGAGAACAGTCGCGGGGTAACCCACATTTGTGGTTGTTTTAATTAAAGCCTCTATATTAGTTTTCTTCGGATTAAAGGTGACATTGGCTGTTTTACTGGAAAAGTCAACCTTCGCACTCTGCACTCCCTCAACACCTTGTAACGCCCTTCTAATCGTAATAGGGCACATAGCACACGTCATATTTTGCATATCAAGAATCACATTTTGAATGTTACTTTGTGTTTGTTCTGTGGGTTTAGCTTGAACGGTTTGTGTGGAAACAAAACTAGCCATTAAACTTAATACAATTAATAGTATTTTAAAATTTTTCATTTTTTCTCCATTAAAGAATATAAACGGCATACCAAGGAAAGGTCAGTAATGCCAATAAGCCGACTGAACCAGTCCAGAAAATTATTTTTTGATTTCGTTGTACTTTAGTTGCAGCGCAAACATCACCCTCTTTGCAATCATTATCAGATAGATAAAGCTTCATAAATCCCATCCAGATAAATAATAAAGTCAGTGCAAAAAAGAGGGGCCTAACCGCCTCCATAGAAGTGAGAGTACTCATCCATGCACCGCCAAAGCCCAAGGATAAAAGTAATAAGGGGCCTACACAACAGGCAGATGCACCTATAGCAGCGAGTACAGCACCTATGCCGAGCCAAGGTCTGGTTTTTTCGTTGGGTTCTTGTTTTTGTGCCATTTTGATCTCCCAAATATAAATAATTTTTCCTGATTACGTATAACCTGAATCCGCATTGGAGTCACGGATTCAGGTAAGTACCCACGTAAAATTAATTTAACAAAAACAACTGTCATTCCTGCGTGCTCTTAGCAGGAATCCATCTGACCTACACAGTAGATTCCCGATAAGAACACTCGGGAATGACGAAAATAAATTGTTAAGTTTATTATGCCTGCCTACTTATAAGTCTCTGCCAATACTTAATCTACAAAAATCTTGCTTTTAGCTCTCTCCAGCAAGGGAGGGCTAAGAGAAAAAGCCATATTTCTTCTGAATTTAGCTGAGACTTATGGGTAATCAGGTACGTTTTTGTATTCCTAATCTTTAGAGACATAGGTTGCTACAATAGTCTAAAAGCCTTCTTCGGAGGAAGAGGGGGCTAAATCTCAATGTAACTTAATGTGTTTAGCTATAAAAAATTATGTAGATACTTATGCGTTAGGGATCTATACATGGGACAAATTCTAAATCATGTTCTATAGAACAGAGTCAAGAATTTTTTTACATTATTTTTGATTTTTTAATCAACAGGAAAACTGAACAAGTTTTAGATTTATAACTTGATAAAAGGTAAATCTGACTATATACAAACAAAACTGAAGGCTAAGACTTTTTACACGGTCTTTAGGCCATTTTTGACTATTGCGGACTGAAGTCTGCTCTACAACCATAAACTGTGGTTCATAAGGAGCACTAGCTACAAAATATGGGTAGGATGAAGAGAAGTTTATAACAATTTTGGGAGTATTCAGGAGTGAGTATTTTCCTGATGGGAAAGTGCATCAATAAGGGAGCAGTGTTGGGTCGATTTATCTTGTTGGCAACCCTTAACTAAGCTATCAAGAACATTACGAAGTGCTGTTAGGTCTCTTAATTGTTCATCAATTTGTTGGCGCTTTTGTTCAGCCATTTTTTGCACATCTTCGCAATGCTCACCATCCAAAGATAATAATTCTGCGACTTCCTTTAAGGTAAAACCAGATTGTTGGGCACGTTTAATAAATTTAATCCGTGTAATCGCTTCTATTGGATATTGTCGATACCCAATAACTGGTTTTTCAGGCTCCGTCAATAAACCCTTACGTTGATAATAGCGGATAGTTTCAATTGTTACATTTGCTTGTTTAGCTAATTTACCGATTGTCAGAGTCATACCTTTCTCATTTATTACCTTAGTATTTGATAACCCTAAAAACAGAACAAACAAGCCAATTGCTCAAGTTATTTCGTGCCTGTTCCTTAGCTAAGTTTTTGGCTAGTCAAGTAATCTTCATAAGTTCCACGAAAATCTACAATACCTGTTGGCGTTATTTCCAACACCCTTGTGGCGAGTGATGAAACAAATTCTCTGTCATGGCTAACAAAAATTAATGTGCCGGGATAATTTTCTAAGGCTAAGTTAAGTGACTCAATTGATTCCATATCCAGATGGTTAGTTGGCTCATCTAATAGCATAATATTAGCACGCTGAAGCATTAGCTTACCAAAAATCATCCGGCCTTTTTCACCCCCTGAAAGCACCCCTACCTTCTTATCAAGGTCATCCTGAGAAAATAGTAAGCGTCCAAGCGTCCCCCTAATCTTTTGGTCGTCATCACTTGGTTTGCGCCACTGTTCCATCCAGGGAATTAATGCCTCATTAGCTGCAAAATCAGCAGCATGATCTTGTGCACAATAACTAATATCGGCATTTTCTGACCACTTTACAAAACCAGCTGAAGGTAACACTTCACCCATCAAACATTTTAACAGTGTTGTTTTACCGATACCATTTGGACCAATAATAGCAACTCGCTCCCCTACTTCAATCATTAAATTAAGATCTTTAAAAAGCTCAGTCTCATAACTTTTAGCTAAACCTTCTACTTCAAGGGCTAAACGATGTAGTTTTTTATCTTGCTCAAACCGAATAAAAGGGTTTTGACGACTTGAAGGCTTTATTTCAGCTAAATTAATTTTTTCTAACTGTTTTGCCCGAGAAGTTGCCTGTTTAGATTTTGATGCATTAGCTGAAAACCGGCTCACAAATGCTTTAAGCTCTGAAATTTGTGCTTTCTTTTTAGCATTTTCTGATTGTATGCTTTCAAGAGCCTGTGTTGCTGCTGTCATATAATCATCGTACGACCCCGGAAAAACTCTTATTTCTCCATAATCTAAATCAGCCATATGGGTACAAACACTATTTAAAAAATGTCTATCATGCGAAATAATAACCATGGTGCAGTTGCGCTCATTCAATACGCTTTCTAACCAACGAATAGCATTAATATCAAGATTGTTGGTGGGCTCATCCAACAACATAATATCGGGTTCGGAAAACAAAGCTTGTGCCAGCAGTACACGTAATTTCCAACCGGGTGCCACCTCACTCATAAGGCCGTAATGCTGTTCTACATTAATGCCTACTCCAGATAACAGTTCGCCGGCTCTCGCTTCAGCCGTGTAACCATCCATTTCAGCAAATTCAGACTCAAGTTCTGCCGCCCTCATACCATCCTCTTCAGACATTTCTGGGTTGGCATATATTGCATCACGCTCAGATTTTACTGCCCATAATTTATCATGCCCCATAATAACGGTATCAATGACTGCATATTTTTCATAAGCGAATTGATCTTGTTTTAACTTACCAATACGTTCATGAGGGTTTTTTGAGACATTACCTGCTGAAGGCTCCAAGTCACCCCCTAAAATTTTCATAAAGGTAGATTTACCACAACCATTCGCACCAATTAATCCGTAACGATTACCATTACCAAATTTAACAGAAACGTCTTCAAATAATGGCTTAGCGCCAAATTGCATTGTAATATTTGCGGTTGCAAGCATGTTTTATTCCGAATAGAAGCATATTAATTAATCTTTAAATCTATTAATATGTGAATTATTTTAAAGGGTGCATATTCTACGCTTTTTTATGCTTGAGAACAGAGTATTTATTATTTCAAATCACTTCAAATTTTAAGCTTTCAATCACAACTAATTATGATACGCTGAGGCAACACTTTGAGGACAAAAAATGATAACAACAAAAACCTTAAACCGAAGCTTGCTTCTTAGCTGTATTTTAGGGCTTCCATCAATCGGCCTAGCTGACCCAGAAAAGACAGACCAGCTGATTATACAAACCAGCACACCCAAAAGAGCAATTGAAACATCTTTTTCTTCTATGGTTTCCTGGCAAAAAGTAGGAATAAATTTTAATAAGGCAAATGGCTTAGCCTTTATAAAAGGGACTCACGCAAAAAAGCCACTCACCGCTATTGAAGTATCCAAAAAGGTGGCCGGTGCACTGAGTGCCGCTATTAAAACAGAAGCTCCTAGTGACCGAGGTGCTACTACTGAAGTAAATCAAGATAAACCTGAGTTTATTATCTTCAATAAGGCTGGTTTTGTAATTGATAGAATCACTACTCGAGACTATACAAATCAAGCCTTAAGTTACCGTATTCCTGAAAAAAGTTTTTCCACAGCTGCAGTCGATATTTCTATCAATCTTGTTTATTCTGCTGCGGTTGAGTATGTTAGAGATTTTGCCTCTGATATAAAACAACAAACGGCTGGAGGCACTATTACCATTACTATTAATAAAGATACCCCAACCGTTATATCAACCAAAGGCAAATCAACTCAACAATTAGAAGTTGAAATAGCAAATACACTAGGTTCTAAAGCTATTTTTTCATCAACGCCTATTTATCCTAACTTTACCGAAAATAGGTCAAAAAACTATAAGGCTTTTGATGGTGGAGAGGTACAGTTAATAGGGTTGAATGCAAACTCTATTACTATTGATATTAATGATTCAGGCTTGGGTGTTTTAACCAAATTCAGGTTCCCTAACACTATAAAAACAGCAAACAATTCTAACAATATACTTCCTATTACTGCCTTTTTAATAGCGGCCGGGTTAGCTTACTTTTTTTATAACCGAAAAAAAGCCGCCTTATAATTTCCTAATATAACGAGGACAACAGGAATTTTATTGAAAGCTCAAGTAACATTTATTGATTTTATCCTAAAAGAATGGCTACTGATTGCGTCTGGTGCAGGATTGGTTTCGACTGCTTTTTATGCAAAGCATTTTCCGGTCTATTCAATCCAGGAAATGCAGGTGTTGTTCATCTTGTTTGTGCTGTTTATTGCCGTTAATGGTTTGCAGAAAAGTGGGGTTATATTAAAAATCGCCCAAAGTATAGAAAAGGGGAAAGCCATACCATTAAAGCTGGTGGTCACAACCTTTTTCTTGTCCATGTTGGTAACAAATGATATTGCTTTAATCGTTATTGTCCCACTTACATTATCACTTAATCCTGAATCCGTGACCTCACTACGGCACAGAACACAAGCTATTGATTCCACAGCGGTTAAAAAAATACCCGCTTAACCTATGGGTGAAGCTAAGATTTTTTGAGCCACATGGATGTGGTGAATGTCGATTATGCAGGAGCAATAATCTGACTAAATCCCCTGTGAAACCAATATCTTGGGCCCTACTATCTGCATTGAAGTCACGGATTCAGGTATAAAATATATATTACCCATGAAGGCACAAATAATACCGCTAGGTTTACTGTAAGATTTCTTCTAATGGGGTATATGGCATTATTTTTATCAGTAGGATTGTATTTCATTTTATACCAGACACCTGCTTTGTTATGAGTTTTCAAAGCTCAGAAGGATCTGCCAGCATTAACTGAACTGGGCGTTACCAGACTCAGGTGCACTAACATGCAACGGTGAAACTCAGAAACTCAGAAATTCAGAAATTCAGAAATTCAGAAATTCAACATATTAAGAAATAAATATTTATGAGCAACAGTAAAAAATATGACTCTTCGTGGGATAAAGATAACAATGACCTATGGGATGAAAAATTTGAAGAATGGGAAGAAAGAGATTGGAGTAGTTGGCTTACTGATTATCTCACTTTTCCTTTTGAGATAGAACGTCAAGAAGATGATACGTTTAACCCATTTTTAGAAAATGAAAGCAATAACGTACCATTCAGTATTAACCATATTATGAAGGCAATAGAAATTGAAATGGAAGATGAAACTTGTGGAATAATATTAAAAGTAAGAGAATCAAAAAAAACAGGATATGTTCCTTTATGTGACGTGGAAGTTACGTCAAGGAATAATAACAATTTCTGGTATGTAAGAGAATATGTTGTTTGGTTTGCTAACAGGTAAAATGGTTATAAATTTATGAGAAATATACCAGAAAGTGATTGGAAAAAAATCAGAGACATGAGAAATGAAATTCTCAGTATTTCATGTGATCAAATTTTTGATAAAATTGATAATATTTCTAACAGTCGCAAAGGAAAAGAACATGAATCTTATCTCAAACTCTGGAAATTAATAAATAGAGAAGACAAAGAAATATCCATTATGTTTGATGATTTGAAACGAAGCACTGCAATCTTGAAATTGGCATCATGGAAGCGTAATGGGTTAATTTCAGATGAAAAAATGTCTGAATTTACCGATAAAACACAACAGAATGTGGCATTTTTTAACGAAACTTAGTGCCCTGCTCACTGGAATTATCGAGTTTACTCGGGGTTTTACACCCCCTCTGTTTTTGTTATCGGAAAACCGAAAATAAGCAACTTCAATCAGCTTAAAAATACTCTCCTGAGCGTCGCATAATACCTAAAAATTTAACAAATCTATTAAAGGACATGACTTAAAAAGGAACCCTAAGGGTTCGTCAAAAGAGCAACCGAGCAAAGAAATTGTTGCGCTTTTTAAAAAGAATAGCTTTGTTAAGGATTAACTATATTTTAAAATAGGATGCTGAAAGTAGTTTATCCGTTTTAAGTTAAGCATAAGGATATACTTCATGGTCTCAACGGAGGCTTTCTCTCGATTGGACTGATAGACTGCGTTGCTGAAATGGTTTCATAGTTTGCTATGCGCCTATTTTAGTACCTCGGTAACTAAATTTTTAGGTTAATCATTATTGCGGTCAAAAAATAAACGTGTTCCAGAGAATTTATCATGCCAGGTAAGTTGTTCTTTATCTACAAATTTCCATAATAAACCTAGCCCTGCGCAAGCCCAAGAAAAAATGGCAATTATAAAACGCTTAAAGGCCAAGGGCCAGGTAACAGCTTTGTAATTCTGGCTTCGTATTTTTACTTTCCATGTCTTCATGCCTAATGTTTGCCCACCATGAGTCCAAAACCAGCCATAGTAGAGAAAGCTGACTGTTAGTATATAAATTGGGAAGAAAAATTGTGATGATGAAAATGCTTCACCATGATTGAGCGGTAAAACGAGGGCAGTTGCTAAAAAGAGTAGTGCCAACAACAGCAGTGCATCGTAGATAATGATAGCCAAATGGCGAAAGAAACCAGGTGAAAGTGTATTATCTTTACCTGGTTTTCTTTTGTTTAGAGTGATCAATTAATTTTTGAATAAAGCTAGTTTTTGGCCAAAATACATACTCATACCTATTAACCCTGCCATCATGACCAAAGCAAACATAAAAGGGGGTTTATGAAACAGAAGGATAGCTAAATCTACAACATAAATACTGGTTAAAAAGGGTTGGTCAATTAAGCCTGTTATAATTTTTTTAAACATGAAAATCTCCAAAACAATGTAGGGACAGGATACAAACTAAAAAGGGTTGCAAGCTGTTTTAAGAAAGTAAGATAACGAATAAGGAATAATCTAATTTTACTCTATTAATAAGGCTATGTAAAAAAAGCTATTAACTGTGATGATGATTAAAGTTAGGTAAAGCACTGTAAATAAAATGGCTATATTATTTATTGCGAGATAGCTAAATGATATGATAACAAGAAAATTTTCAGGTTTATAACGAGTTATTTTTATAACATGCTGAATTTATATAATAAAAAAAGGGAATGAAGCTCATTTTAAAATTTTTCAAAAAAATATTTAGTCCATCTGACACTGTAGACGAAAAAGACCTTGCACAGGCAAATAGCCAATGCCAGGTTAAAGTATATTCTCGTTCAGAGCATAATATTTCACGCTCTCAAATGAGCCCAAATGCTGTAAAAGTTTTATATCGACTGAAAAAGTCAGGCTATGAGGCTTATTTAGTGGGTGGTTGTGTTAGAGACTTGCTATTAGGTTATGAGCCAAAAGATTTTGATGTGGCCACTGATGCGAGTCCTGAACAGGTTAAGCAGGCTTTTCGCAATTGTCGTTTAATTGGAAGGCGCTTTCGATTAGCACATGTTCATTTTGGTCGAGAAATTATTGAGGTTGCTACATTCCGGAGTTCTGATACCGCTGATAATATAGAGCAGAAAGTTCATGAAGATGGGCGCTTATTACGTGATAATGTATTTGGCAGTATAGAAGATGATGTTTGGCGTAGAGATTTTACCGTTAATGCCTTGTATTACAATATCCGTGATTTTTCTATTATTGATTATACCGGGGGAATGGAAGACCATACGGCAGGTGTCCTTAGATTAATCGGTGATCCTACCACTCGTTATAGAGAAGACCCTGTTAGAATGCTAAGGGCGGTAAGGTTTGCTGTTAAATTAGGGTTTTCTTTAGAAGTCTCGACAGAACAAGCCATTTTTGAACTAGCTCCTTTATTGAAGGGTATTCCTGCTGCGCGATTATATGATGAAGTGTTGAAAATGTTTTTATCAGGTAAAGCTGTGCAAACATTTGAAATGCTTAGGCACTATGGTCTATTTGAAACCTTATTCCCTCAAGCTGATAGATGTCTAAATAATGAGAAAAATAATTTTCCAAAGGTCTTTATTGCCAAGGCCTTGGAAAATTCAGATAAGCGTATAGCTGAAAATAAAAGTGTGACACCTTATTTTTTAATGTCAGCTTTTTTATGGGAAGCTGTACAAGAATTAGCGAATGAAAAAATGCGGCAAGGTGAGGAAGAGAGTTTTGCTTATCAACATGCGGCAAGCAATGTTTTATCAGCACAAACCAAGAGTATCTCTATTCCAAAGCGAGTAACACAATCAATGCGTGAAGTGTGGTTGTTACAGTTGCGATTTGAAAAACGGATAGGGGGAAGACCTTACCGTCTATTGAGTCATCCTCGGTTTCGTGCTGCTTATGACTTTCTATTGTTAAGGGCGGAAACAGGAGGGGCTGCAATGGAGTTAGCTCAGTGGTGGACAACATTTCAGAGTACGAATGATATAGAACAAAAGAAAATGACTCGCCCCGCTAGAAAAACTAAAAGAAAGCAAAAGCCTAAAATTAAGACTGTAAATAGTGATAATGACTGAAGCATATATTGGCTTGGGAAGTAACCTGGAAAACCCGGCGTCAAAAATACAGCAGGCACGTTTGTTTATTGCAAAGCAAGCAGAAATGACTGAAACTCGCTTTTCAAGTTTATATAGTAGCCCGCCGATGGGCCCAAAAGAACAGCCAGATTATGTCAATGCGGTAATGAGTATTCAGACTGGCTTAACGTCTATTGAATTATTAACAGTCCTTCAACAGATTGAAAATGATTTTGGACGAGACCGCGATACTATTCGGTGGGGTGCGAGAACTTTAGATCTGGATATTTTGTTGTATGGGGAGCAACAGATTGATTTACCTTATTTAAAGGTGCCGCACATAGGCTTGCCTGAAAGAGCTTTTGTTTTATACCCATTACAAGAAATAGTAAACGGTAATTTATGGGTACCAGGCATGGGGTATATTAACGATTTGGTTTTACAGTGCCCTTTAGCGGGTTTAGAGAAATTATCCTAATGGCTTTGTATGCAGAAACTCAGACGGTTGCAGCACTTTCTATCCTTGATTTATTGGCGATGAAACAAGCAGGCGAAAAAATTTCCTGTTTGACCGCTTATGATGCCAGTTTTAGTCAACTTATTGACCAGGCAGGTGTTGATGTGATGCTGGTGGGCGATTCTTTAGGTATGGTTATACAAGGAAAAAAAAACACAGTTCCTGTTTTAATTGAAGAGATGGTTTATCACACGCAATGCGTGGTAAATGCTCGTAAACGTGCCTTTGTGATTGCTGATTTACCTTTTTTAAGCTATGTCACCACTGAGATAGCGATGAAAAATGCTGCCAAGTTAATGCAAGCGGCAGGCGCACAAATGGTTAAATTGGAAGGGGCTCATATTGATATTATTAAATCTCTAGTTGAGTTTGGTGTGCCTGTTTGTGCCCATTTAGGCTTGTTGCCCCAATCAATTAATCAGCTTGGGCGCTATAAAGTACAAGGGAAGACATTGCAAGGTGCGGAAAAAATACACCAGGATGCTAAAAAAGTTGAGCAGGCAGGTGCTAGCTTATTGATTTTAGAATGTGTCCCCACTGGCTTAGCTGAAAAAATATCAAAAAATTTAACTATTCCTGTTATTGGTATTGGTGCTGGCGTTGCTTGTGATGGCCAGGTATTAGTGTTATACGATATGCTTGGCATCAGCGTGGGTAAACGACCAAGATTTTCTCAAAATTTCATGCAAATAGCGAAGGATATCCCTGATGCTATTGCACAATACCATCAAGCTGTTAAACAGTTAGAGTTCCCAACAGAATTACATAGTTATTAAAATTTATGCAAAAAATTACCACAATTGCTGAATTGCGTAAAACGGTACGGTTATGGCGGCGGCAAGGGCAAAGTATAGCTTTTGTACCTACCATGGGTAATTTGCATGCAGGGCATATCAAATTAGTATCAGAAGCAAGAAAAAAAGCCGATAAAGTCATTGTTAGTATATTCGTTAACCCCACCCAGTTTGGTGTTGGAGAAGACTTTGAAAGTTACCCTCGAACTGAAGTTGTCGATAAGGAAAAATTAGTTGAAGCTTCGGCTGATTTAATGTTTTTGCCTTGCATCCTTGAAATGTACCCCAATAAAGCAAGCACAACAGTTACTGTAGGTATGCTATCAACCATTCATTGCGGGGCGTATAGGGCTGGACATTTTAATGGTGTTGCAACGGTTGTTTTTAAACTTTTCAATATGGTTCAACCTGATATTGCAATCTTTGGTGAGAAGGATTTTCAGCAACTAGCCGTTATAAAAAAAATGGTTCAAGATTTAAATAGTCCTGTAGTTATTTGGGGGGTTGCAACAGAACGCGAGGGTGATGGTTTGGCCCTGAGTTCGCGAAATGGCTTTTTGACCAGCAGAGAAAGAACAATAGCTCCAAAGCTTTATCAGGCATTGTGCCAAGCGCAAGCATCCGTTATCAAAGAAATGGATTTTAATACTATTGAACAGGAGCAAAAAGCTGAACTGGAGGTCGCTGGCTTTAAAGTTGATTATTTTTCTATTTGTAGATCGGCTGATCTACAGCCAGCAACAGAAAAGGATAATGAGTTGGTTATTCTTGCAGCAGCAAAATTAGGCAAACCTCGCCTTATTGATAATGTTCACTTTTCAAAAAAATAAAGCGAATTTATTCATATCCTCAGATAAATATTGTCTGGTATCAACTGGGTTAAATGTCATTTTTAATGGGTAATATAATGAGAATAGCCACATTTTTTTGTGTTTTATTAGTGAGTTTTTCATTAATAGCAGCACCGAAACAAGAAAGTATAAAGCACACTATTGATGAATTAAAAGCTATTAATGCTCAGCTTTTAAACAACCAAAATGCCTCAATTGATAAGCTGTTAAATAAGAAAACAGCTGTTTTAGAGCAGTTGATGAAGCAGTTGAAAACAAAAAAGAATATTCATTTTATGACTGGAGAAACGAAAGGCAACAAGTCTTTTCTGCAGTCTCGAATTAGTATTAATAGCGAAAGGGGGCACCAACTTGCCGTCTTACGAGATAAGATTAAATTAGAAACATACAAGGTTGATCAGTCTATTGCAAATTATCTTAAATATCTTGTTGAATCATCTAGTAATTATACAAAAATAGAGACGATTGTTGAAAAATCTCAAAAGGAATTGGAACAAATCTCTAAGGATGAAAAAAAATTAGCTTTACCGGAAGTTGAGTTGGAAACTGACTTGTTTTTTGAGGTAAAAAAAAATTACCAGTTGTTTTTAACAACAAGCAATAGTTATAGAGACATTTTAAATTACGTTATTAATAATCCTAGACAAATTGCTTCAGTGCATTGGTTTCAGGAATTTTCCTTATTATCAGGCATATCATATATTAATCATTTTGATTTGGTTCATGCAATTAATAACAAACTTGCACCTTTTAAGGTTGATGTAGGCGGAATCTTTTTTTCAATATTAATTATTTTCCTGGTTATTTTTAGCTACCCTTATATTTTTAAATGTACTTGCTGGTGTGTAGAAAGTTATATTATTGATAAGGATGTTGAACAACAGGAGATGATCTATCATGAGATCAGACGGCCTGCACGCTCATTGTTGGTTTTTTGGGGGGTAAACCTTGGGGCTGATGCTTTCTTTTATAAAACAGACTTTCGCTCAGTTATAGAGTCTGGAGCATTTGTTATTTATAGCCTGATTTTTATATGGTTAATATCTAAAATTATTGATAGTATTGTACTTATTCAGATACAGAAAATAAACAACAGAAATAAAGAGTTAAGAAAAGAATTATTTAATCTAGCGGTGCAAATGGGAAAAGGATTTGTTGTTGTTGTGATTATAGCATTTGACTTAAATTATTTTGGAATAAGTTTAACCGCAATTATGTCGACGCTGGGGGTAGGTGGATTGGCATTTGCATTGGCAGCAAAAGACACCTTATCTAACTTATTCGGTGGGGTTACTATCTTATTTGATAATGTTTTTAGAATGGGGGACTGGATTAAAGTAGGTGATGCTGAGGGCTCAGTAGCAGAAATTGGTTTGCGTAGCACCACCGTTCGAACATTTGATAATGCTTTGATTACCATACCTAATTCAATTATTTCTGTTTCTAGTGTAATTAACTGGAATCGTCGTGCAGTAGGGCGGCGTATTAAAATGTATGTAGGCGTTACTTATGAAAGCAATATGGATGATATTCGACAGGCAATAGATGATATTAGAGATATGCTAAAGCAACATTCTGGTATTGCTAACCCTCAGCAAAAAATAACCAATAAGCGACGTGATTTTAAATTTACTTCTCAGGCAGATGCTCATGGAATTAAAACAACACAGCTAGTTTTTATGGATAGATATAGTGACTTTTCTATTGATATACTCATTTACTGTTTCACTAGAACAGTAAATTGGAGTGAGTGGTTATCAGTAAAAGAAGATGTGTTGTTTAAAATAGCAGACATTTTGAAAAAAAATAACCTGGAATTTGCCTACCCTACAGAGGTAATGATTCATAGGTCTGAAAGTAAGAATGGTATGAATATACATAAAAATATTGAGCAGTTTTAAAAACATCTAAATTTGAATGCAGAGCGCATTTTGATATAATGGAATGTTCTTAAGCTTTCAAGATTTATTAATATGCAAACAACGATGCTTAAAGCAAAGTTACATCGAGCGACAGTTACCCATTCAGAATTGGGTTATGAAGGTTCTTGTGCGATTGACGGTAATATTCTGGATTTTTCTGGAATTAGAGAATACGAGCAAATTCAGATTTATAATATTAATACGGGAGGGCGTTTCACAACTTATGCCATAAGGGCAGAAGAGGGATCGGGTATTTTTTCTATCAATGGTGCGGCAGCACGCCTTGCCTGTGAAGGTGATTTAATTATTGTTTGTGCCTTTGCTGCATTTGATGAGAAAGAGTTGGAAAAATTTAAGCCTACTCTGGTTTATTTTGATGAAGATAATAAAATCACACATTCCAGTCATGTTATCCCAGTTCAGGCAGCTTAGTTTTTATTAAGCTTTCTCACTATCCAAAAAAGCCACGTAATTTTATGTGGCTTTTTGTCTAATTTATAATCTCTACCTGCGTTCTTTCAAATTTTTTAGCTGTATTATGTTTCAGATACTTCAATTTCATTATGCTTTTCTGTCAAAGTAATACTTTGTTCTACAGTGGCTAAAAGTTTTTGAATCCCTATTCTTCTTTTTGTATTGATTAATAAAGGTGACCTTATTGACCCTTTTATTGTTGGCTGCTTAGAAGTTTCATCTTTATGAAGAATAAGCAAAATTAATAAATCATCAATAGAATCAATCTCTAAAATACCCTCTTCTTCGTCAGTTAGCACAAAATTATAATTAATATAAAAATGAGCGGGGTGAGCTACAGAAAATACAATACTTTCATTACTTAAAGACTGTAAAGAATAAACTATCTTGTTATCATCTAAATGAAATAGCTGGAACTCAGTTTCGTCTTCAAAGCCAGGAATACCATTAGGAAAAATAATACTTGAATTAGAGTCTGGTTGTTGTGTGCCAAAAGCCTTAGATTTGATTTTCATACAATAATTTAAAGGTTAATTAGTTATTAAAGAGTAATACCTGAATCCGTGACTTCACTACGGCACAGAACACAAGCTATTGATTCCAC
>CAYYNM010000070.1:0-14552 GCA_964472945.1 uncultured Methylomarinum sp. | reverse complement strand
ACAATCACTCCGTCTAGTTTAAGTGGATTTGTATATTTACTAAGCTTAGACTAGATGAATTTTTTTACCAGCTGTTCTGCAATTTGAATACTATTTAATGCCGCTCCTTTTCGTACATTATCACCAACCACCCATAAATCAATACCTTGAGGGTGAGATATATCTTTTCTAATTCTGCCAACAAACACATCATCATGACCAGAAGATTCTGTTACTGCCGTAGGGTAGCCGCCATCTACTCGCTCATCCATAACAGTAACCCCAGGTGCAGCACTTAACAATTGACGTACAAGCTCTACTTCAATCTTTGCTGTTGTTTCAATATGTACTGCTTCAGAGTGGCCATAAAAAACAGGAACACGTACAGCTGTTGGGTTTACCTGAATATCTTTATCATTAAATATTTTTTGAGTTTCCCACACCATTTTCATTTCTTCCTTGGTGTAGCCATTGTCCATAAACACATCAATTTGAGGCAATACATTAAATGCTATTTGTTTAGGGTAAACTGCTGTTGTAATCGGCTTGCCATTCAATAGCTGAGCCGTTTGTTTAACTACCTCTTCTATCGCTTCTTTGCCAGTGCCTGAAACCGCTTGGTAAGTACATACGTTTATACGATCTATACCCACTGCATCATAAATTGGTTTTAATGCCACCAACATTTGAATGGTTGAGCAATTAGGGTTAGCAATGATTCCACGCGTTTGATAATCAGCTATTTTTTCTGGATTAACTTCAGGTACAACGAGAGGTATATCATCGTCATAGCGGAATTCAGAAGTATTATCAATCACAATACAGCCCTTAGCCGCTGCTTTTGGTGCGTATTCCCTTGAAATTGAAGCACCTGCTGAAAATAAACCAATTTGTACTTTTGAAAAGTCAAACTCAGCCAGATCTTCAACAACAATAGATCCTCCATTAAAAGGTATCCGTTTACCGACCGATCGACTGCTAGCCAACGCATACACATTACCAACTGGAAATTTACGTTCTTCCAGAATTGACAACATAGCTTCCCCAACTGCGCCAGTTGCACCTACAACAGCCACATCAACTTTTTTTGACACTCAATACACCTCTTTACATTCAGTTAAAAACATTTTGTCTTTTTTTGCAGTAAGCCAACTATCAATAAAGCGTTCACCATTATTGATAGTTCCCACGCAGAGCATCACTGCCTTAAGTTAGTGGTAAAAGCAGGATAGGATGATACAGGAAGCGCATCGTTTACAATTGATGCGCTTCGTTCCTCAGCACATCCTACATCACTTTACTTATAGCGCGGTCACGATATTCTAGTATTTTATCTATTTCCAGTTATTCTAAAATAGCAAACACTTTTGCAGTAATATCACTCACATTACCCACACCTGCAATTGAACTAAATTTAACTGAAGAATCAGCAGAATAAAAGTCCACTAAAGGCTTTGTTTGGTCATGATAAACAGCCAGGCGTTTTTTTACGATACTTTCTTGGTCATCATCCCTTTGAATAAGAGGTTCACCTGTATCATCATCAAGCCCTTCTTGCTTAGGTTTATTAAATTCAATATGATAAGTGCGACCCGATGCAGGGTGCACCCTTCTGCCACTCATTCTTTTGATGATTTCAGAGTCTTCCACTACAATTTCAATAACATGATCTATCGCTACTTGCATAGCATTTAAACCTTCTGCTTGTGCAATTGTCCGAGGAAAGCCATCTAACAAAAAACCGTTAGCACAATCATTTTCTTGTATGCGTTCTTTAATTAGACCTAAAATAATATCATCGGAAACCAGGCCACCAGCATCCATTACCTTTTTAGCTTCAAGTCCAAGCTCGGTTCCTGCTTTTACCGCTGCACGCAACATATCTCCTGTTGATATTTGAGGAATGTTATATTTCTTAGTAATAAATTGTGCCTGTGTACCTTTGCCTGAACCGGGACTGCCTAAAAGAATAATACGCATAAAAACTCCAAAGTTTATAAAGATTAAATGCCTGTAAAGACTATATTCAGACATTTGAATTTGATCCGCTCATTTTATCTCAATTATCATTGAATTAGAAATAAAGCAATACAACTAAAAGTATCTAAATTTATTTTATCACCTCATAAAATGATCTGAATATATACAAATCAACAACCTGCACACCAGTCCTACACCTACAATATATAAGCTTTTTATTTTCAGACTTTAACAAACTTGTAAAAAATGAATAACTTCCTTATTCTTAGCAATATGGGACGTACATAAATTAGGTAAAGCACTTTAAATATAAAACCTTTATCTATTTTATGGACTCAATTTATAAGCTATATTTTTATTGTTAAGAGGGGATTTTTTATGCTCGTTGAAGAATTAATGACTTCACATGTATTTACTGTTGAACCACACGATATGATTGACCGTGTCTTTTTCCTAATTCACTACGAAAAAGTTAGACACTTACCTGTTATTGAAAAAGGCAAACTTGTTGGCATGGTTTCAGATAGAGATATGTATAAAGCACTCGGCCCAAAAAGTAATTCTAATGCTATTGAAGCGAATAAAACGGGCACCGAGCTTCATGTTGTGCCTAAAAAAGTCATGAATATCATGCGTAGAGGCATTACTTCTATTTCACCCGATACTTTAGCTTCTGATGCTGCTGCTACAATGGCGGACCAAAAAGTTGGGGCACTACCTGTTGTAAAAGACAGTAAATTAGTAGGTATACTATCTGCTACTGATATTCTAAGAGTTTTCTCTAAAGTTGAACATGCAAAAGAACTTCGAGAACAACGTATTGCAGAAGGAGTAAGCCACAGCTAATTTAGGAACGTGCATGAAACAACTTACCGATCTCTAACTTGCCTTTTTGTCCCAGTTTGAGTGTTCTCATTCGTTACGTAGAGTAACTATGCGCCTCATGAGAACACTCAATCTGAAACAAAAATTCTGCGTTATAAATTCGGGAAGTTATTCCATGCACGTTCTTTCTTTAGAAAAAGCCTCTTTTTAGAGGCTTTTTATTCTACCCACATCATTATGCCAACTAAAAAAATCATCAAACAAACTGAGTCCTGGCTTACTTCTTTTATTATCAACTACAACATCTGTCCTTTTGCTAAACGTGAATACGACAATCACAGTATTTATTACTCAGTGATAACATTAAATACCATCGAACAGTGCTTAGAGTCAGTGATAAATGAGTGTCAACGCTTAGATTCAAACCCAGCCATTGAAACAACCTTAGTTATTTTCCCAAATAACTACAATCAATTTGATGACTTTCTTGATTTTCTCAACCTTGCCGAGTCACTGTTAATTGACCTGCACTATGAAGGAATTTATCAATTAGCCAGCTTTCACCCCATCTATTGCTTCGAAGGTGAAGTAGAAAGCGACCCTGCCAACTATACCAACCGCTCACCTTACCCAATGCTGCATATTATTAGAGAATTAAGTTTAGAAAGAGCTTTAGATTCATATCCTCACCCCGAAAAAATACCTGAAAGGAATATTAGCTTAACAAGACAAATTGGGTTAGAAAAACTACAGACTATTTTACGCAAATGTTACAGTCATTAGATTAATCATGCCTACCTCAGCAGTTTGGCAATCAATTAGCCAGAAAATTGAACAAGTTATTCATTCCCCTTTTACGGCAAGAGAAATAACACCTGTTTCTGGAGGCTGTATTAACTCTGGCTATGTTTTACAAAATAACAATAATCGTTATTTTGTAAAACTAAACCAAGCACATTTGCTTTCGATGTTTGAGGCAGAGTTTTCTGGCTTAATAGAAATAGCTAAAACAAATACCATAAAAGTACCTAAGCCTATAATATTTGGCAAGGCGGGTGAATACGCTTTCCTAGTCCTGGAATTTATTCACTTGAAAACAGGAAGTCATCAATCTGAAAGTCAATTAGGTCAACAATTAGCTGCATTACATAAAATCCGTCAACCTTTTTTTGGCTGGCATAAAGCGAATACCATTGGCTCAACACCACAAATTAACACACCCACAAATCAATGGCCTGTGTTTTGGCAATCTAATCGTTTAGATTTTCAAATATCTGTTGCCGAGAAAAATGGGATAAATGGCCATTTAATTGAATCAGCTAGAAAACTATCTAACGGCTTGCATTGCTTCTTTTCCAACCACTCACCTCAGCCTTCATTGCTTCATGGTGATTTATGGTCTGGTAATGCTGCTATGACTAGGCAAGAAGAAGCTATAATTTTTGATCCTGCCTGTTATTATGGTGACAGAGAAACAGATATTGCCATGACAGAATTATTTGGAGGCTTTAGTGCTAATTTTTATTCCGCTTATAATGAATCTTTCCCTTTAGATTCAAATTACAGCACACGAAAAACGCTGTATAACTTATATCACATTCTTAATCACCTCAATTTATTTGGCTCAAGTTATCAGCAACAAGCACAAAACATGATAGATTCCCTGCTTGCAGAAATTTCTTAACTTTTTATTCACCTATGCGTATAGCACTTGCTTACATCAGTATTATTATTCTATGGGCAACGACCCCTCTTGCCATAAAATGGAGTGGTGATGGCCCAGGATTTATATTTGGCGCAGGCTCTCGTATGGCAATTGGTACAGCCTGTATGCTGTTACTGCTTTTAATCCGTCGAAAACGCCTACCCTCGCAACGTAAAGCAAAACAGACTTATCTAGCGGTTGCCATACAAATCTATGGGGCTATGCTCTGTGTGTATTGGGGGGCCCAATTTATTCCTTCTGGCTGGGTATCCGTTATTTTTGGCTTATCTCCCTTTTTAAGTGCTTTTTTTGCAGCTATTTGGTTAAAAGAACGTAGCCTAAGCTTTGGCAAGATCTGTTCTTATTTTTTAGGACTTTCGGGCTTAAGCATGATGTTTAGTTCGGCATTACAACTTAATATTCAAGCTGTTTATGGCATTATGGGAGTTTTGACTGCAGTATCTTTACAAACAGCATGCGCTGTCTGGGTAAAGCGAATTAAAGCAAAACTTCCTGCAACCACACAAGTGACCGGTGGGTTAATCTTTGCTCTGCCCGCTTACTTAATTACATGGCTAATATTTGCTGATAGCTCCTGGCCTCATAATTTAAGCCTAAGCAATATTGTAGCTATTACTTACTTGGGTATTATTGCAACAACCATTGGTTTTGTACTTTACTATTATCTACTTATTCACCTAACAGCAACAACTGTTGGGTTTATTCCTTTAATATCTCCCGTTCTTGCTTTATATATAGGACACAGCCTCAATCATGAAATTATTACTTTAAAGGTAATAACAGGGACAGCCCTTATTATTTCAGCACTTATTATGCATGAGTTTTTTGATCGTTTTATTAGATTATTCAAAAAAACATAAAATCACTTTTAACACATCCTTGTGTAAAGAAAGCAACATTTAAGCAAACAAACGTTTTTCCATTTCAACTCTAACTAAAGAATCATAATGACGCTTAAGCATAGAACATGTTGGGCGCGGTGATAGCTCTGCTTCAACTTCAGCTTGTAGATTGCTAAGAAAATGACGTCTTAGCGCTGAATCTTCTGGAACAACCAATTTGTTATCACCATCTTGGTTAGGAGATACTTCAGAGCCAATAAAAACACCACTTGCCGGTGTATAGACAAGAACATAGGCTAATACTAAAGCAACTATCAGAAATACAACGGTTTCCATTCGAACTCCAAAAAAGGTTTAATTAAATCTTTTCTATAATAAGCAATAAATAGCCTAAAACAAACTAAATAATTTCAATAATGTATAACAGGCTCTTATTAAAATCATTCCATCACTCTTTTGTACCACATTTGTATACTACAAAATCATTATTTTTGAGTTGTTGCGGACTAAAGTTCGCTCTACAAACGACAACAACTTACTTTATTAAATATACCCACCCACAAAAATACAGCATTAATAATTACCTTCACAATACAGACTCCTCCAAAATATGTCCTGAATAAACGACACATTTAACAATATAAAAGCCTAAAAAACTATATAATGCACATTTTTTACTCTAACAATATAGTTAAATGGCTACAGTAATCGCTTTCACCAGTGGAAAAGGTGGGGTAGGAAAAACTAATATTGCAACTAACCTCGGACTATCCTTAGTTGCCCGTAACTTAAAGGTTTGCTTATTTGATGCGGATACTGGTTTAGCCAATATCAATATACTTATGGGAATTTCACCCCGTTATACTATTGAACATGTTTTAAATGGTCAAAAAAGCATTGAAGAAATAACCCTTACACTTCCCTCTGGCATCTCTGTAGTGCCTGCCGCCTCAGGCATAAAACAATGCACCAATTTAAGCCCCCAGCAAATTTCATTATTGACCGCTTCGTTACAAACACTTGAAACTAAATTTGACTATATACTGATTGATACAGCCGCAGGTATTGACAGTAATGTACTCGATTTTGTTGCCTCGGCCCAGTATAGGGTTATTGTTATTACCCCAGAACCCACCTCATTAACTGATTCATTTGCCTTATTAAAAATGTTAATGATCAGGGGGAAAAAGAAATCCATTTTTATTTTAGTCAACCGCGTTGAAGATTACCAAACCAGCCAACTTATTTTTAAGCGTTTCCAAAAAGCGGTAAAAATGTACTTAAAAATTGATATATCCTATTTAGGTTACTTAACATCCGATGCCAGTGTCAATAAAGCAGCAGCAAAACAAATTCCTGTTGTTTTATCCTACCCAAGCTCATCGGTCAGTTGCGGCCTAGCCTCTTTAGCCGATATTATTAAACGCCAATTTACTAATGATAAAGGCTTACCTTACTTTAGCCAGTATTGGTCATCTTATGCGCAAAAAAACCAGGAAGTATTAATTAGCAAACCTGCAACTGATAAATTTTTAGAGCTACCAATAGTCAGTGACTCCCTACAAAACCAAGAAGACAAGCTATCAACAGTCTACAATTTGTTAGAGCAACAAAACCTATCAGAAGCGCAACTAAAGGAATTAACTCTAAGTCTAGAGTCTATCTACGAAAAGAAACATAAAACCCCACTAAGAAACATTAATAGCTTGGTCGCTATTTTTCTTGCTGAAGGAAATACCAAAAAGATCAAACAATTACATGATGCGATAGCCAGTAGTTATGAACGTCAATTTTCTGAGAAAATTAGCGATCCTAAGGTGATTCTAGAGGGTTTAATCCATTCAGATAGCTATTCTAAAGATGATTTTAATCAGTTAATAAACCATTTAACTCAAACCTATCAACAGCGCTTTGATGAAAAACATTATTCAGAGGGTAATCTATTATTAACCCAAATTCAAAATTTATTATCGAAAAATTAGCCACTCTTTTCAAAAATAGCTTTACTCTCATACCATTAGGCTATTTAATGAACGTCAGCCTTGACCTTCCTCTGTAACTCATGGACACTTTTAATATCCTTTACCTTGACAGCAATAAGTTTATCGCCAGTCAAGTCAAAAAGCAGCTGGAATATAAAGGTTACTGTATTGATACGGCAAATACCGAACAACAAATATTTACTGACAAAAGCCACCACCATTATGACTTATTAATTGTAGATTTTTTAACACCTACACTTAATGCCTTCTCTTTTTTGGGTTCTTTAAAAGGCAAAAATATAGCTCTACCCACTATTATCGTCAATTCTGAAAAAGATTCTCAACTTATTACTAAAGCCATGCATCTAGGCTGCATAGATTATGTAATAAAACCTCCATCCGTTACCAGTTTTATAAATCAGCTTAAGTTTAGTATTTTTCAATCGATAATAAGCATACAAAACGACAATGCACGACCAATATTACCTGCCTCTGCACAAAATACTTCTAAAACAATAAATTGGCAATATATACTTGCAAAAGGCCAGGTAAACTTCTTCTCCTCACTAAATAAAACCATTTCATATCAAGAATTTATATCAAATATACACCTTGATGATATAGCCCAGGTTAAAACTAAAAATAATATTTGCTTATTCTCACACAAGCCCGTCGAATATAATTTTCGTTACCTTTCTGATAACAAAGAAACCATTACTTATCACGCAAGCATAAAAGCTGATGTTAATAAGCAAGGTATCGTTAAGCGGCTTTATGGTTTTTTTCAGCAAGATAACTCCACACAGGCTGTTGACCCAAATTTACGTCTAAAACTTTCTTTTTTAGAGCATACCAAAAAAGCTGTTTTTATTACCGATGAAAAAAGAAATATTATTTCTATTAATGATGCTTTTACCAATATTACGGGTTACTCAGAACAAGATGCCTTAAGCAAAAAAAGCGATATTCTAAATACAAGTTATTTTAATAACTCCTACTTTAAAAATGTAGCGACAACACTCAAAAACAAATCTTACTGGGAAGCTGAAGTTTTAATCCGTCACAAAAATGCAAATTCAATTCCTGTATGGGAATCTATTTATGTGCTAACAGACAATACCGGTAAAATTTCTCAGTCAATTTCAGTATTAAGAGATATTAGCCAGCAAAAAGCTATCGAAAAATCTATAAAATCGCAGGCAAACTACGATGCTTTAACACATTTACCAAATCGTACACTGTTTAGAGACAGACTTAATCATGCTCTTAATAGGGCTAAGCGAAGTAATAAAAAACTCGCATTACTGTTACTTGACCTTAACAAATTCAAGTGGGTTAATGATAATTTAGGCCACCATGTTGGAGATGTTTTATTACAAGAAACATCAAAAAAACTTTTAACCGCTACTAGAAAATCAGATACTGTAGCACGCCTTGGAGGTGATGAGTTTTGCATTATCCTACCGGAATTAGAAAAAATCACAGATGCAGAGTTAATTGCCAGAAAAATATTTAACTTGTTTAAAAAGCGTATCATTATTGATCAACAAGAAGTATATATATCAGGAAGCATAGGAATATCCATCTTCCCTGATGATGGAACAGAAATTGATACACTACAAAAAAATGCTGATAGTGCCATGTATATAGCCAAATCCCTTACTGGCAATAATAGCTTTTATTATTACACACCCGCTTTACAGCAAGAAACAGAAAAACGTCTTAAATTAATAGCTGATATGCATTCAGCTCTACGAAACCATGAGTTTTCTTTGCACTTTCAACCCATTATTGATCTAAATAATGGCAAGGTAAGCAGTGCAGAAACGCTACTTCGCTGGAACCACCCTGAAGCGGGCTATATTCCTCTGAATATTTTTATTCCCGTTGCTGAGGAATGTGGTTTAATTCGTGAAATTGGCAACTGGGTCATCAATGAGGTCTCTAATAATATGCAACGCTGGTCAGCACTAGGTCTAGACCCTGTTCAAATATCTCTCAATCAATCAGTTGCTCAATATAACCTACCTGAATGCCATCTTGAATGGATAGAAATTTTAAATAAAAAACAGATTCCAACTAGCCATATTACATTTGAAGTCTCAGAAAAAATTTTTCTCGACGAACAACAGAGCCAACTAAAAAGTATTGAAAAACTAAAGCAAGCAGGAATCCAAATTTCACTCGATAGTTTTGGCACTGGATACTCATCGTTAAACTATCTGAAAAAAATCCCTGTAGATGCCATAAAAATCGACCGCTCATATATCCATAATATGGTCAGTGACCCTACTTATTCGATATTAGTAGACACCATTGTTATCCTGGCAAATAAACTGGGCATAAAAGTAATTGCAACTGGGATAGAAACCAAGGAACAACTTGACCTTTTACATCCTCATTGCCAATATGCCCAAGGTTATTATTTCAGCAAACCATTGCCTCCTAAAGAATTTGAGAGTTTTGTAAAGCAAAGAAATACTTGATTATGTATAAGTTTCAGCTACTTCTTACCGTTAAGTTGTTGTTTTAAATCAGAGAGAGAAGATTGAGAACACGGACATCAAGCTAACAGGTTTTGCAATTTTACATCCACGTAAGAGTGGCTTTAACCACGACACCCTACCGTGAACGCTTCAAAGTATTTCTATCAAAATCACGATCAGTAAAACCATTTCTAAAACTATAGTTTTTCCATAATAAAACGGTACTCTTACCATTTTGATGGTTAGTCATCAACATTTCATCAGCTCGCCAATATTGCCCAAGGTATTGCTGATAGCCCTTATTTTCCAATGTTTTTAACAAAGAATCTTTACGGTCATAATAATCTGTTTTTAACGGGATATATCGCTGCTTATCTATCCAAGTTTGCTGTTTAGTATAACCAGAGTGTTTATACTGAGGATAAAGCTCAACCACAAAACAGTCTATTCCATTAAAAACTTCATCTTTTAAATATTTATATTTATATTTAGAAACTTCAAATGAAGTCAAATCTTCAAATGCAAACTCACTCCCTAAGTAAGGACCAGACTTGTTACTGGATGAAATTCGTTTTACCCGTTTTAGTGCTGGTAAATAAAGCCATTGCTCATCAGGCACTAGGGCATGAGTAAAGCTTAAAAACGCAGTCCCCTTAATATCACGAGGATCACTAAAAACACTTAAACTTTTATCACCATCATTATCCACTTCCAGTGTTTTCATAGTTAAAGTGCGCAAGCTTTCATCGCCCTTACGATTACGCAAAATCATCTTTAAATCTGATTTACTATCGCCAAAACCAATATCTCGTTGGTCTACTTCCTGAACAATTTGCAAACCTTGTTCTTCTGGAGTTATAGCAAAAACTTGCCCACATAAAACTGTAAAAAATACTGACAATATAAATCTTTTCATTTTTTATCCAAACATATTAATAAAGGGGGTAAAAACAATAAATCTAAAAATAAGGCTATCGCGATTGTCATAGCTGTCATCACACCCATTTCCACATTCATCGTAAAATGAGAAAAACCTAGCACAACAAAACCACTCACCAACACTGCTGACGTTACCCACAAAGCGGTTCCAACGGTTGCAAAAGCATACTCAACGGCTTGTTTTTTATCTAGGCCTTTTTCCTTTCTTGCTCGCTGATATTTGCTAATAAAATGAACCGTGTCGTCAACAACAATTCCTAAAGTAATACCTGTAACAACAGATAAAGCCAAACCGACATTACCATTGACAATACCCCATATTCCAAAAGCAATTCCAGCAGGTGCCAAGTTAGGAATTAAACTAATTAACCCTAACCTAATTGACTTAAAAGCAAATATTAATATAAATGAAATTAAAATAAGAGCAGCACCGGTTCCTTGAAGCATTCTAATTATATTTCGCTTCCCTATATTTGCGAACATTAAGTCGGTACTGGCAGATACAAATTTTGTATCTGGCATTTCTGTCGCTAACCACTTGCTAAATCGATTTTCTAAGGCCAGCACTTCATTGGAGCTTAGACTTTGTATAGTAATAACAACTCGTAATCCAGATTTATCCATATTAATCTGGTTATTTAAGTCCAGCCCATACGGTAAAGACATTTCATACATCAAAAGATACTGCGCGGCTAATTCACGTTTTTCAGGTAATTTATACCAGGCATCATCATCACCATGCATGCTTTTATTAAGCCGCTTATAAGTATCAGTTACAGTATTAACATGAACAACCTCTGGCTGCTGTTTTAGCCACGTTGAAAATTGATCGATTTTTTGTAAGAATACCGGCTCATTTACTGCACCCGACTCATCTTTTGAAATAGAATATTCAATAGAATAGATCCCTCCCATATTCTCATTTAAAAAATCCGTCGCCTGTCTAAAAGGAATTGTTTTGTCAAAATATTTTACAAATTCATCATTCAGTTCATTTAAGGGTAAAAAACTAATAAAAACAATTGAAATTATGGTGTTAAAAAACAGCAACCATTTATATCGATGCACAACAAATTCACCCAAAGAAGAAATAAACCTTTTTTTATGTTCAGGTTTAGCTCTAACTTTAACAGGTAACACACTTAATATAGCAGGTAAAAAAGTGATTGATAACACCAAAGCAATAATTGCTCCAATAGCAACGACATTACCCAAAGCTCTAAAAGGAGGAGCATCGCTAAAATTCATACTTAAAAAGCCAATAGCCGTAGTGATACTTGTTAAACAGATTGGCTGAAAATTAACCCTAAGACTTTCTCTAATAGCGGCTACCTTCTTTATACCTAAACGCATATTATGTAGCATAGTGACTAAAAGATGCACACAATCAGCTACAATTAAAGTCAGGATAATAATAGGAGCAGTTGCTGAGGTTGGGGTTAAAAATAAATGTAGCCAGCCCATCACCCCCATGCTAGCAATAGTAGACATTATAATTAACAAGACAACAGACGCAGTAGCAGTAAATGAATGAAGACAAAGCAATAAAATAAAAATCACTAGGCCATACATAATCGGAACTAAAGTTGCATTATCATTCATTGATGTTTCTATAAATGCATTTTGCATCATCGCAACACCTGTCAAATGTAACTTCACCTCGGGATAAAGTCTTTCTATTTCATCCGCTATTTCTCGAACTTTAGCAATAACTGCCACCGATTCGAGGCCATTTTTACCAGGCAATTGAATAGTGACATTCACACCTGAAACATGCCCAGTTTTTGAAATTAAACGGTTTACCAATAAAGGTTCATTAATTGCAACCTGCTTAATTTTTTTTAGCTCTTGCTCCGTTAAATTACCTGTTTCTGGAACCAGATCAGATACAATAAGGTCATCACCCTCAGCGACTGTATGTTGAAAATTAGTAATTGAATCAACCCGGCTAGAATAAGGAATCTGCCAAGCTTTCTCTGTTAATTCAGAAATAGCTTGTAAAACATTATTTGTAAATACATTGCCATTTGCTGGTTCCACAACAAAAAGCACATTATCACTTTTACTGTAGGCATCTTGAATAGCATCAAAAGCAAGTAATTGAGGATTATCTTTACTAAAATAGACCCGATAATCACTTTTAAATTCAAGGTTTTTGGCACCAAGAGTCAACCCAGCAACCCATAAAATTGAGAATACAATGATCCACCACGGGTGACGAGTGACAAATGTCCCCAATTGCAGCACCCATTTTTTACCTTGCATTATGACTCCAATATCTTTATGTAATAAAACTATTTTTAGTATAGATTAAATTACTCAGAATACTGAATATCACATCAAAATAACGGTTGTCAGAAATATTTACACTTTTTTTAAACGCGGTCGTCCACGTTTAACCTGCCCAATTTTAACCTTTAAAGTCTGTTCAACTTGATCTTTAAACCTATCTCCTCCCAGAGGTGTTCCACTTTGTAAGCTAGCCCTTAAATCATCAAGCACATCTACATCAAGCCCACGTTTAAATAAATCACGATAAGCTGATTTTCTAGTTATTTCATTCTTACCCAACTGCAAATACAACAAATGTGCGCTCAACAATAAATTTTTGCCTTCTAACGCATTACTGTTATAACTTGACCATGGATAATTTTCAGGTCTTTTCACCATACCCGCTCTAACAGGGTTTAACTCAATATACCGATAACAATTCAACAAATAGGATTCCTGCTCAATAATATTTGCCTTATACCGTCCTTCCCATAAAGTACCTGTTCGCCCATAAGTTTTATTGATATAAGACACATAGTATCGACCCACGTATTGAAACAACCGACTTAAGCCCTCTTTAGTTTCAGGTGTAATCAGCAAATGCACATGATTAGTCATTAATACATAAGCATGTATCTGACAAGAATACTTTTCAGCAGCAACTTTTAACCACTTTAAATACATTTTATAATCTGCGTCATCAAAAAAAATAGCCTGACGGTTATTTCCTCTTTGAATAGCATGAACAGGAATATCAGGTAAAAAAAAGCGGGGTTTTCTAGACATAAAATATGTCAGTATTTTTTACAACCCATATGGCAACATTAAAGAACCTTATCAATATGATTTATATCGTTCTATTTCGATTTTAATCAAAGCATATTAATAACATTAGTTTTATTCATAGACAGCACGCAGAAAAAACCAATTAAAAATAGTTATTAACAACTCCGCCCCCTTAATATTGTCGTATGTCAGCATTTTTTACAAGCCAAACAACACCCAGAACATCTTAAATTAAGAGAATTTATCAATGACTTTTGATAACGTCAAAAAGAAACCCATCATGCCAAATAACATAACCATATTTCTATTCAGAGATTTCTGTATTGTGTGTTCAATACTTACCTTCAAAACTTCAAACTCACCTTTTAAACTATTAAACTCGCCCTTTAAATCATTAAACTCACCTTTCAGACTGGCAACATCCAATGTAACTTCATCAAGTTTCTTATCAAGATGATTTATATGGTTATATTGAGACTTTAATAAAAGCGTATTAATATCATCCTGAGTTAAGCCCTCTCCATTACCAAACTTTTCTTCTATCTCCTTAACTTTAGGTGTGATCATCTCGATTAACATATCATCAACCTTTGTTTTATCCATAACCAACTACACCAACTAATTTAAGTAGATCTCAATTATAACAAGAAACTAAATAAACAGCACCTGTAAATTAACTCTGACCCTGAGGTATCCCCAAAAAATATCCATATAAAACAATAAGATATTTGTATTT
>CAYYNM010000069.1:0-14708 GCA_964472945.1 uncultured Methylomarinum sp. | reverse complement strand
CAATTTTTCAATCGTTTCAAGCTTAGCCTTCCTCTATGGTTTTTAGTATTTTCTGAATTCAAGTTAAAAAAACGGGAACATCGAGTATAAGGCAACTAGCAATAAATAACATCAAAGCCTCTTAACAAGCCACAATATCAATTGTAGAGTGGACTTTAGTCCGCTCTACAGGAACATGCACGCAATAATTTGAGCAACTATAGGATGGGCAATGACTCTTTGGTGCCCATCCTACAGTTATTTGAATTTGTCGAAGTATCTTTCAGGCTTGTTCCTTAACGTCGAATTTCTATAAGATTTTTTTTAATTTCTATAAAAGGTGTCTTAATATTTATATCTGTTTTAAATTTGATCCACATTCCATTAATGCCATGATCTTTTACACCGCAAAATAACCAATAATCACCTGCTTTAGCCTTAAACTTCATGCTTGTACTTTCATTCGCATAGACCGCGTCGGTATAAGCCCTGCTCAAAACAGCAAACTCTCCTGTTAATTCATCAGGAATATCATCCGTATAAGGTTCAGTAAGCACAATTGAATGAGGTGCATTTCCATCACGGTTAATAAGTGTTATGCTAACCAACCAGTCTGTTGGTACTTGTATTGTTATATCATCCTGATAATAACCATTATAATTATAGCCATTATTATTTGCACTCCAAGTCGCTACAAGCTGAAAAGAAACTTGCTGCTTTTGTTCATCATAAGACATCCAGCTAGGTTCAAAAATTCTTGGTTTTACTAGCTGTGCACAAGCACTGAGTGTCAGCAGAGAAATTATAGCTATACTTTTTGTAATACTCTTTTTATTCTTCAACTGTAAAAACTGCAACCGTTCCACCTCTAGGGGCATTTATTTGTGCATTACCTCCTGCAGCAACAGCAATATGTAATTTGCCATCAATTTTGTACGCCATTGGTGCTGCATTAACACCCGCCCCTGCCTGAAATTGCCATAATTTTTTGCCTGTTCGAGAATCTAGTGCAAAAAAATAGCCATTGGATTCACCACTAAAAAGTAAATGACCCGCAGTAACTAATGTACCTCCAATCATGGGTTGAGCTGTTTTATACTGCCAGCTAATTTTACCCGTATCTAAATCAACAGCACTCACATTACCTGATTGTAATTTACCTGGAATTACTTTAAAGGCACCGCCTAACCATAAACGCCCTTTACGCCACGGCACAGACCTTACTTCATAATTCATCGGTTGATGTAAATTACTATAAAAAACAGTATGAGAAACGGGATCTACTGCACCGGGAGACCAGTTAACACCCCCATTAGCACCTGGCAACATTTCTGTTCCTTTCCCTGGGACGGGCCTGGAAAAAAGGTTTTTGTGTTCAACCATAGGGTCTGACCGTCTAATTAAATTCCCCGTCTTTAAGTCATGTACATAAACCCACCCTGTTTTACCGGCATGAACAGCAACGGAGATATTTTCCCCTTGATTATTTTTGGCAATAGTCAAAATGGGGGGGGACACTGCATCCAAATCCCACACATCATGCGGCAAATATTGATAACCCCAGATCATTTTGCCTGTTTTACTATCAAGACTCACTATAGAAGCAGACCACCGATTATCGCCAGGTCTTTGGGCACCATCCAAATCAGGTGCAGGGTTACCTATCGAGGCATAAATAATTCCTGTTTTTGAGTCAATAGTAACAGGCATCCAACTTGAGCCACCGCCATGCTCCCAGGCATTATTAAACTCACCTGATGCTATAGCCGCTTTTTCAGCAGCAATATCTCTATGTAAATCATTAATACCATCAGCTTTTTCTGCAAAGACCCCAGTCCAGCCTTTAGTTCCATCGGGCTGAATTTCATCGGGTTCAGGAATGCTGTACCAGCGCCAGATAAGCGAACCTGTTGTTACATCATAGGCACTGATAAACCCACGAATACCATATTCAGCTCCAGCCACACCAATAATAATTTTATCTTGATAAATAATAGGTGCGCCCGTTTCTGAATAACCTTGTTCAGAATCCGCAATCGTTGTTTCCCAAACTAATTTACCGGTATTTTTATCAATCGCAACCAACATGGCATCCAGTGTTGCCATAATCACTAAATCTCCCGCTACTGCAGCACCTTTACTATTAGGCCCACAGCAATAAATAGTCGTACCCAGTTTATGTTTATAGTGCCATAAACGCTTACCATTACTTGCATTTAAGGCATAAAGTTGATTATAAGGCGTTGTTATATACATCACGCCATCTTTTACAATAGGTGTGTTTTCAAAAGAGCCAACAATACCCGTCTGAAACATCCACTCTAATTTTAACTGTTTAATATTTTGTGTATTGATACTAGCATCATCAATATAACGGTTTTGCTCTAATCCTCCACCATAACTTGGCCATTCAATAGGTTCAGACAAAACTGAATGACTTGATACCACACAGGCTATTAATAAGTATTTTTTTATCATAAAGATTTTTTCAAAAAGTCCTCAAATTCAGTTAAGGGTAATGGCTTACTAAAAAAATAACCTTGTATAAGCCGGCAGTTAATTTTTTGTAAGAAGGCCAATTGCTCTTCTGTTTCTACACCTTCAGCAATCACATTTATATTCATCTTTTCAGCCAGGCTTAAAATTAATTCTACCAACATGGCATCACTAGAATCCTCTGTAATATCCTGAATAAAAGAACGGTCAATTTTTAAAACATCGACGGGGAAGCGTTTTAAATAACTTAAAGAAGAATACCCTGTGCCGAAATCATCGAGCGATATTTTCATCCCCTGTTGTTGCATTGCAGCAAGGGTTGCAACATAACCATGTCCTTTATCCATAAATACTGATTCAGTTATTTCTACCGTAACTCTACTGACATCAATGTCATGCTGCTTAAATAGATTTGACCAGTCTTCATCACAACTATCTTTAGAAAACTGGTGTGCTGATTTATTAATCGAAATATGGATTGGTTTTAAACCAAGCTGTTGCCAACGTTGCATATTCTCTGCCACTCGAAGTACCACCCAGTCGCCAATGATACGAATAAGCCCACTATTTTCTGCCAAAGGAATAAATTCTGCAGGAGAAACAAACCCCAGTTGAGGTTGTTGCCAACGGATCAAAGCCTCAGCACTGACTATCTGATGGCTAACTTGATCAATAACGGGTTGATAATAAACATCAAATTCATCTCTTTTTAATGCTTGTTGCAGGTAATTTATTAGCATTAGATTACGTTCGGCTTTAGCCTGTAACTGCGGGGTAAAATAGTGATAACGATTTCGACCACTTTCTTTGGCTGAATACATAGCATTATCAGCATTCATTTGTAAACTATCTACATTATCACCATCATCAGGGTATATTGTAATACCGATACTGCCCGAAATATGCACCTCATTTCCCTCAATAAAAAGAGGTGTTTTAAACGCTAAAAAAATCTTGTTCGCAATAGTTTCAGCATCTGAAAAACACGATATTTCTGTTAAAATGATAGCAAACTCATCTCCACCTAACCTAGCAACTGTATCCGATTTCCGTACAGAATTTATGAGCCGCTTTGCTGTTTCCTGTAAAAGAATATCACCTGCTTTATGCCCCAATGTATCATTGATCCATTTAAAACGATCAAGATCAAGCATTAATAGAGCCAGTTGCTTTTTATCACGCTGTGCCAGTTTAATCGCTATATTGATACGATCAAGAAATAGATTTCTATTAGGTAACCCAGTTAAGCCATCATAATTGGCCTGATAGCGAATCAACTCTTCATCCGCTTTTCTAGTACTAATATCATTAAAGATAGAAACAAACTGTATTATTTTTCCTGAGCTATCCTTAATACTTGTAATGGATTGCCAAACAGGAAATATATGCCCATCTTTATGTTGGTTCCATATTTCTCCTTGCCACCGTCCATTTATTTTTAATTCATACCAAAAGTTTTTAAAAAACGCTTTATCATGATGCCCTGAATTTAAAATCCGTGGGTCATTGCCTAATACCTCATTCTCACTATATCCAGTAACTTGAGTGTACGCGGGGTTAATTGAAATAATTAAATTATTTTCATCGGTAATGAAAATAGCTTCAGATGTACTATTAAATACTGTCGCGGCCTGTTTAAGTTTGGTAGCTGCATTAACCTCATCGGTAATATCTTTAGTAATCCCAAAAACACGTATTATTTTATCCTGCTGATCTAAATCGACTTCTGTATGTGTCTGCAAGTGACGAATTGAGCCACTCTTAAATAATAACCGGAAATCAAAATCTACAGACTTTTTCTGTTCTAAGCATCGCTTATTGATTTGTTCTACTCTAGTGGTATCTTCAGGATGGATATACTGTATATACTTTTGATAACTAGGTGCATCACTAGTCGAGCAATTAAAATTATGAAATTCCTGTTCAGACCAATATACAGTTTTATTACCTGGGTAATATTCCCAACTTCCTACTTTGGCTAAGCTTTGAGCTCGCTTTAGATTTTGATTACTTTTATGCAGTTTATTTTCCGCCAACTCTTTGTATTTAATAAGCGATTGTTTTTCAAGTACCTTTTCCACACTCACCAGAAGCAGATCAAAGTAATTATCAATTTCTTTAATCACATAGTCAGCACAACCTAATTTCATTGCTTCTAAAATAATTCGCCCGTCATTACTACCTGAAACCATAATGCTCAGAGGCATTTTTGCTTTTTCTTTTAAAGCTTTTAATACTTCCAAACCATTGAGTGATGGTGTCTGATAATCCACTATAAACAAATCTACCGCTTGATTTGCTAATTTCTCTAGGCATTCAATACCATCTACTATCAATTCAACGTTATATCCTTTGCGCTGTAACTTTCTTTTGATTAGGTTAGCCAAAGGTATGTCATCTTCAAGGTAAAAAATATTGATTTCTTGGTTCATATAAACTGTGGTGTTTGATTCAACATCAAAAATTGTCCTAACTGCTGAATTTTTATCGCAAATTCTTTATGTTCAACGGGTTTTATCAAATATGCGTTGCAGCCTAGGCGAAAACATTCTTCAATCTCACTTGGCTCATCAGTTGTTGTTAGCATAAAAATAGGAATTTTACGTGTTTGATCTGATGATTTTAATATTTTTAATACTTCCATTCCATTAATACCTGGCATATTAATATCTAATAATATAACTATTTTTTGTAATTGACCTCTATTTTTATATTCTCCCTGAGAAAAAATATAATCTAATACTTGTTGCCCTGAGTTCAATAAAACCATTTCATTCTTAAAGCCACACTTTAATAAGTTACGTTTAATTAAAGTACTATGGGCTGGGTCATCATCAACCAAGACTAGCGTCAAGTCAGTGTTATTCATTATTCCTTTCCTCCTTGTGTTTGTGTTTGCTTTTGATTACAAATAGAAAAGCTAAACTCACTTCCTTCCCCCAAAATGGAAGAGCACTTAATTTTGCCACCTAAACGGCGTACAAGTGCCTGTACATAAGTTAAGCCCATCCCGTCTCCCATAACATTCTGAACACCTACTCGTTTAAAAAGATCAAAAATACGAGATATATCAGTTTTAGCAATACCTCTACCATTATCCTTAATACAGAAAATAGTTTTATTTTCAATTTCTTTAGCGCTAATATAAATTTCGCCTTTGCGTTCAGTTGATAAATATTTAACTGCATTTCCTAGCAGGTTACCAATAATCTGTTCCATAGCTAATTTATCCGTTACTACGGTAGGTAAGTTGCCTATTTTAACTGTCACGTTAAATTGTTCAATTTGATAAGCAAGAGATAAAATAGCATCATTAACTATTACCGTTAAATTCACTGGTTCAAAATTAAATTGTCTTCTCCCTTCCCGAGATAAAGTTAATATTGAGTGAATTAAATGATTCATCTTCTCTGTCGCACTATCTATATAGTATATAGATTCAGGAATACGTTGTTCTAGGGCTTCGCTAACTTGCTGAGGGCAACTTAGTCCCGATAACTTAAATTGTTTTATTGCAAAATCACTAATCAAATCAAAATCTTCTTTTAATTCACCCGTAAAGCCCGTGATACTAACTAATGGTGAGCGTAGGTCATGCGAAATAATATAAGCAAAATTTCTCATTTCTGTGTTGATTTGTTCTAACTCATCAGTCCGTTCTGCAACCATAAACTCTAGGCTTTCCTGATATTTTTTTAATTCACTTTCTTTTGCAATCCGTTCTGATACATCATGACCTACCCCCCGAAAACCGACAACAACACCGCAAGTATCAGTAACAAGCACTACATTAAGCTCTAAATAAACAAACTGCTTATCTTTAGTGATAAAAATACAATCCAGTTCAGACAATGATTTTTTATGTAAAATACATTCTTCAAGCGAAGCTTGAACCATTTCAATGTCTTCAGCTTTAATAAAGCTATAAAATGAATTTCCTTTTTCAGAGATAGGGTTAAACCCCAAAATTTTAATAATTTGTGGACTGCTATATATTAACCGCCCATCTAAATCTATTTCCCAGATCCACTCAGAAATATTTTCCACCAAATTTCTAAATTTAATTTCACTTTCGATAATTTGTTGAGCAATTGGATTTGCAAAGCGTCTAAATATTACCCCTCCAATCAAAATAATAATAACCGTTAAAATAAGCGTAATAAGACCTGCTTCAATAAAAGGTTGTTTAACCTCATCAAAATTAACTTTGGCTACAATACCTAAATTAAGGACATCGACTGGTTCATAAGCAGCTAACACCTCAACTCCCTTATAATCCAACCCAACCATAGTACCTGATAAATTACTTAAAGCACGCCTCATGGGCTCAGCAAATTTACTAGCAAGAGGAACTGATTTATTTTCTTCAAAAACTTGAGTTCCATGACGAAGTAAAAAGACTATTTGAGTATTTTCTATTCCAGCAATTAAAATTTCCCCTGTTTTTCCAAACCCTTGGTAATGTTTATGGGCATCAATAATTTGACTAAAAGTATCGGCACCCGCCCTTTCTGATAGTAAAGATGTAGGTCCTCGCTCACCAATGGGTGTTTCCCAGTCAACACGATTATGCTTCATATCAAACCGTGCAATAGCTTCTATTAAACGAGCCTGGCTTTGGGCAATATGCACTAAATCAGCTTTTTTTTGTGCTATTGCTGTTTGCCATAATACAAAATAAACAACGACTAGAGTTGCAAGCGCAACAATACTCATTAATCCAGCAAGCCAATATAAGTTTTTATTTTCCTTCATAACAAATTTAATTTGGCTCAACCCAGTTATAGTAAGCCGCAATATTATTTATATCTCTATTACTTAATGAACCCGTTAAATTATTCATAATAGGTGATCGCCTTGATTTACTTCGATACTGTCTAAGTACATCACGAATCCTACGTTGATTTCGACCCGCTAGTGCAGGAAACATTCCTTGAGCTGAAGGTTTCCGTATTCCATGACATTGAGAACAAACATCTTCTACAATTTGTTTACCAGCATATAAATCTGCTGCAAAAACCGAAGGGGAAAGAATTAGACTACAAGTGATTGTGATATTTAATATCCATAAGAACATTGTTACCCCCCATAAGAATCAAAACAGACAACAAGTTATATTAGACTAATCACCCTATAAGTTCTCACAGTAAAGACAAGACATACCTTATCTCTACTGTGACGATTGATAGTTAAAAACCTCTATTTTTTAAGGATAGCAAAAACCACCGGAAATTTCCTTAAAATAATAAATGTTATTATTTTAAGTTTATAACACTTCCTGATTACCCATAAGTCTCAGTTAAATTCAGAAGGAATACGGCTTTTTCTCTTAGCCCTCCCTTGCTGGATTGGGTTGGGTTGGGGCCCACTACCGTACACTTATTCCTAAGTTACCGATGAGTTATGTGTCATAACTCCGTCAACCAATAAAAAACTACCTACTCCATATTTAGACTTAATTTCCTGTTCCTGATCTAGGATTTTAATATTTACCCCAGGATAAGCTTCTTTTTGTACACTAATTTTCCCTGCACCTGCTGTTGCCATTAACGATTCAATTTCGGTCTTTTGTTTAATTAAATCATTAATCGTTACTTTCATCACTTCTGTTTCTAGTTTAAGTGTATGAAGTTGTTGTTTTGATTCTTCTGTGTGTTTTTTTGATAATCCCACCATCACACCCAGTTTTTTTATCAATATTTCATCACGCTCAGTAATTTCTTTTTTAATGTCTTCAAATTGCTCTATAAACTCAGCCTTACAAACAATAGCAACATGCGTTAATGTACAGCCGGATGAACCTAAAACTTCTGCTCTAATCAATGACCCAGCATTAACATGCCCTCCAACAATACCACTTTTTTGTTGTCGATGATTGCCAACAATAATTTGGTGTCCGGCATTAATTTCGCAATTTGATACTCTGGACTTGATTAATATATCTCCCTGCACATCAATTCTAGCACTTTCTATATAAGCAGCAGTTAAATTACCTAGGCAATTAATAATCATCGCATTATCAGTAACTGGCATATCAGCATGCCCCATGGCACCTAATTTTAAATCAATATTTCCAACAGCTTCAATTGAAGCATTTTCAACCATACCAAAGACCTGAATATCGCCAGTGACATTAATTTTCATACCTGATACCACATCGCCCTTGACAACAACTGAACCGTCATAATCAATATGCCCGGTATGTAAATCAACATTTTTTACAGTGAGCACCTTATCAACACTAACACTTCTTTCAGCAATAACTGGCTGCCCTTTTATTGCGGCAACTAATAAATCCTTATCAGCAGGGCTCACAATAGTGCCTTTACATTTTTTAAAATTAAGTTTTTTCGCTACCCTTGCAACAATCTCTGTTCCTGTTACCGTTCGCCCACTCTTTCCTAATATAGGAGGATGTTTTCTCATTAATTCACAGCCCTCATCAATGGAAAGTATTTCACCTAAATCATAATAATCAAGTGTTCCATCATCACGCTGATTAGGTTTACGGTCCATCCCCCCTTCAATCAAACATTCAAACCGAGTGTCTTTTCCATGTATCGGTGCCCTACCCTTAGCAATAACGACATCTATCACACTGCCTGGTTCAACCCTTTGAGCTTTTCTAAGTAATCCCACGACCCTCTTTTTATTAACCAATTGATGATCAACTCCCTGCTCATCAATTGCCGTGACAACCTCATTTGTGGCAACGTGTTTTCCTGCATATGCTGTGGTAATTTTTAAAATGGCTGATAGCAAATCATTGGATACCACCACATCAGCTTTTGCATCACGAATTACACCAATTTTTACTTTACCAGACTGGTTTTCATTGAATAATTTAGCGATATCTTTATCAGCGGTTTTTGAAAGACTTAGACCTGAAAGGCCTGATTTATCAAGTTGCTGAATTAATAGCTGTTCAGAATATTCACTTTTTTCTTCAGCGGCAAGAATAACGGCAAAAACAGTACTGTTATCAGCATCTATTTCAATACTAAGCTTTGTCATCGTATTTTCATCACTCATTGCCAATTACCCACATTTTATTACCTATAGTAAATATAGCGGTTATGAGTATTTTTTCTTAAATTGAAGCTAATACCTGAATCCGTGACTTCAATTCGGATAGCAGAGCCCAAGATATTGGTTTCACAGGGGATTTAGTCAGATTATTGCTCCTGCATAGTCGACATTCACCACATCCATGTGGCTCAAAAAATCTTAGCTTCACCCATAGGTTAAGTGGGTATTTTTTTAACCGCTGTGGAATCAATAGCTTGTGTTCTGTGCCGTAGTGAAGTCACGGATTCAGGTAATAGTTATCAGGTAGTAGGTCAAATCTGTTGATAAAACTATTTTAATAATTTATCCCTTATTGGGGCGCAGGCTTTAGCCTGCTCTTGCACTAAAGAATGTAGGTTAAAACCTACCGCCCCAAAAGGCTTTTATTAATGTGAATGTATTTGTTAAAACTACATATTTAATCCACTACCAGTTATCAAATTAAGGCTATGTTTGCGTTAATAGTTGTTTTTTTAAATACTCTAAATTTTTCAATCACTTAGCAGTGACATGAAATATGGTTCAAACCCCACCATATCAAGCACTGAGAAGAGCTGAATATTTTTTCAACTATTAACACAAACATAGACCAAATTAACAGTTAACTGTAGCCACAACAGAAATTTCAAGCAATAATTCTGGCAAAGCGACCAATATGAAAAGGTTCAATGGGAAGTTCAGATTTTCCATCCAAAATCAATTGTGCCATTACTTTGCCAATAACGGGTGATAATTGAAAACCATGGGCAGAAAAACCGAAGGCATGATAGGCATTACTATATGTTTGAGACTGACTAATAACAGGAATATTATCTGACATAAAGCCTTCAATACCTGCCCACGCCCTTAGCACTCGCACATCCTTTAATTGTGGAAAGAAGCTGACCACTGTATCTGCACTTTCAGCCAATTGCGCCCAATTTATATCGGTTTTTTCCTGTTCAAAATCTAATTTAGCAACTAAGGCACCGCCAATAATTAAACTACCATTTTGCATTTGTTTAAAAGACAACTTACGACTTGCCGCACCCATGACTGGATCGACAAAATGAGGTAGGCGTTCTGTCACCATTAGCATTAAGGCTTTTGCTGTTAAAGGAACTGGTTCATCTAACAAGGTTGAAAAATTATTTGCCCATGCCCCCGCACAGTTCACTAAAATAGAACTGTTAAAAATGCCTTGGGAAGTTTTAACTTGCCAGTTTTCACCTTCTTTTTCTACCTTATAAACTTCAGTTGAGGAGTAATATTTAATTCCTAGTGATTCAGCTTTACGGCGAAAAGCAGTTAATGCATGATAAGGTCGCCCATAGCCATCGCTACGATTAATTAACGCGCCAACACAATGTGGCGCCATTGCTGGAACTAACTGATAGAGTTCTTTCTTACCAATAATCTCTTCATGTTGATAACCCAGCGAACGAACTAAAGCAGCACGTTGTTCTAGTTTTTTCATATCAGCCTGATTTTCTGCCACTCGAATTTGTCCAGGAAAACGCGCATCACAATCAGAATCAAGCAAGGATTCAATATCACGCCACATTTTAGAGGCTTCAACTGATAATGGAATTTCAGCAGGGTCACGATTTAATAACCTTAAGCCACCCGCACTGACACCTGACGAGTGACGCCCTGGGCTATCTTTTTCAATAACACTACAACGACAACCACGCATAGCTAATTGCAATGCAGTGGAAGAGCCCATCAATCCACCACCAATAATAATGACATCAGAATTCATAAACCCTCCTTATTTTTCAACGAAGCTAATTGTTCCAATGTCAGCGGTGCTACCGGCGGCCTACCTCGAAAATGCCCCATTTCTTCTACCGGCATAGCTTTTTCATCAGCCACAATATGAGCTACGGCATTAGTACATTGCCGACCTTGGCAAGGTCCCATTCCACAACGAGTAAAAAACTTAACCTGGTTGCTATTATCATGCCCTTCTCTAACCGCTTGTCTAATCTCTCCTGCAGTGATTTCTTCACAACGGCAAACAATAGTTTCATTATCAGCTGTTGCTAATAATTTTTTAGGTATTTGATAATATCTTTCTAAGAACGGACGGATATGATGTTCATTTTTTACCCATTTACGATCTTTAAGGGCTTTCTTATCCCGTTCTGTTTGGCTGATAATACCCAGAGTAAAAGTAACTTCAAGTCCTACTAACCTGCCAGCATGTTCAGCCGATCTTGCACCATTTATTCCGGCACCGTCTCCAGCAACAAAAATACCCTCAATACTTGTATTACCCCATTTATCATGCTCAGGTCTCCAGCATTGTTGGCTATCATCCCATTGATGATCACAAGCTGCTGCTTGCGTTAGCCAAATATGCGGAATAACACCAAAATGTGTCAGTAGCAGTTCTGACTCAATAGTCTTTTGTTTCCCTGCATGTTTAAAAGTAACTTGCTGACATTGATCTTCCCCTTCTGCACGCAAATCACTTACACCAAACATCATAGGAATTCCAGCTCGTATTAACTCTATTTGATAGCCAATACCTTTTGTTAGGTATTGATGAGCCAGTAAGGCTCTAGGAAATTTAGGTAACGCAGAAATATGATTGCTTAGTGGTGTTACATCAAGTAAAGCTTTAACTTCAACACCGGCATGTAAATATTGCCAGGCCAGTAATAATAAAAGGGGGCCTGAGCCAGCCAGAACCACACCATTATCGGGAACAATACCAGCAGACTTATACAGAATTTGTCCTGCTCCTGCCTGCATAACACCTGGCAATATCCAACCAGGGAAAGGTACCGGCCTTTCCATTGCCCCGCTTGCAACAATTACTTTATCAGCCGTAATAATTCTACTTTCATTATTATTTAATATGCCGACTTCACGTTCTTTATTAAGTGACCAGACCTTGGTATTGGGGTAGTATTCTGCATCACTATCCCTAAAAGCAGTCGCTATCTTTTTACCTCGCAAATACTCAGCTCCTAGTTTCTTTGCTCGTTGCTCAGGTGCTGACTCTATTGACCGGTAAATTTGCCCTCCTAGTGTAGGTTGTTCATCTAATACTGCACAACAAACACCCAATTCAGCAGCCGTTGTTGCAGCGGCAAGACCAGCCGGTCCAGCTCCAATAATAAGTAACTGATAATGGTTTTTCATTACTTATTCTCCAAAGCAGGACCTACACCTTGCTGCATATCAATTACCATTCCATTTTCAACAGAAGTCGCACAGGCTCTTTGATTAGCTTTGCCATTAATAACCATTAAGCAATCATAACAAACACCCATCATACAAAAGGGTGCACGTTTACTACCCGAGACAGGGGTTGTTCTAACATAATGTTGTCCCTGACTTAAAACCACAGCAGCAACACTGATACCTCTAGCCACTGGTATTTTTTGTCCATTCAAAACAATATTAACTTTATCTATATTACTTTCAGAGAGTTGTTTAAACATATTATTACAGCCTGATTTTGCTAATGATATTGTGATGTTCAAAAACCATTGTTTCCTGCAAACTCAGCTGCTCACCTATATGAGATGATTTTGCCCGTTCAAACATTGCCTGGGCAATGGCCACATCAACATAAGAAAGCCCTACTGCATTAAAATAAATCCGTTCATCCTCTGATTCACGTCCAATTTTATGTTTTGATACCAGCTCATGTAAATCTGCATGGATATTGCCATGAGATAATAACCCTTCCTTGTACATACGACTTAATGTTTGGGTCCGATGCGTGACTGTATCCCAATCATCACAAATAATTTTGTCACATTGTTGGGCAACAGCATATTCATCCTCCCAACCACCAATATGACTATAAAATGCCCCAGGCTTCATCCATTCTGCTTTTAGTAAAGGTGCTTGAGCACTGGTTGCTGTAACTAATATATCAGCATCCTGCATAGCATCACGCGCCACAGTGTTTGTGCCAATAAAATTCATATCAGGAAGTACCGGTGATAGCTCTGCAATAAATTGCTCCTCTTCTGCGGCAGTTTTAGCTGCAACCCGGCATTCTTTTAAACTAGGCCTAACCACTTTCATTGCCAGTAAATGCATTTTTGCTTGTTCGCCAGCACCTATAAAGCCAATACTTTTACTATTTTGTCGTGCTAAATATTTTGCAGCAATACCTCCTATAGCAGCAACACGCATATTTGATGCTAATGTGCCATCCATAACAGCTACAGGGAAACCTTTTTCTATCTCCGATAAAATAAAAATGGCTGATAAATTTTGCACATCATATTGCTTAGGGTTGTGTGGGAATACAGAGACCCATTTAGCACCACAAATTTTTTTATCCATTAAAGTGGCGGGTAGGCAGTTAATACGATTTTGTGTTACTTGATCAAAAATTTGTACCACTTTTTCAGGAAACATAATGCGATGATCTTCAAATGCAAGCATGGCTTTTTCAGAGACTTCAATAGCCATCCGCAAATCAAAACAGCCAGCATCTAATAAATTTTCCTGAGATAAATAGGTAAAGCCGAGACGATGAGAAGTCATAATTTTTCCTTATTAAATAATTAACATTATAGTGCTAAAGGTTAATCAAAATAGCAGGTATATTATTGTCTTTTACCTGAATCCGTGACTTTACTACGGCACAGAACACAAGCTATTGATTCCACAGCGGTTAAAAAAATACTCGCTTAACCTATGGGTGAAGCTAAGATTTTTTGAGCCACATGGATGTGGTGAATGTCGACTATGCAGGAGCAATAATCTGACTAAATCCACTGTGAAACCAATATCTTTAGCTCTGTTATCCGCATTGAAGTCACGGATTCAGGTTTTACTAAACATACTATCTATACAATTAGGGGGTGAGGTGGGGTAAATTATATCTATAAATTTATGCTCCCTCCTCTTTTCTCATTTTTCTTATGTTTGATTACAAACCAATCTTGAAATAATTAATACTAACAAGAGCTATATGTAGTGAACTAAAGTCCGCCCTATCCCATATACAAAAAATTGTTAAAACCTTTCATCCCAAGCTTTATCTATTCGTTTGACAGAGATAGGATATGCCGTTTTTAACTGTTGGGCAAACAAAGAAACCCTCAGTTCTTCTAAATCTCAACGAAATTTATCTTGCTCAGGGTTAACACATTTTTTTCCAGCTTTTGTTTCCACTTCATCCCAATAGCGTTTCCAGTACCTATTAAGTT
>CAYYNM010000068.1:0-14730 GCA_964472945.1 uncultured Methylomarinum sp. | reverse complement strand
AATGCGTTCGCTCAGCATGGTAGCACTGGAAACGATAAACGAAGTATTAACGGATGATAGTGACGCACCTACAAGGGATAGATTGACAGCGGCTATAAAAGTGATTGAGTTAAACAGGATTAAGCAAAGTCGAATAGGTGCGACTAATCCAAGTGTATTGCGTCAAGATGACTTATTGCTCGATGATTGTGGCTTTTAATGAGGGCGGCTAGCTATGATAACCTCTGTAGAATTCTGCAGAGGTGTGCTGATAGCGAAAAAGCCTTCGCGAATTAGCAGGGATTTTGAGCAGGTCGGTAAGAGACTTGGCAAAATTCTGCCAAGTCTTTTGCAATACCCTAAAAGAGTCGAATAGGTGCGACTAATCCAAGTGTATTGCAGAAATAGCCGTATTCAATGCCAATAGCCCCCAGCGTGCCTATCCTGATGTTATTTACTTACTAGATGACTTTCACCAAGCTATGCAGAAAACTACCAATACAAGCCAACAGGATTATTATTTATTAACCCTTTTAGCCGCTCGAATCACATCAAAACTTTAAACCCCTACACGCTAGACATTGCAAACAGAATTAATCATATTGATTTAATGATGGGTTCGGCAATGAAGAAGCTTTGTTTAAATATGGAGCTAATTTTGCTGATTAAAGAAAGCTCATTTAATCACGACTTAAAAACGATTGATTATGAAGTGATTAAAGCACTCTTTACACGAAGTATAAAAAACACTCATTAAATACTGGTTCTTTTATACCTGAAAAAATGGCAGTGGGTGCTTTACTGTAAAAAAGGTGACTGAAATTTTTTTCAGTTGGCAACTAGATGGCAACTAAAATAAAAACGACTCGAAAATAAATCCCCAGTAAAAACAAAAATCAATCAAATTCAATGAGTTAATGGCGCGCCCGAGATGATTCGAACATCCGACATTCGCCTTCGGAGGGCGACACTCTATCCAGCTGAGCTACGGGCGCATATTGTGTAGAGGTGCAATTATACGGGAAAAACTAAAAATCAGCTTATTTTTTGGCTTTTAATTTAGCTAATAACAGTTTTTGTTTTTTTTGTCGCTCTACTTTTTCTTTAGCTTGTTTTTGTAGCCTTAGTTGTTTATTTTGATACCGTTGCTTAGCATGATTAGCGGCTGTTTGATCCCAAGAAGAAGGAAGTTCTATTTCTTGCATAATAATACAATCAACAGGGCAAGGTGCTATACATAACTCACAGCCCGTGCATTCAGCAGCAATCACTGTATGCATCTGCTTATTTGCACCCAAAATTGCGTCAACAGGGCAAGGAGCTAGGCATTTGGTACACCCTATGCAGTCTGCTTCAATAATAAAGGCTACTTTTCTCGGCTGTTCGATACCAAAGTTTGGGTTCAGTGGTTTTTCATCTACCCCTAATAATGCCGCTAATTTTGAAATGCCGGCTGAGCCACCAGGAGGACATTGATTGATATCCGCTTTATTTTCACTAATGGCTTGAGCATAAGGTTTGCACCCCGCATAACCACATTTTGTACATTGTGTTTGGGGTAACAGGGCATCAATTTGTGAGACTAGGAACTGAGTCATTTTTACTCAATTTCCTGCCAACATAGATTCAATATCATTTTCTACGGTATCAATGCCTTTTAAACTATATTTTTCAGCTAACAACTCTAAAATAGTGGGTGTAAAAAATGGGGGTAATGTTGGCCCTACTCGAATATTTTTTACATTCAGAGCAAACAAAGCCAGCATTATTAAAATAGTTTTTTGTTCATACCAAGCAATATTAAAGGAAACAGGTAATTTATTTATATCCGTTAACCCTAAAAATTGTTGAAGTGCTTGCAGGAAACTAATAATAACTGTGAAATCATTGCTTTGCCCAGCATCTAATAATCTAGGAATATCACCAATTTGGCCAAAATCATGGTTTAAAAAACGGTATTTAACATCACCTGCAGTAATAATAAGCGTGTCTTCGGTTAAAGCTTCAGCCAATTCAGTGTAATACTTGCGTTCTTTATGCCGCCCATCAGTGCCAGCCAGAACAATAATTCGTTTTACTTTACCTGTTTTAATCGCTTCAGCAATTTTAGGCACTAGTTCAGTTAAAGCTTTAAGACCAAAACCTGTTATAAAACTACCTTCTGTTAATGCTATTGGGGGTTCACTTTTTTGAGCTATTGCTATTATTTGGCTAAAATCTTTAACTTGCCCTGGCTTCCGCTCAGCTATGTGAGTTACACCGTCCCAAGCGACCATGCCAGTACTAAATAATTTGTCTTGGTAGGTTTTTTTAGGCTGCTGGATACTATTTGTTGTCACTAAAATAGGGCCGTTAAATTTTGGAAATTCCGTTTTCTGAGCTTGCCAGGCACCACCATAATTAGCCACTAAATTAAAATATTTTTTAAATGCTGGGTGCGCGTGTGCTGAAAGGGCTTCGCCATGAGTATAAATATCTACTCCTGTATCCGCTGTTTGTTCGAGCAAATCTTCAATATCCTGTAAATCATGCCCAGAAACTAAAATACCTGGTTTATCTAAAGTATCAAGATGTACTTTTGTGGGGACAGGCGCGCCAAATTTTTTACTATTGGCTTTTTCCAATAATGTCATAGCGGCTAAACCAAGTTCACCACTATTAATAACTAATGCTAATGCATCATCAACTGTATTGGTTTTATTTAAAGTAAAACTCAAGGCCTGATACATAAAATAATATTGCTCAGTCGATTCAGTATTCACTGCTAAATTATGTACCGCTAAAGAGCCTAAGCCTTTTACTGCGTATAACAAAGTTTCCTGCAATGCGTGTATATCAGGATCCAGTGAGTCATTATCTTTTTCTACCCCAATAGTCGCGCCTTTATCGGTAAAAGCTTGCTCATCAACCAACTCATACTGCCAAGTTACTTCTTCAGCCAATTCCTGATTAAATTCTTGCTGATTTTTTTGTTGATAGGCTGTTAAAAATTGCTGGCGAATTGAGTTTCTTCTTCTAACCGCTTCATCAATTAGACTAACAAACTCTGCGGCTGAAAAATTAACATTAGTAACCATCGAGAATAATGCTTTAGCCATAAACCGATTAGTTTTATTACTGACTAGATTAAATTCTTCCGCCTGATAACAATAAAAGGCTAGCCCTTTTAAGCTGAACATCAGCATATCTTGTAGGCTAGATACATTCTCTTTTTTACCGCATATTCCTGTCTTATCGCAGACTAGGTTTTTTTTAGCTTCTTGGCAGTGATAACAAAACATTTTTTATCTCTCTAAGCTTGTTTAATGATGGATCATTAAACATGTAGAGCGGACTTGAGTCCGCCTTTTTAGTTTTTCAGTGATTCAAATAAAAACTTGGCAGACTTAAATCCACCCTACAAATATATTTGCTGCTATTTTACTCGCATACCGGGTTGCGCACCTTGGTCAGGATTTAATACCCACAATTCTTTGCCACCTGGCCCTGCAGCTAAAACCATGCCTTCTGATAGTCCAAAACGCATTTTTCTGGGTTTTAAATTAGCCACAACAACGGTCAATTTACCTTCCAGGTCTTCCGGAGCATAAGCGGATTTAATCCCTGCAAATACATTACGCGTTTCATCACCAATATCAACCGTTAGTTGCAATAATTTATCAGCCCCTTTTACATGCTCGGCTTTAATAATTTTTGCAATACGTAAATCAATTTTAGCAAAATCATCAAATTCAATAGTCTCAGCAATCGGCTCATGCTTTTTAACAGGGGCTTCAGCTTGTTTGACTAAGTTTTCTTTTGATGCTTCAACAATGGCTTCAATTTTATCTGCTTCAACACGAGTCATTAAGGGTTTGAATTTTTTAATTTCGTGGTCTAGTAATGGTTTTGCTTCAGCTTCAGTCGGCCAGGCTTGTGATTCTATATTTAAGAAATCTTCTGTATTTTCTGCCAAAACTGGAATAACAGGCTTCAAGTACGCGACTAATAAACGAAATAAATTGATCCCCATTGAGCAAATTTCATGCAACTCGGTATCTTTGCCTTCTTCTTTAGCCACTAACCACGGCTTTTTCTCATCAATATATTGATTTGCTTTATCGGCTAAGGCCATAACCTCACGCATGGCCTTACCAAATTCACGATTTTCATAAAGCTCAGCGATAACACTATTGGCATCAATAAATTGTTGAAAGAGTTCAGGCTCAGCACAAGTTGGCGATAATTTTCCAGCAAAACGTTTTTTAATAAAGCCACTACTTCGGCTGGCAATATTAACTACTTTACCGACTAAATCTGAATTGACTCGCTGAGTAAAATCATCAAAATTTAAATCAAGATCATCAATACTATTAGTTAATTTAGCCGCAAAATAATAACGTAAATATTCTGGGTTTAAATGTTCTAAATAAGTACGCGCTTTAATAAATGTGCCGCGTGATTTAGACATTTTTTCGCCATTAACCGTTAAAAAACCATGAGAGAAAACGGCCGTTGGTGTTCTAAAGTTAGCGCCATCAAGCATTGCTGGCCAAAATAAAGCATGGAAATAAATAATATCTTTACCAATAAAGTGATAAAGCTCTACATCACTGTCTTTAGCCCAGTACTCATCAAAATCTAGGCCTTGCTTATCACATAGGTTTTTAAAACTGGCCATATAGCCAATTGGGGCATCTAACCAAACATAAAAATATTTGCCGGGTGCATCGGGAATTTCAAAACCAAAATAAGGCGCATCACGAGAAATATCCCATTGGTGAAGGCCATTATCTAACCATTCGGCCATTTTATTTCTGACTTCTGCTTGTAAATGTCCTTCTGCTTTGGTCCAGCTAACTAACATTTCAGCAAAATCACCTAAATCAAAAAAGTAATGTTCAGAGTCTTTTTCAATAGGTTTTTCACCCGATACCACCGACACTGCATTTTTTAATTCAATTGGTGAATAGGTTGCACCACAAGCTTCACAGTTATCACCATACTGGTCTTTTACGCCACATTTTGGACATTCACCCTTAATAAAACGATCCGGTAAAAACATATTTTTTACCGGATCGTATGCTTGAGTAATCGTCCGCTTACTAATATGCCCGCCATCACGTAAACGAGTATAAATTAAACTGGAAAGTTCTTTATTTTCTGCTGAGTGCGTACTATGAAAATTATCAAAGGCTACGCCAAAATCATCAAAGTCTGCCCGGTGCTGTTTTTCAACATCTGCAATTAATTGTTCCGGTGTAATACCTTCCTTATCTGCACGAAGCATAATGGGTGTACCGTGCGCATCATCAGCACAAATATACAAACATTGATTACCACGTTGTTTTTGAAAACGTGTCCAGATATCAGTTTGAATATATTCAACCAAATGGCCTAAATGAATAGGGCCATTAGCATAAGGTAAAGCACTAGTAACAAGAATTTTTCTTTCAGACATGGGTAAATGATAAGCGCAACAAAAACGAACCAACCATTATGCCATAAAACAGCATCATTTTCATAAGCTTGAAGGGCGTAACTCTAATTTTATAAAATAGCGGCATAATCAAAGCACTTCAAATTATAAATTAATATAAAATCAGATATTACTTGATATTGCCTCAACCAGCATCATATCCTTACTTAATTACTAGGTTATTATTTAATGGGAGTCTTAAATGACACAAATTACCAAAACAGCGGTTGAAGACCTGCTGAAAACACTTATTGATCCTAATGTTGAAACGGATATAGTCACGGCTAAATCTGTTAAAAATATTATGATTGAAGATAACAATGTTAGCGTTACTGTTGAGCTGGGCTATCCCGCTAAAAGTTACCTCGAAACATTGCAATCTGCAGTAAAAGAAAAACTGCAAGGGCTTGCTGGAGTAGGAAGTGTTATGGTCAATGTCACTTCTAATATTATTTCTCACTCAGTACAACAAAGCCTGCAGCCTATCCCTAATGTAAAAAATATTATTGCTGTCGCTTCTGGTAAAGGTGGCGTGGGTAAATCAACAACGTCTGTTAATTTAGCCTTGGCTCTGGCCGCTGAAGGGGCAACTGTTGGTATTCTTGATGCTGATATATATGGCCCAAGTATTCCTACTATGCTTGGTTTATCCGGGTATCCTGCTAGCGATGATGGCAAACGAATGAACCCTAAAGTTTCTTTTGGAATTCAAACTATTTCTATTGGTTATTTAATCGAGCAAGATCAACCCATGATTTGGCGTGGGCCTATGGTAACCAATGCCTTACAGCAGTTACTAAAAGATACTAACTGGGATAATATTGATTATCTTATTGTAGATCTACCACCTGGAACAGGGGATATTCAGCTTACTTTGGCTCAACAAATTCCTGTTACGGGGGCTGTGATTGTGACTACGCCACAAGATATTGCTTTAATTGATGCTCAACGCGGTTTAGGTATGTTTGAAAAAGTAAATGTACCCGTCCTAGGGATAGTTGAAAATATGAGTATGCATATCTGTAGCAACTGTGGGCATGAAGAAGCAATTTTTGGCCAAGGGGGTGGAGAAGCAATGGCCAGGAAGAATAATATTGAGCTATTAGGCTCTTTACCTTTAGATATTCAAATTCGTGAATTTGCTGATTCGGGACGGCCAACGGTTGTTGCCGACCCAGGTGGCCGCCCTACTGAAATTTATAAATCTATCGCCCGTAAAATGGCAGGAAAACTTGCCTTAAAAGGTAAAGATTACAGCAGTAAATTCCCTAATATTGTTATTCAAAATACATAAAGCTATAACCTAGCCTTGATGCAGCAAGGCGGAATCAAAGGGGGGCTTAATAAAACCTTGATTCCACTTCGTTATACCAAGGCTACTGTTTTTTTACATATCACCTATAGGTGCTGCAAAAGCATCTGATACTAATTCTTCAACATTACTTCCTGTTAAGGATTTTAAAAACCCAACCAAATCACTTTTTTCTTTTCGAGTTAAACCTAGTGGCTTAATTAATGGATCAAGATTCTCATTACTGATTCCACCTTGATTATAAAAATTAACAACATCCTCTAAAGTTGAAAGTGAACCATTGTGCATATAAGGTGCTGTTAAATTTACATTACGCAAGGATGGGGTTTTATATTTCCAGCGATCTTGCGGGTTTTGAGTGATTTCATAGCGACCTAGGTCGCCTGGTTTAATTGCTGAAATTGATTGCAAACGTTTTCTTTCCACATCTACAAATACACCAGGAGCAATTTGTAATTTCTGCATTTCTGCCGATGTTCCCATAGAATCCTGATAACCTACCCCAGTGTTATGTAGCTTGTTATCACTCAATATGGCATATTTTTTTTCAATTAGATGACATGAGTTACAGCCTGCTTTTCCGGTAAATAATTTAAACCCTCTTTTTACAGTTGCTTTAACAACTTTCGGTTTTTTGCCAAAATACCATTGATCAAAAGGAGAGTTAGCTGAGTTTAAACTTCGTTCATAGCAGGCAATTGCCTGTCCTATGGTCATCATATTGGCTGGTTTAGCAAAGCTTTTTTCAAACAAATCTTTATAATCTGCAAATGATTTTATTTTATCTACCACATAGCCTATAGAAGGGTTTCCCATTTCATTATGGGCTAAAAAAGGCCCCCAAACCTGTTGCTCTAAAGTATTTTCCCGACCATCATGGAATAATAATTTTGCATAAGCGACATTATATATAGTGGGGCTATTTCGCCGTACAGTACGACCTTCAATACCAACCGCTGTTGCCATTTCATTACTGCTAAAGCCCTGCTCTGGTATATGGCACATTGCGCAGGAAAAAGTATTATTAAGCGACAATCTTCGGTCATAAAAGAGCTTTCGTCCCAAGACTATTTTTTGTGCATTGATTGGATTGTCTTCTGGCTCTGGTACAAGAGGTAAACCCAATTGAGGTTTCCAGCTATTACTATATAAATCTGCTACTACACCTTGTCGTTCTGCCAAGGAAGTTACTTGAGCATGCTTATTTTTTATTTTTTTAGATAGGGGGTTTTGTGGCTTTTTTACTTCCATTTCTTTAACTAGCGTTTTTACATCATTAAGCAGGGTGTCGGCATGTAAAAAAGAAACGCTGTAAATATTTCTTATTTGTTTGTTGGTATCAATCAAATATACACGTAATATATGCGAAAAAGTGCCGGTAAATTGCCCCTTATCATCATAAATCTTTTGTATACTTTGTTGATACTGGTCGAGTATGGGTTGTAATTTTTGTTCTGAACCCGTGGTTAAAAACTGCCAGTCAACAATATCATTGTGAAACCCTGCTGCATACTGTTTCATCATTTCAGGCGTATCATACAGAGGGTTAAAACTAAGTGTTAATAGCCGTACTTTCTTGGCTGTTTCGGGATCTTGCTGTAACCGCCTGTTTATTTTATGAAACACGCCTGTTGCCAATGGACAACCATTAATATCATTGCACGTTGAATAGATAAAACTAAGTAAAATAATTTTATCCGTCATTAAATCATGTAAATTTTGAGTTTGATTGCTTGTACTTAATACTATCCCATCTGCAGCAGGCTCAATAACAGGCAAAGTATAGCTACCTGCAATGGGGGCTTTAAAGGTTAATGGACTATAGCCTGGTGCTAAAACGGGGGAAGCGGCTAATATAACTTGGCTATAGATTAAACCTGTTATTAAAATACTTATTATGTTTTTCATAGCGATGTAGGGAGGACATTTATCCACAACATATTGTTAGGAAGTAGAAATTAATAATATAGGAAAGTGTAAGATGCGCTTCGTACCTCAGCACATCCTATAGGTTTTAGTTTCGGGTATTATTGTCCCCTCATTTCTTAGAATAAATAAGGCGGACTAAAGTCCGCCCTACATTTAGTATTACTTCAATACTAACTGATTTTGAGGCTTAATATTTTGCTCTGAGGCATAAAGCGAATAAGCACCAAAACGCATTTGATGCGCGCGCCCTAACTTTTGTTTAATAAAGTCTATAGAAAACTGTTCAGTTAACTTTTTACCATCCCAGCTAAACAGTTTTAAATATTGCTCATTATCTTGCCCTTTTTTATCCCAGTTAGCTAATAATGAAGAGCTGTAATACAACCTTTTTCCATCCCAACTGGAAGAAACCATATTAACTTGAGTGCCAATTTTTTGCTCAAAAACCTGCTTTGGATTAAAGGGGTCAGAAATATCAAAAGCCCGTGTTTTACCATCCATAAAAGTATTCACCCACAGCATATTGTCATCGCTTTGAATTGAAATATCGACGGGTAAAGGTATTTTGCTAGGGTCGCCAATATCTGCAACAGCTTTAGTCTGCCATTGCCCTTGCTTATCTTCATAAATCAACCAGATCTTGGAAGTTAATGCAGTCGTCGTAAAACAATAATTATGATTTGGCCCCCAAGCACAGCGAATTTCTAATGGCGCACCTGGAACATCAAATACTTTTTTAGGCTGACGTGCATGTAAGTCCCACTGCACCACTGTATTACCAAATTGTTTCATGGCTTCTGGATCACCCAACATTTTGCCAAAATCCATCATGTAATTTGACCAACCTGTAAACGAAGAAGTAAACATCGCATTCTTTCTAGGCAGAACTCTTACATCATAGCCATAACCATCAGCATATAAACCGGTTTTAGTCGCACCTTGCAAGTTACTTTCTGTGGGTGTCCAATGAGTTGTAATGTAATCACCTTTATTACTGTATTCCACCAACCCTGTACGACCACCATGATCTTTATTATTTGATAAACCTGTAATCATCATACGCCCAGGTAAAGCATAAGTTGTATGTGGGCCAACAACACCACCACTTTTACTGACAAAATCAGTAATTACTTTAGTTAGTGCCGGTTTTGCTGGATCTGTATGTACATCAAAAATAAAAATTTTATTGGTATCCAGGCCGCCCGCCCATAAATATTTTCTATCATCGGTAAAACCAGAGTGGTGTGCCTCGTTACGCCCACCTACGGATAAGGTGTTAATCACTTTGCCGTAATTTTTTGATTTAGGGTTAACACTAACGGTAACCAGTTTATCCTGTTCATCTCCAAGGCCTTCCATACCTAAAGTCCAGACATATACAAAATCTTCCTGCCCAGTTATTTTAGCCATATAGGGTGATTGACAGGTTTCATCTGCTTGTACTGGGGCAGTTATAGATACTAGGCCCATACTAAAAATACAGGCTTTTAAAAAGGTTTTATTCATTATCCTTCCTTATTTATTTATTTAATCACATGACTATTAAGGTATTACAGATAAGCTTACAAAAGTACTTTTTAAAATACTCAGTGCCAGTAAGTTATGAAGTTTTACGATTTTTCACTTACGTAGGAGCGGCTTTAGCCGCGACATCGAGGCTAAAGCCGCTCCTACAAAAAACCATTTATTTCTTAACTTAAGAGTAATAACCTGTAGTGTGTAAATAGCCATGTTTAATTATTTTTTTGGTTTTAAATGGCAATATAGAAACCGCAACTTAATTGCCACTCTCCGTGGTTCCGTAGAAGCAAGGCAAGTCATGCCTCGTCTCTGCAATAGTTATATTTTATTCGGCTGTTGTTGGGTCTATTATGGTTTTAATTTCTGCAATAGAGTTTGCCGGAAACTCACCTTTTTCTGCATGAGTTCGGATACTTTGTTCATCAGGCGCGATATAAATACAATACACTTTATCAGCCGTAACATAACTTTCAAGCCATTGTATTTGAGGTCCCATCTCGTTAAGAACACAACAGGATTTTTGTGAAATTTGTTGTAATTGTTCAGCAGTTAAATCACCTGCACCTGGAATTTCTCTTTCAATAATATATTTTGGCATATCTTTCCTCTTCTGTATATGACCAGTCGTCTTGATCTGACTGTAAAAATAATGACTCTTTCAAAGCCTCAAGTTCCTTAAGCTTTAAAATAGTCATCCAATAAACTATCCCAACATATCTGTAAGGGTTGTATAGATTTTTCTACTTTCATTTGTAAAAGTGCGCCTTGCCAATTACTGAACAATAAATTAACCATACTTTTTGCAGAACGGTCTTTACGTACCACCCCTTCTTCTTGAGCGCGTAATAAAGCTGTTTCTTGTAACAAGTTATAGCGTTTAATGGTCTTTAATAAAGCATGTCTACACTCTTCACTGGTATCCCCCACTTCGCCCATCATATTACCTAATAGGCAGCCTCCTTTATAACCCGATTTTTCTACCTCACTAATGAGCTCAGCATAATAATTTTTAAGTGCTGTCAATCCGTCTATATCGGGAGTTTTAAGATGCTGAGTTAATAATTCAATAAAGGGTTCTATATAATGAGATATGGCTTCAGCAGCAAACTTTTCTTTACTGCCAAAATAATTATAAAAAGAACCTTTAGGTATTTGTACCACATCTAAAATTTGTTTTAATCCTGTTCCATGATAACCCTGATCCATTAGCATACTTACACCTTGATCAAGTAATTTTTCGCGCTTAATTTGTTTATTTGTTTGAATTGCCATGTGTGAATTATGCGACCGGTCGTATTAAATTGCAATGCTTAAATTTATTTTTGTGAAAAATCACTCGCATATTCTGCGCTGGCACGCATTGTGGTATGGTATGCAACTCATTTTTAACAATATTTACGACTTGAAGATAGATTATGGGTATTAAAGCAGATAAATGGATTCGTCGAATGGCGAGTGAAAACAGGATGATCGAACCGTTTGAAGCAGGGCAAGTCCGAGAGTCAGAGCAAGGCCGTATTATATCCTATGGCACCTCAAGCTATGGTTATGATGTCCGTTGCTCAGATGAATTTAAAATCTTTACCAATATCAACTCTGCCGTAGTTGACCCTAAAAATTTTTCTGAACAAAGTTTTGTTGATGTACAATCTGATGTTTGTATTATCCCTCCCAACTCCTTTGCATTAGCCCGTACGGTTGAATATTTTCGTATCCCTCGTGATGTACTCACGGTTTGTTTAGGAAAATCAACTTATGCCCGTTGTGGAATTATTGTTAATGTAACACCTTTAGAACCCGAGTGGGAAGGCCATGTCACTCTTGAGTTTTCTAATACCACACCTTTACCCGCTAAAATTTATGCCAATGAAGGTGTGGCTCAAATGTTATTTTTTACGGGTGATGAAGTCTGTGAAACATCTTATAAAGATAGAGGAGGAAAATACCAGGGCCAAGAAGGTGTAACACTGCCTAAAGCCTAATTGAGAGGTTTTAGCCCACTATTACAATACCAGAATCACCCTAATTGCGGACTCAAGTCCGCCCTACAGCCCTTAATGCAATTTGCTATTTTTCTGGACCAAGATATTCGGAATAATTGTTGGCGGCACTTGTACAAAAAAACCTTTTTCTTGTAAACTTGCTAAAACTTTCGTAGCATCTTCTCTCGCTAACTTCCGCTCAGACGTTATTTCTAACTCCATTACAAATTCGATTTTACCAAAACTATTTAATAAAACTTCTGGAACACCTGAAAAATCATCCTTCTTTTGCAGGTAAAGATACAGCTCATTTTTTTTAAGGCTTTTATAAATATAACTTTGCATTACAATAATCCAATTATTTTAAATTCATATATTTTAACACTTATGCCTGATTCCCCCATTAAACCAGAGAATTTCTTTAAAACAGCTTGTTATTTTGAAAGCTCTCTTATTTTAGTTGCTATTATTTTAGGCTGGATAGTGGGTATTAACCCTTTTGAATATCTGTATTATTCCGAAAATGCTGTGCTTTATGGCCTGTTTGGTACGTTGCCATTATTTTTTATGTTCCTTGTAATGGATCATATGAAATTTAACTCAGTACAAAAAATCCGCCAGATTTTATTAGATACATTAGGCCCCAGTTTGTATCGTTATAAATGGGCTGACTTATTTATTCTTGCTGCTATTGCCGGTATTTCGGAAGAAATTTTATTTCGTGGTGTTATTCAACCCTGGATGGAAAATTTATGGGGTATGGCAGCTGGGCTAATTGTTAGTAACCTAATATTTGGCCTGGTTCATGCTATTACACCTTTATATGCCGTATTAGCCACTGGTGTCGGTATTTATCTGGGACTATTTTTAGATTATGGTGGTGAGCGCAACCTATTAATACCTATTGTTATTCATGCTGTATATGATTTTTTAGCTTTTTTAGTTATTATGAAAATTTACCGCAAATCCCATGTTGAAAAAACTTAAAAACCAGATGCCCAATAACAATACTTTAGGAATATTATGATAAGTCAAAAACAAATAAAAGCTGACTTAACTATACATTGGATGATTGTTGGTATTATGCTGATAATGCTAATTACCTACAATATTATTTGTCATACTATAGGAGCAGATATACGCATTAACCTGCCCGAAGAACAGCGAGTTTTTATTAGAAGTATCTTATACCTCATCACTATTATTTTATTTCCTCTGACAAATTTACTACGTCATATTTTACTTAAGCTTAATCGCACAATGCCTGGAGATACCCCAGCCAAAAACCGATATTTAACCACCACTATAGTTACTTTAGCCAGTATCGAAACGGTTGGTATGTTTGGTTTTATTATGTTTATACTGGGGGATGAAATAAACTCTTTATATATATTCAGCCTGCTAGGTGTATTAGGGGTGTTCATACACCGGCCAAGAGAACAAGAGTATAGGGGAATTATTGAGGCATTGAAAAAGTAAGTGATCCTGAGAGGCTGTGAATTTATTAACTTTTACTCCCCTCTTTAGCAAAGAGGTATTAGAGGAGGTTTGAGTCTTAAAATAAAGCTTTTTGTTTCAATGAGTTATTTTTTATAAAATTCCCCTCAACCCCCCTTTTTCAAAGGGGGGGGCTAAAAGAATGGTTTTTTCACAGCCTCTGAAAGGGAAAACACTTCACAAAAGCATATGCAGTTTAGTCTGGAGTGCCGACACACCCTTGCCGCCCAATGATCCAGTTACCAATATTATCATCATGTTCCCATAACGACATATTACGACCTTGCCAGCTAATATTACCATTTGGACCATAGCATAGTACCAAACCTTCGAAGCTAGTTAGCTGATCATAAGGCATTGTAGTAAATTCATCGCATTGACTCTCAGTAGGAGCAACAACATAGCATTGGGCTTGCCTTGCCATACTCGAACAGAAAGCATTGCCATCCCTGCCTCTTGCGACTAAACAATCAGGCAACCAAATTTTCTCAATTAACCCACGCCAGGCAGAAAATAACGCAACATGTGAAATATCAAACCCTTGCCCTAACTGAAGTTGTCCTGGATTACCATGACAACTGATAACTAAATTTTTTAATTTTCCATTTGTTGCTCCCTGAGCAACATTTGCAACCCAGTTAATAATATGCTGACGACTTTCTGTTGTAGCAATATCCCAAGTATTCTCCATTTGATAGCGCCTTACTTGTGAAGCGCTTGGGCCGGTTCTAACTCGAGGATCGTTAATTGCCATATTTGGACGCTCTAATCTAATCATCGTTTCTCCCAATTAAACCTAATAAATAATACCGGATAATGAATTATATATCTGCCGCAGTCAGGTTTGTATCTAAAAGGAAATAAAATCTAAAACCATAAAAATAATCTATCACTCTATGTTCCAGCTTTTAATTATTGCTTTTGTAAAGTGCTGAAAAACAGAGGGTAGAGAGAACCCTTTTCTACAGAGGCTAGTTTTATGGGGTAATGATCAATATCATTAAGTTAAGGAAAAAGAGCTTTTTTATTTCTCCCTCTCGGCACACCGCTTC
>CAYYNM010000067.1:4661-14813 GCA_964472945.1 uncultured Methylomarinum sp. | reverse complement strand
GACCATTTTTAGTGGTTTTCCTAAGATAGGTTATTTCAAGACTCACCTGAAGATTGGCCTCGTCTAATGAATCTTTAAGTTCTAATTTATTAAACCAATCAGCCCCAAGAGCAGCTCTCATCACATCAATACCCATTCCACAAGGAATCCACTTTACTTTTTTTGCACTCCCTTCCTGTGTTTCTACTATTTCCTGCTTCTTTGTTTCTTCTGTCTCCTGCTCCATTCTTGTTTCGACTGGGGTGCCAAGTTGAACGCTTTTTACAGGAGATGATTCTATTTTAGTTATTGTTTCTTCTGACGGTTTATCTTGAAGTATTAATGCACTGTTTTTATCTAATACATCTGTCAAAGTGCCAAGAAGCCATGCAAGGTGAGTTTCAAGTTCTCTTGTTTTTAAAGCGGTTGATTGCATTACTACAACATGGTTATCAAACACTCCAAAATATAAAAATGAGTCTACAAATTCTCTTTTATTTTTGCTCTTATTATCTATTGATTCAGGCGTGATTGAGTTTATCTTAAAAAATTCAGAATCATCATCAATAGTAATAAGAGACTGACTTTTCCCAGGTTCAAAAAAAACCAACTGGCCAAAAGTCATCCCATTATATATTTCATGATGATTAATTAATCTACAACTTTCATCATCAGGATTAATTACTTCACGTCTTGCTTTTGCCTTAAAAGCAAGACTTTTTTCATTCAAAGCATCATCCAAAAGACTTTGTAGCGTTACATGTGTGTTTGTTAATACTGCTCTTTTGTAGTGAATTGTTTTTTTCTTGGATTCAGACTTCATTATTCCATTCTCTTGGTTTTGTATATTTTTATACCAATATTAGCCAGTAAATACAGAAATATTTATCAGCATTTCCTACAAATTATTTTAAATTGATTTAGGTGTTACTTAAATTCTTGGTTTAGCAATAGTCTAGCTTATATTATTCGCGCCAACCAATGAAGTGCTTGGAATGTGTTTTGTAATACGTCGGCTTTCAATTTTTCGCGCCCAGCTTGGCAGTAATCAGAACTGCTTTTGCTCTCTCGCTCTGAAGTACAGCGGCACTTATCAGATCAAAAAGCGAGGCGACAACCTGATGCTTGAATAAAAAAGGCGGTCAGCACAGGGTGCCTTCCGCCTTAATTCTTCACCCTATTGAAAGGGTACTTATAAAAACTAGAACTATTTCTTACAAATCATCAGCATTTTTGCTTAAGTAATCAGCAACGCCACTTGGACTTGCATCCATACCTGAATCGCCTTGAGTCCAGCCAGCAGGACATACTTCGCCATGCTCTTCGTGGAATTGTAATGCATCAACCATACGTAGCATATCATCAATGTTACGACCTAAAGGTAAATCATTAACAACCTGATGACGAACCATGCCTTTTTGGTCAATTAAAAAGCTGCCGCGATAAGCAACTGCTGGGGTTTCAGCTTCAACATCATAGTCTTTACAGATTTGATGATTAATATCTGCAGCCATCGTATAACGAACTGGGCCAATACCACCATCATTAATAGCAGTGTTACGCCATGCATTATGAGTAAAATGAGAATCAATCGAGACGGTAATAACCTCTACGCCACGCTTTTTAAATTCATCCATACGATGATCTAATGCAATTAATTCACTTGGACATACAAAAGTAAAATCTAATGGGTAGAAAAATACGACTGCATATTTTCCACTTGTTGCTTCAGAAAAACTGAAAGAATCAACAATTTCGCCGTCAGCTAATACCGCAGGAACTGTAAAATCAGGGGCTTGTTTGCCTACTAATACGCTCATTTATTTTCTCCAAAAAACATATAAAATACAAAATGTTATAAAATAATACAGGCCCTGTGAAGGGTGTATTTGTTGTATTCTACACTAAAATACTTGGTATTTGCTTAATTTAAATACTAAAAAGCTTGATATTTTATTCAACATTGTTGATAATTTGTAGTCATTGTCCTACGAAATTAACAACAAGACTTTATCTTTTATTTTTTTGTTGCTAAATTTCTAAGGACCTGATGAATGGTATTTTAATTAATCAAGGGCAACTGATTTTGACCGCAGTCTCTGGTAATCAAAAGGCTCTTAAATTAAATTTGAGTATTCTTACCCAAAAATATTTCGGAGATTTATAAGTTATGGCAAAAAATAAACATATTACAGAACCAGACGCTTTTGGCTACCAAGTGCGAATTGTCCGACGCGGAAAGGAGAGCAGTCGCTACTTTTCTCATAAGCTGTGGGGAAATAGAGGCAAGTCTCTACAGGCGGCAATTACTTGGCGTGACCAAATGTTAGTGGTATTAAAAGGTAGCCGAACTCGCTTTTTAAAACCACCGAAGAACAAGACAACAACAGGTGTTACTGGGGTTTCAAGAACAATTAAGTACGACCATAGAAAAGATAAGAGTTATCTTTGTTATACCGTCTTTTGGGTAAAAGACAGAAAATCAAAAAATAAAACATTTCAGGTGGGTAATGTAGACACGGTAACTGCTGATGATGAGCTACATGCTTTTAGAACAGCAAGGTTATTTAGAAGTTGCTATGAGCATTCTATTGACCATGACTTACAATTTTTTGAGGATAAATTTATAGGATGGAAAAAAAAGCGTGTTTATGAAGATGTCGAGATAGGTGCTGTTTCTAGCTAAAATTTTACATGGCTCTATACAAACTACCGGTTTATAAAAAACCGGTCAATTACTGAGGAGCTGTGAATTTATTAACTTTTATTCCCCCCTCTCTAGCAAAGAGAGGTATTAGGGAGAGGTTTGAGTCTTAAAATAAAACCTTTTATTTCAATGAGTTATTTTTTATAAAATCCCCCTCAATCCCCCTTTTTCAAAGGGGAGGCTAAAAGAATGATTTTTTCACAGCCTCTGAGTTAATATTTTGTAGCCTTGATGAAACAAAGTGGAATCAAGGTTTATCTGAGACTCCCCTTGATTTCGTTTCTCCGCACACCTTACTCTGCTGGTGTGCGAATATATTGAAGCCACTGATTTGCGACTTTTTTATTCTTGCTATATTGAGCTGCTTTTAAAAAGGCTTTTTTAGCTTGTTTTACATTATGTTTTTCATAATAGCTTGTGCCAAGCAATAAATAAGTTGTTCCTGTATTTTTTAGTCCTCCTTTACTTAAGGCTTTATTAAAGGACTGGATCGCTTTACCCCACTGTTCTTGTTCCACATATATCTGTCCTAGCTGTTGATATAAACTGCCTTTATTATTAAGGCTAGAGGCTCTTTCCAATGCTTTAGTTGCACGCTCATACTCTTTAGCCATTCTCCAGGACTGCGCTAAGATTTCCCAATTTTTAGAGTTACTTTTAACTCTTTTATGTGCTATGGCTTGCTCCAGTATAACGGCGGCTTTATACGGGTGGTTGACATATAAGAATAAGTTTACCAGATCTAAAAGCTCTTTTTCTGTATAAATAAAGCCTTTTTTATAAGCCAAATACTTTGTTGATACCGCTTGTTTATATTGTTTTAACTGTTGGTATGTTGATACTAACTGGGCCCAGTACTGTTTTTTATCTGGGTAGGCTATAAGCAGTTTTTTTAATATAGTGACTGCTGAAGCATAGTTTTCCAGCTCATAATATAAGGCCAAATTTAACTGGTACCAAGCTTCTGCCGGCTTCTTTGTGTTAGCAATTGCTTTTTTAATATAAGGTAATGCTTTACGATATTGTTTTAATTGCGCATAAGCATTGGCAACTAACACATTAATTTGTACATTAGCTGTCGAATTTTTAGCAAGCCAGGGTTCTAATACTTTAATTGCTTTAGCATAATTCTCCGTAGCCATATAGAGCTGGCCCAAGTTTAAAATAGCTTGTTGTTCTTGCTTACTTGGGAGTGCATTTAAAGCTAAGGCTTGACTCAGTATTTTAGCCGCTTTTTTGTACTGATTACTTAAGGCATAAACTGAAGACAGACTACGTAAAACAATTGCTTTTTCATAACTTTTGGCTTTTGTCTCCGGCAATACGGCCTTTAACTTTATCTCAGCTTGGGAGTATGATTTCTTTGCAATCAGTTTCTCTGCTTTTTGTAATTTTTTATAAAGCCAGGGAGAAATTGTTGCTTTTTTGTCTTTATCTTCTGCATAAGCAGGAGACAGTAGTATCAAGGATAAAACCAGAGCCAGTAAACGTATCATTTTGCTAATTTAAATTGTAATACTTGTACGGCACGCTGCTCAAAAGCCTCGCCACCTATAATTTTTGCTTTAAACTTCCAGCGTTTAATTGCTTGTAATGCAGCCCTGTTAAAAACTTTGCTGGGGTGAGCTTCAACAACGACGGGATCTTTTACTGTTCCACTTTCGGTAATGGTAAATTCAATTTTAACCCAGCCTTCTATTCTGCGGTTTGCTGCACGCATAGGGTACCGAGGGGGGATTCGTACTAAAGGGATAACATTAGAACTGACTGCACCCATACCCATTTGTACTCCCTGAATAGCTGAACCATTAAAGCTATTGGTTTGTAATGGAATATCCAAGTTAGGTATATCCATTTGGGGGACATTGCTCTGAGTAATATGAGCTTGCTGTATGGTCATTTTAGGGGGAGGAGGACGTTTGTCAGGTTTAGGCTCATCAGGTATTTCTCTCTCTTTTGTTTGCAGCTTGGTTTCATGCTTTAAACGTACAAATTCGGTCATCTGTATATTTTGAGTTTTTTTTAAGCCTTGTTGATTATTGCTAATCATGACTTGCATTAACCAAAATAATGCGAGTGAAACCAGAATGCCAGAGAAAATTGAAATAAAAAATGTCTTCACTTTGACTCTGTTTCTGTTGCAATTGAAGCGTTCATAATACCTGCTAAACGAATTTGATCCATCACTTGAGTAAGTACTTTAACTTTAGTCTCCCTGTCTGCAGCAATAACGACCGCTCCCAAAGGTTGCTCTGCATGTAGTCGAGAAACATTAGCTCTGACTGCACGAATATCAACCTGCCTTTTGTCTATCCAAACATCACCGTTGGGTTTAATGGCAACAATAATATTTCCTTGCTCTTTCCGAGTTGCTGTTTGTGCTGTTGGACGGTTAACATCAATTCCAGACTCTTTAACAAAGGAAGTCGTTACAATAAAGAAAATTAGCATAATGAATACGATATCCAACATGGGTGTCATATCAATATCAGCGGCTTGTTCGCTATTTGAGCGATTAGATCTGCGGCGCATAATGTTCTCTCTGTTGATCACCAAAAAAGTATATCTTTAATGGTGAGGGCCTAACTTGTTTATAATAAAAAATATAATTAATACTGCAATAAGTCGGTTAAGTGATGTGTTTCATCGCTGACTCGTTGCTCTATCAACTTGCTAAAATAAAGTCCTGCAATCGCAACGACCATCCCAGCCATGGTCGGGATGGTGGCCTGGGAAACACCAGATGCCATCGCCCTCGCATTTCCTGTGCCTGTTACGGCCATAACATCAAAAACATGAATCATTCCCGTTACCGTACCTAGCAAGCCTAACAAAGGGCACAATGCAACTAGCATTTTTATGGTGGAAACAGTTTTTGACATATTAATTTTAGCTTCAGAAATAATACTTTCTCTAATATATAAAGATTTCTGAGAATTTTTATTGGCTTGCAATTCCCATTCGGATAGCCAATTTGAAAGTTGTACTGGGTAAGTTTGTTTAAAATAAATAAACTTTTCTACTATTAAGCTCCATAAGCAAATTGAAATGCCGAAAATAATCCAAAGTACATCCCCACCCATGTTTAAAAATTGCTGTAAAGAATCAATTAAAGACATCATTGTTATTTTGCAACACGCTTGCTAATTAAACCGGCTGTTTGTTCATCTAGTATTTGAATCAAATTCCGGCTTCGTGAAGAGACAAGGCTATGTAAAAACAATAAAGGAATTGCTACACAAAGCCCAAGCATAGTTGTGACAAGTGCTTGCGAAATACCACTCGCCATTAATTTTGGGTCACCGGTGCCAAATAGGCTAATAGACTGAAAGGTTGCAATCATCCCGGTTACAGTTCCTAATAAACCGAGTAATGGTGCTACAGCAGCTAATAGCTTAATCATTGAAAGCCCTTTTTCTAAAAATGGGATTTCACGGGTAATGGCTTCATCTAAAATTAATTCTAAATTTTCGGTATTATTTGATTTGTCTTGCTCAGCAGCAATAAAAACCCGACCTAAAGGGTTATCTTCTATTGCTGTGGCAGAAAGCATCTGCTGTTTCATTTTTTTTCCGGTCAAGGTGAGACTAAGCAAGCGAATCAGGGCAAAAATAAAACCAATAGTACCTAAAGCTAAAATAATATAACCAATTAAGCCACCTTGCTGAATACGTTCAATAGTATCAGGTGCTTGAATAAGCATGCTTAAAATAACGCCACGAGTGGGGTCAATACCGACAGCTGAAGGGCCGGTAGTCGCGGCTGAAAATTCTTTAGCTAAATTAAGGTACTTGTTTCCGGGTTGGCGAGCAAGCTGGGTAAGTTTTCCCGTCTCTGTTGAGTATTGCAGATATTCTCCATTTGCCAACGCATTAAATGTACCAATACGAATAACTTTAGCATTTTGAGGTTTTCCTGATGCCTGTTCAATTTGAGTATTGAAGTAAACAACTTTTCCGGACTCTGTCATTTCTTGTTGTAGCGTAAACCAAAGTGCTTCTAGCTGCTGTATTGTAGGTAAGGCTTTGCTATTGGTTATTGTGGCTAATTGTTCCTCCCTGCCTGGAAATTGAGCTGAAACCAAAGAATTATGCAGCTCAGCTTTTAAGTCACCTGCTGCTTGTCTCGCTACCCCAAATAATTCACCCAACACACCACTTCGCTCTTTTAGTTCTGATTCTAATTGAGTTAATAATTCTTCATTAGCATCCAGGCGTATTTTTAGCTGTTCACTTATACGCTCTTGCTTAGCTTGAGAAGCAAGTGCTGAGTTTAATAAGGCTTGCTGATTGTTTTTTGCAGTTAAAAATTGAGACTCTCTCGTTCTGTTAATTTTAGCTTCAACACCCTGGGATTTTTTTACCTGCCTTAGCAGTTGGTCTAAACCTAGGTGTTCAGCAAAAACAGTTTGGGATACAAATAACAGGCAAAAAATAAAAAATAGCTTTTTCATTGCCCAGCCTCCGCAACTGAAATAGGAAGAATTAATAAACCAGGTGCTGTTTCTTTACGTGCTATGCGTAAGCCGTTACGTATTGCATTTCGATATTCATCCGTTAAAGGGAGCCATTTTTTTTGTTCTTTATTCCAGTATCCTGTTTCACTGCCATCAAAGCGTTGGTAATACAAGGCAACTCTGCCTAAACGTAAAAAATCAACAGAGCTAGTTTCCCCCTGCAGAGTTAAATCAGCTCTATAAGCTTCGATGGTATTACCATAATCATTTTCAACCTGATAAGCCTCTAAAATTCTACGATATTTTTCTGCATTGCTTACATCAGCTCTAACCATCATAGACTTAAGTTTGTCAATGCGTTGGGAGCGTTCTTCAGGTAAAAAAGGTAGATCTAGTGCAACAAATTTTTCTAGATTGTCCAGCATGTGAAGAATTAAAGGCACAACTTCACGTTGCGTTGTTTCAATCTCTTTTAACTGATTATCCAGGGAGATTTTTTCTTGTTCCTGAGAGGAAAGTAAGGTATTTAAATGATTGTTATAAGTTAATAAGGTGTCCGTTTGGTGAGTTACCGAACGGTACTGGTTCAGCATTTTCCTGGTTTTATTACTTAAAACATCAATTTTTTTTTGTGATTTAATCGCAGCACTGTTAACTGCAGTTTCAACTTTTATGGCTGTGCTTAAGGCTTCTGAAGAGGCCGTAGGGCAGTAAAAACTGTATGCCACAAGTAGTAAATACTGAATGGGGCGACGAGAAAGGGGCATAAATATTCCTTATAAATTTAAACCAATATACTCAAATTAACGTGAGTTTTACATATTTTTAAAATCATAACATACCTAGATTGCAAAACAAGAAAGAGAAAAAATTAGAGAACTTGTGTTGCGATAAAATTATAAATAACACTCAAACGAGTAAAACAGTTAAAATGTACAGTTTATATAGATCAGTCGCTAAGCGTATATCAGTAAAGACCATGCAAAGTAAAATTAATACCGATGACTTAAGAATAACCAAAACAACAGATGTTGTTGCACCGGTTCAAGTTCGTAATGAAATTCCAATGACTGAAATAGCGGCCAATACTATTTTGCTTGCAAGGAAGGAAATACACCAAGTTTTGGCTGATGAAGATGACCGGTTGGTTGTGGTTATTGGTCCTTGCTCAATTCATGATGCTAAAGCGGCAAAAGAATATGCCGGGCTATTGAAAAAAGCCAAAGATGAATTACAAAAAGATTTAATCATTATTATGCGTGTTTATTTCGAAAAACCGCGTACGACTGTGGGTTGGAAAGGATTAATTAATGACCCTGAAATTAATTCCAGTTTTAATATTAATAAAGGGTTAAGAGTTGCTCGGCAGTTGTTACTCGATTTAAATAGTTTAGGTATTCCAGCGGCAACCGAGTATTTGGATTTAATTACACCACAGTACATTTCTGATTTAATTTCATGGGGTGCGATTGGTGCTAGAACAACTGAGAGCCAGGTACATAGGGAGTTGGCTTCAGGCTTGTCCTGCCCCGTTGGTTTTAAAAATGCAACTGACGGTGGAATAAGTGTTGCTATTGATGCGATTAACTCAGCAATGAGCCCACATCATTTTTTATCGGTCACTAAAGAAGGCTGCTCAGCTATTTTTTCAACTACAGGTAATGAAGATGCACATATTATCTTGCGTGGTGGAAATGATGAGCCCAATTATGATGCGGTCAATGTTGAAAAAGTAGCAGAGGGCCTTGAAAAATCAAACCTGCCACAAAATATTATGATTGATTTCAGTCATGCCAACAGCTTAAAACAATGTCAGCGTCAGTTAGTGGTGGGTGAAGATGTTGCGGAACAGATTAGTCATGGTGACAAGCGAATTTTTGGGGTTATGATAGAAAGTCACCTTAAAGCTGGACGACAAAATGTAATTGAAGGGCAGGAGCTTATCTATGGGCAAAGTATTACCGATGCTTGCTTAGGCTGGGATGATACTCTGCTGCTACTTAACGGGCTGGCAAAAGCGGTACAAAAACGTAGATCAGTAAAACATTAACCTGGAACTAATCATGAGAATAAGTGTAAATGGCGATAGCCGTGAATATGGTGAGGATACAACTGTTGCTAATATTGTGTCTGAGCTTGGTTTAACAGGAAAGCGGATTGCGGTAGAGTTAAATAAAGAAATTTTACCTTTTAATCAATATTCAGAAAAAAAATTATCGGCTGATGATACGCTAGAGATTGTGCAAGCAATAGGAGGAGGACAAGAGGATTGTTTTACAGTTGCCGGCCAGAAATTTAGCTCTCGCTTATTAGTAGGTACCGGAAAATATAAAGATATGCAAGAAACACAACTTGCCATAGAAGCAAGTGGTGCAGAAATTGTAACGGTTGCTATTCGTCGAACTAATATTGGACAAATGCCAGGTGAGCCAAATTTATTGGATGTTATATCACCCGATAAATATACTATTTTACCGAATACTGCCGGCTGTTATACCGTTGAAGATGCTTTACGCACATGTCGATTAGGGCGCGAATTGCTAGGTGGACATAAGCTTGTTAAATTGGAAGTTTTGGCCGACCAAAAAACTTTGTTTCCTGATGTAGCAGAAACATTTATAGCAGCAGAAGCTTTAGTTAAGGACGGCTTTGACGTTATGGTTTACACTAATGATGACCCTATTGCGGCAAAACGTTTAGAAGATATTGGCTGTGTTGCCGTAATGCCCCTTGCCGCTCCTATTGGCTCTGGCCTAGGTATCCGAAACCCTTATAATATTTTAACCATTGTTGAAAATGCAAAGGTACCTATTCTTGTTGATGCCGGTGTAGGAACAGCCTCTGATGCAGCATTAGCAATGGAATTAGGTTGTGCAGGTGTATTAATGAATACAGCGATAGCTGATGCAAAAGACCCTGTGCTGATGGCATCAGCAATGAAAAAAGGGATTCAGGCAGGTAGAGAAGCCTATTTAGCAGGAAGAATGCCTAAAAAACGTTTTGCTTCGGC